>JASMGX010000028.1 GCA_030751095.1 Pirellulales bacterium | reverse complement strand
TTACCGAAAAATACCGTAACGAAACGGTCAGTGCGATTCAAATTATCGAAACCTTACCGAAAAGCTCAGCCATCGTATGACTCAGCTTTTTGCCTGGAAAATACAATGATCGAGCGAAGGACATTGCCAATCCAAATTCCGCTGATTGCTCACTCTTTCGATTCTGGTGGTGGTTCGTCTTCACTTTCACCGGCAACCGCCCCGACAGGCTCCTCCGCAGAATCAGTTTTCATTTCACCAGAGAAATCAAGGCGTTTGACCTTGCCTTCATCATCCTTATAGACATCGACCAAGATGTAGTTCTTGCCCTCAAATTCGCCTTTTAATAGCTCCTCTGAAAGGGGATCCTCGACGTAGTGCTCGATAGATCGACGCAAAGGTCTAGCTCCAAAATCTAAATTAGACCCCTTTTTGATTAAGAACGCCTTCGCTTCATTGGTCAGTGTAATATTGAAACCGCGGTCGACTAATCGCTCGCGGACCTTGGAGAGTTCTAGGTCAATGACATCTTTGAGATCTTCAGAAGTGAGGTGCCGAAAAATTATCACATCGTCGACGCGGTTAAGAAATTCAGGCCGGAAAACTTTTTCAATTTCATCATTGACGCGATTCTTCATGCTATCGTAAGACGCATTGTCGTCCGGTTTTTGAAAGCCTAGCGAGCTTTCATTTTTAATAGCTTCTGCGCCAGCATTGGTTGTCATAATCAGAATACAATTTCGAAAATCAACATTACGCCCAAAACTGTCTGTCAGGCGTCCCTCTTCCATGACTTGCAACAGCATATGAAAGACATCAGGATGTGCTTTTTCTATCTCATCAAGTAAGACAACCGCATAGGGACGCCGTCGAATCTTTTCAGTCAGCTGGCCACCTTCTTCAAACCCAACATAACCTGGAGGTGCGCCAACGAGTCGGCTCACATTGTGCTTTTCCATATATTCGCTCATGTCTACCTGGATGAGCGCCTCTTCATCGCCAAACATGAACTCAGCAAGTGCTTTGGCAAGTAATGTTTTGCCGACACCGGTGGGGCCGGCAAAAATAAAGCATCCAGTAGGACGCTTCGGATCTTTGAGGCCGCTGCGACTGCGACGGACTGCTTTTGAAATAGCAGTTACCGCTTCATTCTGACTGATAACCCGTTTATG
This sequence comes from Pirellulales bacterium, assembly GCA_030751095.1. Lineage (GTDB taxonomy): Bacteria > Planctomycetota > Planctomycetia > Pirellulales > UBA7805 > UBA7805. The sequence continues at coordinate 26,516 of JASMGX010000028.1, read as the reverse complement.
TAAGTCTTTTTCCATTTCCATCAGACGTAAACTGTCTTCGGTTGTCATCCGGGTAAGTGGAATCCCCGTCATCTTGGAAACGACCTCAGCAATCACATCCTCATCGACCACACCATCGGTCTCACGCGACTTTTCTCTCCATTCGCGTGTAATGGTTTCCTTTTTCTTTTTTAGCTTGTCAGCAGTATCACGTAATCGGGCGGCTTTTTCAAAATCCTGGTTGGCTACCGCCTCCTCTTTATCTTTGTTCAGTCGCTCAACTTCTTCATCAATCTCTTTAAGATCAGGCGGTCGTGTCATCGCTTTTAGGCGTACTCTAGCTCCGGCTTCATCAATAACGTCAATTGCCTTGTCTGGCAGACAACGACCAGTGATATAGCGGTCTGACAGTTCTACCGCAGAGACGATGGCATCATCAGTAATCTGAACTCGATGATGCGTTTCATAGCGGTCCCGAAGACCTTTGAGAATTTCAATGGTTTCGGTTGCGTTAGAGGGTTCAACCATGACGATCTGAAATCGTCGATCTAGCGCGCTGTCTTTTTCAATATATTTCCGATACTCGTCAAGCGTCGTTGCACCAATGCATTGGATTTCACCGCGTGCTAAAGCTGGCTTTAGGACATTGGAAGCATCAATGGCTCCTTCTGCGCCACCTGCACCGACAAGTGTATGGAGTTCGTCTATAAACAAAATGGTGTCTTTTGTTCGGCGGACTTCATTCATCACCGCTTTAATGCGTTCTTCAAACTGCCCGCGATATTTTGTGCCGGCAACCATCATGGCAAGATCCAAGACAACAATCCGTCGATCGCAGAGTAGTTCCGGAACATTGCCCTCGATCACTCGCTGAGCAAAGCCTTCGACAATCGCCGTTTTTCCAACACCCGCCTCACCGAGAAGCACAGGGTTGTTTTTGGTGCGCCGGCAGAGAATTTGAATGGCTCGCTCAATTTCTTTTTCACGGCCGATCACAGGGTCAAGTTTTTTTTGTTCAGCCAAAGCCGTCAGATCGCGCCCAAAACTGTCGAGTGCTGGGGTCTTCGATTTTCCACTTTTGCTACTACTTGCCGGACTGCTCCCACCCCTTTCACCACCACCACGTTCAGAGACTTCGCCGGTTTCCAGACCATGTCCGAGGAGATTCAGCACTTCTTCACGGACCTCTTCCAGTTTGAGCCCTAAATTCATCAGGACTTGGGCGGCAACGCCTTCTTGTTCCCGAAGAAGGCCTAAGAGGATGTGCTCGGTGCCCACATAGTTGTGATTTAAGTTGCGAGCTTCCTCCATAGAATACTCAATGACTTTTTTTGCGCGAGGGGTCTGTGGCAGCTTGCCCATAGTTACCATGTCCGGACCGCTCTGGACTAATTTTTCAACCTCTAGTCGGATTTTGCGCAAATCAACATCAAGGTTTTTAAGCACGTTGGCTGCGACACCGCTTCCCTCCTTGATCAGGCCAAGGAGAACATGTTCCGTGCCGATGTATTCGTGGTTGAATCGCTGTGCTTCTTGATTGGCAAGTTGCATGACCTTCCGGGCGCGATCCGTAAATCGTTCGTACATAAGTTTTCTCCATCTCCTGCAATGTCGCGAGCGCATCCCAGAGAGCCGTCATGACGATTGGCAATCGATAGCTTGCACGAATGCTGGGCTGCCGAGGTGCCACTCAATGGGTGGTGGTGCTAAATCGCCTTGAACTGAGCCTGGGAGGCGACCGCTCGAATTCCACCGAGCGGTCACTTCATGAATAAATCCTAGTTTTTGTTTTGCTACTCGTTAGCGGGCTAGTCTTGCCCTTGCCTGGACGCCGCACATTGTCGTCCTACCGTCAAAATTGTAACCCTCTAGGCAGGTGGAATCAAGGCAACTATCGTTTGTTCTTGGAGTTAGGCGCGATGTCTGCCGCACATTAAAGCCATCATGGAATTGCACGCAGGCAAAAGACTTAGTCCATCATTATCGGGTTCTCTGTAGGAGATTTACCACACTCTCTGGCCCCAGTTTGCCGGGGGACTATACGGAATTATCAGATAGGACAAACTAGAGGGATAGAGATACCTCGGAGTTCCATTTACTAATATCACCTCTCGCAGAGCCGACTGTTGGCGGTGCAAGCATCGTCGGCCAGTTATTGTCTGTGTTCTAGCCGTGTTGAAAGACAGCGCATATCGACTTCTGGATGCGACCGCTAATCGGGCCGGTGAAGCGTTGCGCGTGATCGAAGACTACGCCCGCTTCATTCTCGACGATGCCCATTTGACAGCGGAATGGAAGCGGCTGCGACATGATCTAACCGCGGTCCTGCAGCCGATTCCGATGTCGACTCGTTGTGCCATGCGTGAAACAGAATGCGATGTTGGAGCGAGCTTGTCAGTGCCAGAGGAACGCAAACGAAACAATGTTGGGGAGTTGGCCAGGGCAAATGTATCGCGCCTCCAACAATCGTTGCGCAGCTTAGAGGAGACAGCGAAGCTCATTGATGCCGATTTAGCTGCCGAGTGTGAATCACTCCGCTACCGAAGCTATACAGTAGCAGCAGCAATGGAGACCACGCAGGACAGCCGCTTGCGATTAGAATCAGTTCATCTCTGTGTCCTGGTTGATGGTTGTTCGTCGACAGATAACTTTCGCAGTCTGGTTCAGAGTTTGATTAAAGTTGGAGTTGGTGCGATCCAACTTAGAGACAAATCGGCCAATGATCGCGATCTTTTGGAGCGATCTCGCTTACTGTCAGAACTAACCGCAGACCATCGGACTCTTTCTCTGATCAACGATCGTGCTGATCTTGCAGTCCTTGCCGGCGTCGACGGTGTTCATGTGGGCCAAACCGATTGTCCGGTCAGGGCGGTTCGGCGGATTGTAGGCGCGGACCGTCTGATTGGGGTATCAACCCACTCTATCGAACAGGCGCGGCAGGCGGTTCTTGACGGGGCAAATTATTTGGGTGTCGGTCCGGTCTTTCCCTCACAGACCAAATCATTTGAGAGTTTCCCGGGACCAGCTTTGTTGGAACAGGTTGCCCGTGAGATCAGTTTACCGTCCTTTGCGATCGGTGGGATCGATCAACAGAATGCGGCTCTGGTCATCGAATCAGGATTCCATCGCTTGGCAGTTGCTTCGGCGGTCACCGCGGCTTCCGATCCGGCACAAGCGGTTGCTCAATTACGTGAGTTGCTCGAAGTTTCAGCCACTTCGCGATAGTGCGGATTTAAAGAAGATCAGTTTTCACCACACTCAGAGAACCGAGATGGCAAGGCAACCATACTCCTTACCAAACGCGATGACCCTGTTTTCGAGATTTCTGCCTCTCAAGATCGTCGCTGCATCTTCCGAAAAGAGTCGGTCGATCAGCCGACACGAATGGTCATATCGCAACTGAGGCCACCCGCTGCCGGAAGATACGCACTTCGACAATAATCCATCACCATCCGGTGTGCACTGAATCGCCATGCCAACGAACCGATCGAATGCATCATCATCGTAATCCACTGACGAGGCAGACCATGACTATCGCAGTCGTAGAAGGTGGGGATAACCTGATTTTTGAGGACCTGATAGAGGTCCTCGGAATCACGATGATCGGCGACTTCATCGGAAGCGTGGGTGCGACCTTCCCCGATCGCGAAACCATTCATCCCGTTGTAGGCCTCCGCCCACCAACCATCGAGTACGGAACAATTAAGCCCGCCATTAAGAATGACCTTTTGCCCACTCGTCCCCGATGCTTCTAGCGGACGGCGCGGGTTGTTCAGCCAGACATCTACGCCTTGTACCAGATGCCTTGCTACGTTGATATCATAATCTTCGACGAAAACCACCTTGCCAGAAATTCGCGGATCATGTCGTAAATTATCGATCTGTTGGATAAAACGCTTTCCGGGTTCGTCTGCCGGATGTGCTTTCCCTGCGAAGATAAATTGTACGGGCCGATCGGTATCTTCCAGCAATTCATAAAGCCGATCGATATCCCACATGAACAGGTTGGCTCGTTTGTAGGTCGCAAACCGTCTGGCAAAACCGATTGTGAGGGCATTGGGGTTGAGGACATTACGGGCTGCCTCGACAGCCTCATCGCTTTCTCCGCGACGTCGGCATTGACGACTTACCCGGCGGCGAACAAACGTGAGCATTAAATTTTTCAAAGCATAGTGTGTTTCCCACAATTCGCCCGGATCGATCTGGTAGATGTTCTGCCAAACCTCCGACTCGCCCATGCGGGTCGCCCATCCGGCTGGGAAATGGCGGTCGTAAAGCTGCCGCATCTGAAAGGCCAAAAATGATGGAATGTGGATGCCATTGGTAATATGCCCGATGGGGATTTCTTCCTCGACCCGCCAGGGCCAGAGGTGGGCCCACATCCGTCGGCTCACCTGACCATGCAGTGAACTGACAGCATTTGCGCGACGGGAGAGTTTCAATGCCAGAACAGTCATGCAAAACGACTCGTTTTCGTTTTGCGGATCGACTCGGCCAAGACCCATCAGTTGGTGCAATGAAATATCAAGCGACTCCCGAAGTGGACCGAGATGTTCTTCAATGAGGGCGGAATCAAAACGGTCGTGACCGGCCGGTACCGGTGTGTGTGTGGTAAACACGGAGCGGTGAGCCACCTCGCGCAGTGCTTCATCGAAATCAAGTCCATCGATGTGCATAAAATCCCGAATTGCTTCAAGTCCTGCAAACGCACTGTGTCCCTCATTCATGTGGTAAGCGCCAGGTGTGATACCACAAGCCCTCAAGACACGCATGCCACCAATGCCAAGAACGAGTTCCTGCCGAATGCGTGTGCGGGTATCGCCGCCATAAAGCCGCGATGTCAATTCGCGGTCTTCGGGCTTGTTCCCCTCGAGGTCACAGTCGAGCAGGTAAAGATTAACGCGACCGACATGCATCAGCCAAACTTTTGCAAGCAATTTGCCATCACGAGTGTCGATTTCCACAGTGATCGGTTTGCCATCGTTGCTGACAGCCGGTTCCATCGGTAAATTTTCAACCAACGTATCCTGGTACTCTTCAACTTGATAACTTTCATCGTTAAGCCATTGTCGAAAATAGCCCTGATCATAAAACAAACCAATGGCCACCAAAGGGATTCCAAGACCACTGGCACTTTTGATGTGGTCGCCCGAAAGCACCCCCAAGCCACCCGAGTAGATCGGGACCGATTCATGGATACCAAACTCGGCGGAGAAGTACGCGACTGGTCTGGCTCCGAGTACCCCGGCATTGGTCGCCCCCCAGGTTTGGTTGCTTGCAAGATATTCCTTCAACTGCCGGTACGCCTGATTGATTCTGCTATAGAGCACCAGTTCACCTGCTCGCGCCCCCAGTCGTTCTGGTGTGAACTCCGCAAGAAGGGCGATCGGATTATGATCGAGTTGTCGCCAGCGGATCGGATCGAGATCCCGAAACAAATTCACAACTTCTGAATGCCACGACCACCAGAGATTGCGAGCGATCTCTGTGCACTTCTCATAAAGTGACTCAGCCGATAATTCCGATCCCTGTGACCGCGGGTGCGATTCTTTTGGACTAGCCTCTGTCTGACTCATAACGATCTCTTGCGATTGTGCGATAGTCTTGAAAATATGAGTGTGGGTGATTATACGTCTTCTCAGGGATTGGAAACACCCTCAATGACTACAGGCGAGTTGCCCCGAGTGAGGCCACAGGTTAAGTTAGGATGCCTGTTGGCCTTGAATATGAGTTGCCTGTCGATTCGGCAACGTAGGTAAACACCATCTCGTTGCGGAGAGATCATCGTGCAGCAAACATCAGAACCAAGAGAGATTCTCAAGCCAGAATCTCCCGAGATGGAGGCCTTGTGTGCTGCCTTAGCAGCCGGGGCCGAGCCAATCGATCGCAGCGGTGACTGGCCTACCGAACAACTCCGCCTCTGTGCCGCATATGGGGTCTACCGATGGTTTTTGGAGCCGGAAAAAGGAGGTTTGGGTTGGGCGGAGGCGGACCTTTTGAGAGGGTATCTTCGTTTGAGTGCCGCCTGCCTGAATACCGCTTTTATCATCACCCAGGCCAGCGGCGCGTTGCGGCGGATCGCTGTGGCAGGCACGGACATTCCGCAAAAAGTGCTCGATGATCTGGTCTCCGGACGAACCTTTATGACCTTGGGAATCTCTCATTTGACGACCAGTCATCGACATCTTGGTCACTGCGTGTTGCGTGCTCAAGAGACTGCAGAAGGTTTCCTTCTCGATGGATTTTGTCCTTGGGTCACGGGAGGATTGCATGCTGATTTTGTGGCCGTGGGTGCCGAGCTTGACGATGGTCGACAGATACTCGCCTTGCTGCCGATGAATTTGCCGGGCATCAGTTGCGACCCCCCGGTCCAATTTGTGGCCCTTACCGGAAGTCATACCGCCGCAGTCTATTTGAATCGAGTCCAGCTAGATCGCTGCTGGCTTCTGGCCGGTCCGGAACCGAATGTATTGCTTGGCGCCACGGGCGCAAAATCAGGGGGATTGCAAACATCGGCTCTGGCTATTGGCCTAGCAAACCGGGCAATTTGTTTTACAGAAGAGCAGGGAGAAGAGAGAAAAAATTTGCTCGAACCGGCTGGGCAGTTGCGGAGCGAATATGATCAGGTCGAAGCCGATCTGCTCGCTCTGGCATCCGGTTCGAGTCCTTGTACGACCGAACAGCTTCGCACTCGATCCAACAGCCTTGCACTACGCTCGACGCAGGCGGCCATGGCGGCTGCTAAGGGAGCCGGTTACGTCCAAGGCCATCTGGCGGGTCGCCTCTGCCGCGAGGCACTGTTTTTTTTGGTTTGGAGTTGTCCACAGCCAGTGATGGCGGCCAATATGTGCGAACTGGCGGGAATCTCCGACTGATCCCGCCCTTGGCGTTCTTTCTCAAAATGCAATCAGTGGTGCTCTGCATGTGCTAGGCCGTTTTGGACGAGTTGGACGATGTGATCGTCATCCAAACGGTAATAGACATGCTTGCCTTGGCGGCGGTAATTGACGATGCGTTCACTCCGCAGCAATTTGAGTCGCTGCGAAACCGCCGGTAAGTTGTCGTTCAAGGCATCTGCAATCTCCGTAACACAGAGTTCTTGATTGACCAGTAGCCCCAGCAGTCGGAGACGATTTGGGTCTCCCAGAACACTGAAAATCGTCGCGGCTTGTTGGCAGGCCTCTTCTGAGAGCAAATTGCCGAGTTGCCCTTGATGATCCTCAGTTTCGCAACTCGGATCCGGAGTATGGTCTTCAGGATACTTCATCAGTCAATCACTTTTGCAACTGTTCGTCGGTTGGCATTAGCGCCATTAATTTTGAAACAAATCAGAATTTTTTCTTCCAACTGCTTGACGAACTTGGGGTGGAGGTCGCTAATGAGGAATTGGTTTTTTCCATTGTACTGAAAGTAATCTGAAAAACGAGGGTTTTGCGTGCAGCCATCAATCGTAATTACAATCTATGCGGTGTTGGTAGTCCTAAGTTCTTTGCTGGGTGGATTTTTGCCTGCCCTAATCCGACTGAACCATACGCGGCTCCAGTTGCTGCTCAGTGGTATCGGTGGCTTGATGCTTGGAATTGGACTTTTTCATCTTCTGCCCCACAGCCTCAACGCCGAGGTGTCGATCGATCGGGCCGTCTGGTGGTTAATGCTCGGGTTGTTAACGACGTTTTTGCTGATACGCGTTTTCAGTTCCCATGATCATGGGCATTCACATGATGCACATGCAGAGGCCGGCGGTCATGGATGCTCGCATGAAGATCCGCACCGACTGTCCGGTTCCAAGTATCGTTGGGTGGGGATTGCCCTCGGGCTCTCGCTGCACACGCTGCTTGACGGGGTAGCCCTCTCCGCCGCTGTGTTGAGCGACAGCCAACATATGTCGGGAGCAATTTTTCTCGGCTTTGCGGTCTTTCTTGGGGTTTTGTTGCACAAACCGCTCGATTCACTTTCAATCACCACGCTGATGGCGGGTAGTGGATGGTCGATGCGAAGTCAGACGGTTGTGAATTGTGGATATGCCATGATGTGCCCGCTCGGTGCACTGGCCTTCTATCTGGGTGTCCGCAATACACCACACGAAATGGTCGTGATTGGCTGTGCCCTCGCCTTTGCGGGAGGAATTTTCATCTGTATTTCGTTGGGGGATTTGCTGCCCGAGTTGCAATTCCATACCCACGATCGGTTCAAACTCACGGCGATGTTGCTCTTCGGTGTGGCACTTGCGCACGGACTACGCTATCTGGAACCTGCACATTTGCACGATTCCAATTCCCACCCAGCTGAGCATGCAGATCACGACCACCCAGAACCGCACAAACATACCCGGCAACAGGATCATCCCCCGTAAACGGCTGTGGCATCTTCTCTAGGATCACGAAGTTGAATTGCGGAGCAGGACAGACAATAATAAAACGGGCGCTTTGGGAGAAAACGTATGCGATATAACATTGATCAAATAGCGATTTGTTTGAGTCTTTTCTATGTTCTTTACCTGTGTGGCTGCAATCCGTCCGCTCCTGAGTCGCGTCGCGGTGCCCCGGAAGCGGTGGAGGAACACGACCATGATCACGACGACCATAATCACGACGACCATGATCACGACGACCATAATCACGACGACCATAATGAACACGATCACGATCAGGATGATGCGGATCATGCTACCGATCATCCGGAAACCTATGCTGAGGCGGTCGCATTGGTCGCCAAACTGCAACTTCAGATTAAAGAAGCACTCGCAACGGGTGACATCAAGGTGGCCGATGTGCCGCTGCACGAGATTGGCCATGTGCTTGAGGCGATTCCTCTTTTAGCGGACAAACAATCACTCAGTGAGGCGGACGAGGAGGCAGTCAAAAAGGCAGTCGACACACTATTTGACGCATTTGGCCAGATCGATGAGAAGGTGCACGGTGATGGCGAGCCATCCTACACACCCTACGCCGAAAAAATCGAATCGGCAATCGGCACGCTACAATCGTTTGCGCCACAGCAATAAAACGAGAAAATTCGATGTTTGCCAAGCCACCATGCCGCCAGTTACGTTTTGTTCATTTGCAAGCTGCGGTGGTCATTCTGCAACTGGCGGTGTTGGTATCGATTGTCGGTTGCGGGACAGAAGATCCGAGGATTGGAAAGTGGCGAAGCGAATTTCTTCTGACAAATGCACCGGGCGGGACAACGAGTTTAGCCGATGCCAAGGCTCATCTTGCCGAGAGTCCGACGGTCGTCTTTGAGGGACGGGTAGGGCCTGGTCCGGACAACGTGTTTACTTCCGGCAAAGCTGCTTTTCTCGTCACAGAAATTCTTTCCGATGAGCACACCCATGCCCCGGGACACGATGCGGACAACTGTCCCTTCTGCAAACGCCGAGCCGCCAAGGCACCACTGGCCGCGGTGCGGTTTGTCGATGGTTCAGGCGAGGTTCTCGCGATTGATGCCCGAGATCTCTTCGGCCTCAAAACGGGCGATTCGGTTGTGATTTCCGGTAAAGGCAAAATCCTCAGCGAGTTGGAATTGTTCGAGGTAACCGCCAGCGGCATCTTTCTCAAACCGGACAAACTTTGAGTTCAGGCACAGCGGGGGGGTTGGATTGTTTGGTTCGTGAAGCTCGGGTATTATTCTCCCATGCGAGTTTTCATCCTTTGATCCGGCCGAAGAGCATTTGCGCTTGGGTATTGGCCGAATCATAGGCGGGCACATATCGATCGAGGCTAGCCGATGGGTAATGAGAGTGGTGGTGTCCACTGGCACGAGCAGAGTGTAACGCGTGATGACCGCGAGACGCTCAATGGCCACACAGGCTGCGTGGTCTGGTTCACCGGTCTTTCCGGATCGGGCAAGAGTACTGTTGCGAATCTGGTGGACCGTACACTCCATGGGCTGGGTGTCCATACTTTCCTGCTCGACGGCGATAATGTACGGCATGGCCTGAACGCTACACCCTCGATCCTGTGCGAGTTTTACGGCGAGGCATATGCAGACCGCTTTGGACTTGGATTTTCCAAAGAGGATCGCACGGAGAATATCCGCCGCATTGGAGCGGTGGCTGGATTATTTGCCGCTGCAGGAGTCATCGTTCTGACCGCGTTTGTCAGCCCCTATCGAAGCGATCGCGATGCGATCCGAGAGCAACTTGGTGCTGGGGACTTTGTCGAGGTTTTTGTCGATACCCCCCTCGAAATTTGTGAACAACGTGACCCCAAAGGCCTCTATCAAAAAGCGCGTGCGGGAGAAATTAAAAACCTCACAGGAATCGACGATCCTTACGAGCCACCGGCCAACGCCGAATTGGTGCTAGCAGGTGGCGAGGATGATGCAGAGGCACTTGCAGAGATGGTGGTGGCTTATCTGCAGCGAACAAAGAAGTTGCAAACCGCCAAAACGCGCTAGTTTTACTACCTCGATGGTTGTAGCTCGATTTCCACAATAACGGCCGCTGCGGTTCATTTTTCTTCCCAGACTTTCTTTTCTCACTGTCCTGGTTGACGAAAAACCGATTAGAACGTAGACTCTTACAACGGTTTGTGTTCTAGGGGTGGAATGTCGTCAAAGTGTCTCTGCACTTTTGGGGTTTGCCCCAGGTCCGATAGGAAGAGTGACCGATGAAAGAGATTGCTACAATGGATTTGGCTTCCCCAATAGGCATCTCCTCTGCAAAGAGACCACAGCGTGCTCATGGGGCTGAAGAGTTGGTAGCACAGATTCGTCAGGAGATTCATCTTAAGACAAGTGGGCGGGTACACAACCTCGCCATTGTCATGACCGGCACGCACGTTGTGCTGGAAGGCTTCTGTTCAAGTTTTCACTGCTATCAACTTGCCCAGCATGCTGCCATGAAGGTGGCGGAAGATTTTTCTGTGGATAACCAGATCCAAGTACTTTAAGCGGTTCTCAAAGAATTGTGAACCGCTTAAGCGAGCAGCCACAGCGCACCTCCAAGTGGAGGGATTTTCAGGCAGGAATCGTCCCTGACTTTTGCCACCGCGGAGCAAACTCGGGCTCGACTGTCAACTGTTTGGCTACGGCGGCGTATACTCGGTCAACCGACAGGTCCCGCATGCAGCGATGGTGTTCCAATGGACAGACACGCTTCATGCAAGGTCCGCAGGAGACATCTTCTGAGAGATTGATGGCATGGGCGTGGTTCGTGTTTCCCCATGCCTTGTGCGTTGGGCCATAGAGTGTAATCACGGGGACTCCAAATGCCGCGGCAAAGTGTCGTGGTCCGCTATCGCTACTGATCATCAGTCGACTGCGTCGGACGCATGCTTTGGTGAGTCCAATCCCCAGCGGTTGGTCGGCAAGGCTTTTGACCCGTGGGTGGGCGGCACGCAGGGCAATATCTGCGGCCGCGGCACGTTCTTCTGGGCCACAGAGTACGAGTACATGCATTCCATTACGAGTTGCAATGCGGTGCGCCAACGCTGCCAAATAGGTGTTCGGCCATGCCTTGGAAGACGCATGGCCTCCCCAACCTCCCGCGTTGTGGCATACCACGACTTCATTACCTGGGGGCAAACGCAAGCGGTGCCAAACGCCGTCCGCTGCGGCTTCGTCTTGGGGCAGTGTTGCTAGTTTGAGTTTCGGTGGACTTGGGGCACATCCCATAAGGTGGGCAAGTGCAAGATACGATTCCATGGTCGAGGCCGGCATGAATCGGCCTCGTGATTTTTGAAATTTGAGTTTGTCGGTGAGCAGAGGACCACGACCGTACTGAGCGTATCCAATGCGTTTGGGCGCGCCGCTGAGCCATCCCAGTACCCCAGTTCGGAGAGAATTGGGTAGCAATAAAACAGTATCGAGGCGTTGCTCACGAAGCTTGCGGATCAGAGATCGGCTCCGTAGTTTGGAATCCCGAGATCTGGGATCGTACAATATTTGTGCATCAAACCAATCGGTACCTGCCAGTACGTCCGACACGTAGGGTCGCATTACGCCAATCAGATGAGCGGCCGGTCCATAATGCTGCCGGATGGCCTGCAGCGTTGGCGTTGCCATGACAACATCGCCAATCCAGTTGGGAAGGAATATTGCGATTTTCATAGTGGTTACGGAGTGTACTGGGGCGGTTTGTTTTACAGCAACCTCAAAAGATGCTAGCAGTTTTGATCTTGGGTTCCGCGCAGTTGGCGGATATCTTTTGAGCGCCGGTTCAAAACGTTCATTTGTCTTTTTGTCTTTTCAATATGACCATCACGCACGCACCGCTGACAATTTTTCATCTTTCCACAGAAAAGAAATGGCAGGGCGGGGAACAGCAAGCACTGCATCTAGCCGAGGGGCTCAGACGGAAGGGCCATCGATCGGTGATTGTTGCAAGGCGAGGTGGTGCGTTTGCCGAGCGTTTACAGGCGGCAAATTTTGAGGTGCATACCTTTGGTCATCGTGGTCGCGGGCCAGACTCCCTGTGGGCATTACGTCGTCTTGTCTCTTCCATTGCACCTGACGTAATCCATTCGCATGATGGACATGCGATTACCGCCGGTGGCCTTGCAACGCTTGGACTGAGGCCACCGCTGCGGGTGGCTTCGCGTCGGGTTGCCTTTCCAATCCGATCGAGTCGAAAATTTCGTCTCCTTACAGATGTTGTTGTTGGTATTTCTCGGGCGGTGATGGATGTTTGTCGCCAACATGGTATCCCAGATTCGATGCTCCGGCTTGTACCGAGCGGTGTGGATCCAGATCGAGTGGCAGCAGGCGATAGATGCCGCGGACGCTGTAGCCTATGTCTACAGGAGGATGAGCCACTTTTGACCGTCGTTGCCTCGCTTACACCCTGTAAAGGCCATGCTTTTTTGCTCGATGCTCTCCCCGAGGTTCTTGCCCATTATCCAAAGCTTCGCGTCGCTTTTGTGGGGGACGGTGAAATTGCCGCTTCTCTCAAAGCCCAGGTGACGCGCCTGGGTCTAGAATCATGCACAATGTTTTTGGGCTACCGACATGACGTTCCCGACATGATTCAAGCGGCAGACCTGTTCGTCATGCCCTCACTTACAGAAGGCCTCGGTACTTCGCTGCTCGATGCGATGTTTGCCCGGGTACCCATTGTGACGACCGGGGCAGGGGGGATTGCCGATGTGATCGGATTAGACGACCCACAAGGCCCGTGTGCCCGCATAGCTGTAGCTCGGGACAGCCATTCCCTGGCTAGTGCGATCTTAGAAGGACTCTCCCGAAAAGATGAAGGGGCGTTGCTTGTGGAACGGGCCTTCCAGAGGGCCCACGAAAAGTTTACCCACAACGAGATGGTAACGGGGACGTTGGCCGTCTACGACGAATGGCTCGGAAAAAATCGCCAGCGGGCAGCATGAGACCCCGAACAGAGTAGCCTCTGCTCAATGTTCTACTGTGCTATTGATCTGCCGACGCCGGATCAACAACTTTGCGACAGGTAAACACCGCGATGCGTCCGGTGAGCATTTTGGGATCGAGTAGTAGTCGCATCAGATTTCGATTTCGCTTGCGGGAGTCAGCATCATGCTCACGCAAAATCAGATGGCGAAACGTTCGCCACCAGAGAAAAGGATAGAGAATCGGCAGTAACGCAGTTGCCAGACGCCGTCGACGATTATAGGTGACCTGTTCGATTTCAAACCCACAACGTCTGAGCCCAAATTCTATGATTGGCAGGGGCGCCGGATGGATATGTTCCATGTAGATACTGCCCAATGTCCGGTTTTCATGATCGATCGGTTGTGGAGCACAATCATCGAATCCAGTGAGAAAGTAATTCAGCCGCGATTCGATGGAATGGCAGTTTGGTGTGCTCAGGACAATACGGCCGCCAGGTTTACAAACCCGGCAGCATTCCCGAAGAAAGTGGTAATGGTTTTCAACATGTTCGAGCACCTCAATCGATACAACAATGTCGAAGCTGGCATCGGCAAAGGGCCAGCGACCACCCAGATCTGCTTGTTGGAACGGGATTGTGGGAGTGAAGTAATTGTTGGGATCGACATCGGTCGCCGTGACCGTAAAATTCTGTTGTTGTGCCCAGAGAGAAAATGCTCCCTGTCCTGCGCCCACATCGAGAAGAGAACCTCGCGGTAGCTTTGCGACAACTTTTTGGACAGCCTCGTGGAGGCCGGGTATTGTGAGTGGCTTAGGGGTTCGATTCTCGATAGCGGCGAATCCATCGTCATCGTTTGGAGAACGCTTCTCGATGATGCGCGTCTGACGGAGTAAAACCCCAGGAGTCGATTTTGGAAGTTGTGTTATGGACATGAAAATGTTCTTTCGTGCTCCTCTAGGCGGCATCTTCTTTTTTTAACAAATGGATTGAAGAAGGGGGGATTGAAACCTGCCGGGGTTTTTCGGATTGTTTTGATTCAGGATTGAGGATGTCGCCCGATTCTTTTCCAAGACCCATAAAAAGGCATATTTTGTGAATGCCCCATTTGCTTGCGGGATGGCTAGTTTTTGAAGTTGGAAGGGTTAATGTTTTCGCGCTGTACGATTCGAATTTCCGGTTTGCTGTTGGTAAGGTCTGCCGCAATGTCAAGGGTTTCGTCGGTTGATCCGGAGTCGGCTAGAAGAATCTCTGCAGCGCTGTCCCTCACGGAATCGATGCACGCGCGGATGTTATGCCCTTCATCTTTACAGGGAATCAGTACGGATAGTTTTTGACGCATGTAGAATACATCGTGATAGATTGTCAGCGTGGCCGTTCCATCGGCGTGAAAGAATATAGACGATTATGGAATGATGAAAAATGCTAATTGCCTGGAGAACGATGGGCCGTTCGAAAATCCCGACGTGCGAATGTTAGTGGTAGCATCGCTGTTTGCTGGCAAACCTGCCTTGCGGCAATTTTCCAGCACTTTTATAAGGTGGCAGGTGTCTCCTGCCTGGGGCAATCGAAATCGAATGGAAATACTAGCATGTGGCGAGGTTGTTAGGTGATGGATGGTGCTCATGATTTTCATGACTTTCGGGCCAAGCTATTGCAGGAGTCTGCGTGGCCACAAGTAGTCGACTATGTCCGCTGGCAACATGATCGCATCGCCGCAAAGTCGGCGGGCGTTGTTCCCCCGCTACCTCCGGATGCAGTGCCTCTTTCCATCAATCTGGATTTGACGACGGCATGCAATTATCAGTGCGATCACTGCATTGATTGGGAAATTCTCAACTCGGGGACAAAGTATGACGAGGGCCAGCTTCGCGACTCGCTTTGTGAACTGACTCGTCGCGGCATGAAATCAGTAATCTTGATTGGCGGTGGTGAGCCAACACTCCATCCGCGATTTGTTGAAATCGTGCAGTATCTGAAACAACTCGGACTAGAAGTTGCCATTGTTAGTAACGGCAGCCGAGGCGAGACTTTGTTGGCGGCTAGTGAATACCTCAAGGAGCCGGATTGGATTCGCTTGTCTCTTGATGCCGGCACCGATGAAACGTTCCAACGCATGCACCGGCCACGTCAACGGGTGACTCTGGATGAAATTTGTGACTGGGTACCTCAACTCAAAGAGCAGAATAGCTCTCTCCAAATCGGCTATTCTTTTGTTGTGACCTGGAAGGGTGCGGCACGAGAGGCAGTTCCGATTGTCGAGAATATTGATGAACTTGTGATTGCGGCAGAGCGAGCTCGGAATTATCAGTTCGACTATCTTTCCGTAAAGCCTTTTTTAATGCGACAGCAGGAGAACCATGCCGAAATTATGGATCCGCAGTTAGCTGCGCAGGAATTGAGCGATGTGATTGCTCGCATCAAGAAATCAGTTGCAGAAGCAAAACGGTTGGAGACCAATTCGTTTCACATTGTTGAAAGTACAAATCTTCAGCTTCTGGAAAATCAGACTTGGCGGGATTATACCCACCAACCGAGCCAATGCCATATGCAGGCTCTACGTCAGGTCCTTACGCCGCATGGTATTTTTAATTGTCCGGGATACCGGGGTGTTGCGATGGCGCGCATTGCAGGTCCTGGAGATTATTGTAGCGAGGCCGCGATTCATCAGACGCAACACAAACTGGCCGAAGCGATTGAGACTTTTGACGCTTCACTCCAATGCGCCAACGTGACCTGCCTTTACAATACAACGAATTGGTGGCTTCAGGAATTGATCGATCAGCCGGAAAAGATTGAGCAGATTAAAACATTACCGGATGGTCCAGACCTGTTTCTCTAAAGCCTGGTGCCATACATTCAATCCGATGTTGTCCAATTTGTGTGCCGATGGATTCCTCACCAGGCCCATTGGATGAGCAGAGCTGCGATGATGAGCCATGCCGTTACCGTCAGTATCCAGTTGCTGTGACGGTAGTCACCGCGGCCTTTGGAAATCCGCCAGATCTGCACCGATCGAAAGGGAACTTGGTATAGAAGAAGGGTGAACAGCAAAAAACCTGCAGGGTTGAAACGCCATGCCTGGCCAACATGTCCGTGTGAAAGTGCAACAAAGCATCTCGTCAGTCCACAGCCCGGGCAGTCCAAACCAAAAAAGCGTTTCCAGGTACAGATGCCGGGGAGTGTTCCAAAAAACGGTGCTTCTACTCCTCCAGATTCAGGAATATTCAGCAATGCGGCTGCGGTGAGAACCAGTACAGATACAACAAGAATCGAAAGATGGTACCGATAGCGAGATGCGGATTGTTCGGAAGCAGTGGGAGACATTGGGGCGGGCAAATTAAGAGTTTCCTCAACGCCTGTGCCGCTCATGAATCCCGATCCTTTTTCGACTTTTCAAGCGCCTGTTGAAACATCTCCAGCTGTCTTCGAATGAGCCCTGAATGAGGGGCAAGATGGTTGGCCTCGGTTTGATACTTGATTGCATTTTCATAATCTCCCTTTGCATAATAGCAGCGACCAAGCGTATCGAGATAGCCGGCGGCATCGGGACGGATATCGAGGGATTTATGGGAATAAAGGATTGCTTGCTCTGCGAGTTGCGCATCGATCTCACCGAGTGTGTTTCCTGCCAGCCAGGCAAACTGGTTATACACATTGGCTAGTACTTCTTTGACCTGAAGTGCACCAGGGTTATTGGCAATTTGCTCGCGGAGCTGTTGAATTTCTTCTTGAAACGCGTCCAATGCCTCACGAATCTTCTCTCGCGTATCCTCGCGCTGTTCGTTTGTCTGATCGAAAACCCGATAAAGAGCAATCAGTACATCTGCATCGGTGGGATCTTTTTTAACGGCTAACTGTAGCTGTTCAAGCTGTTTGTCCGTTTGGCCCTGGAGTTCGTAAGCAGAAGCCCGGAAGAAATGCATCCGCGAATGGATGCTGTTGGGATTACGTCCCATGCGGACAACAATATCGCTTAGCTCTTTATTACCATCCATTGCAACAACAAAATCGAGTAAAACATCAGTCGCCTTATTGTCTTGCCGCTGATCATGCAGCATTTCTGACATGAATAAAACCGCACGTATCGTGGAGTCGGATGAGTCGTCAATTTTGATGACTGTGCGATACTCTTCTTCAGCCCAATCGAACCAGCCCCGATTTTCGAGTAGTACGCGTGCAACTTTGAGGTGTTCAACCGCATTTTCCGAATTCATTTTTTGTGCGGTGTCAGTAAGGTCTGTTGCTTCCGACTGTTTGCCTAGTGATTGCTTGGCGTATGCCAAAGGGTAGAGAAGAAAGGGATCTGATTTGAAAAGATCGGAAAACTTATTGCCGATCGTTTCGATTGCATGTGGTGCTTTTTTGTCAAGTAGCAGTGTAACTAACTTCCGGATGCTCTCTTTATTGTCAGGCTGTATCTCGACAATTTGCTCGAGATAGGGTTCTACCTCATTTTCACGACCGGCTATTTCCAATAGATATATCAAATGGAAAAGTACCTTCTGTATGATCTCGTGATTGGTTTGATCAGGCGCTTCTTGCCAGAGAAGTTGCTCTTCTTTTGCCAGTATTTTCCATTGGTCAATCGTTGCATTGATATCTTCATGATGTACGAGGATTTTGCGCACCCACAGAGCCGCCTGCCGCTTGGAGCCCCCCAGATGACTATCAATCTGTACTTTGCGATTTGCCCAGGTTTGTTCGTCGCCGTTAAGATCTAGGATTTTAATAGCCGCGATTTTTGATAATGGGATGGATTTCTCGTAACGAACGATGCGACAGAGAGCCGCAATTTCCGGGTCGCCTGCAGATTTCCCGAGAGTATCGATGATGTTGAGACGTTCCGCTTCCTTTTTCCGCCCGTAGTTTTCCAATTGGCGTTGGATTTTGGATGGATCGGTGTCGCGAACCCAATCCACCTTGATGGCGGAAAGAAGATAGTGAGCTCGCATGACGATTTCTACATCGTTGCTAACCAGTGCGCCGGCCAGCGCATCAAGCGATGGAGCTCCGATACGGGTGAGCTCATCCTGTGCTTGTTCTCGAAGAACATATTTGTCGTGTCCGAGTTGTTTTACCAGCTTTTCAATTTGCGCGAGCTCATCCGAATCAGTTCCCAATGCATTGTCATTGGCCCACACTCCGTGACAGAAAACTGCGAGTGCTAAAACGGAAGATGCGAGGATGAGGTGAGTGGGCTGTAAATTTAAAAGCCAGCGCAGACAGATTGATCTCATGACGCTCAACCTAGTCCCTTTGAATAGTCTGGATGTTAACATCACCTTCAGCATAACCTACATTTCGGCAATTTTGCAAGCAATCCAAAATAGAAGCAATTCGCTTCATTCGGAATGAATCTCCCGTAAGTCGATTAGGGAAAAACTGCGACACACAAGATTTGACTCCAGCACAATAGCCAAGAAAAGAAAAATTGGTGTCACATGTCAAGATGCGGCGGAGTCGTTTTCCATTTCCTGTATGTACTGACGAAGTCGTTCGACTTCGTCAGTGACATGACGGATCTTCAACATATTCTGTATCCGTTTTACCAACTCTACTCGGTTGACCGGTTTGCTCAGAAAATCATCGGTGCCAGCTTCAACTGCCCTCTCAATGTCGCCGAGTTCGTTTAGCGCGGTCACCATTAAAATCATGATTCCGCTTGTCTGTGGATCATCTTTTAGTTGGCGACAGACCTCGAAGCCTGAGAGTTTCGGCATCATGACATCCAAGAGGATGACATCGGGATGAAAGACGGCAACCTTTTCTATGGTTTCCTGGCCATCCCTCGCGATTTCTATCGTGCAATCAATATCAGTTAAATAAGCCTCAAGCAACTCGACATTTGGCTGATTGTCGTCGGCAATAAGGATCTTACTTTGAGATGTAGTCATGGAAGGTCGGTTCCTGTGTCGGTGGCTTCTCGCAATATTTTGGTCTCAGGAAATTATAATCGCGACCAACCGGTACGGAAATACGTCCTGTCCAGAGAAGAGTTTATCATCTGCCCGTTATATCGAAGGAAGCAATTGTGTCGGCAATCGTGGATCGTCTCTTTGTCGATTGATATTCTTTCGGATGGCCTCATCGCCTGCGAATATTGTGACGTTTGTCATGCGTCTGCTTCGTGCTGTTAGATGAGCCTTGGCAAACAATGTTCCCAAAAATGCTATTTTTGTGATGCTATATTGTTTCGGCGAGGGAAGCTGCCGGTACCGGATAATGGGTGCAACATTCTAAAACCTCGGATCGGATACGGGTAAGGGTAGTCGGTTCCTCGGCAGAATGTAGTGCCTTGAGAATCCAGCTACCGATTTTAGCCATCTCATCGGTTCCCATACCACGGGTCGTTAGCGCAGGGGTGCCAATCCGGATTCCCGAGGGATCTTTTGGCTTTCGTTCATCAAATGGGATCATGTTCATGTTGACCGTAATGCCGCATTGTTCAAGAGCCACTTCAGCCGATTTTCCACTGAGTCCTAAAGGAGTGACGTCAACCAGCAACAGGTGGTTGTCTGTTCCACCGCTAATCAGACGAAGCCCCCCAGCGGCTAGGGTGTCGGCCAAGATTTTCGCATTTTGAATGATCTGGGCTGCATATTTTTTAAAATCATCCTGTAGCGCTTCGCCAAAACAGACCGCTTTTCCGGCCACGACATGCATCAGGGGGCCCCCTTGTATGCCCGGAAACAGATTGCGATCGAGCATCTTGGCGTTCTCTTTACGGCAGAGTATGAGTCCCCCGCGTGGTCCACGGAGTGTTTTGTGTGTAGTCGTGGTCACAAAATCGGCAACGGGTACGGGATTGTTGTGCAGACCGGCTGCTACCAAACCAGCATAGTGTGCCATATCCACAAAGAGTGTTGCACCGATCTCGTTGGCAATCTCGGCAAACTGTTCGTGCGGGATTTCTCGAGGATAGGCGCTGGCACCGGCAATGATCATTTTGGGTTTGTGTTGCCTCGCCAATTTGGCAATTTCACTAAAATCAAAGCGATGTGTCGTTCGATCCACACCGTAATGGACAAACGAATAGAGCTTGCCCGAAACATTTAACTTCATGCCATGTGTCAGATGACCACCATGGGCCAGATCCAGACTCAAGACAGTATCTCCTGGCTCAATGGCCGTGAGATAGACTGCCATGTTGGCCTGAGAGCCGGAGTGAGGTTGCACATTGGCATGCTCGGCTCCAAAAAGTTGTTTTGCACGGTCGCGTGCGAGATCCTCCGCGATATCTACAAACTGGCAGCCGCCGTAATAACGGTGACCTGGATAGCCTTCTGCATATTTGTTTGTCAGCACACTTCCTAATGCCTGCATCGTGGCACCGCTGGTATAATTTTCACTGGCAATCATTTCCAGGCCATCCTGCTGGCGTTCGATCTCGCCTGCTATGGCTGCCCACAACTCGGGGTCCTGAAGTTCAATAAGATTCATAATAGATGTCCTTTGTCCCGAAACGATTTAAGGGCAATTCATCTGGCACACTTGTCCCACAAGAATTGGCGGCTTATTGGGATCGGAGAAAATCTGTAGTTTGCAGAGTTATTATTTTCTGACGTGCCAGCTTGTCAATCCAGGATTCGGTGGGGATGAAAAAGGCATTTCTCTTGCAGATTCCTTTATGCTTTGGTTGGCTCTTCTCTAGAGGCAACTTGCCTTTGCTTCCCGCCATTCTACGAGGATGCTTCTGCTTGAGTACCCGTTTTCAGCTGAGAAATGATGATATTGAGTTTTCCCACATTGTTGGAGAGACCACTCGAGCGGTCATTGATCTTCAAATAGAGCGTTCCCGATTGCCGGGGCGTCAATCGTTTTTCCAGACCGACCGGTTCGGGGGATAATAGCCCACTTCTGGTTGAGGACAGATTCCCGTCAGGATGCACCGCACCGAGCAGCATGCCAAGGGGCTGTCCTTCGACATATTGCAGGGTAATCCCCCCAGGCTCGCACCACCAGATTCTCTCTCCTTCTTCTCGATTCAGTTCATAGCGGCCAGTTGCGCAAATGTTGTAGGTCTGCCCAGCTTCAAGGCGAATGCCGCTGCTTTGCCAACCACGGTTTGCCGCAATGCTAACTTTTACGCCGCCAGGTGGCAGGGGCTTGCCTTCACCATATTGGATTGCAGAACTCGCCAGATCGTGTCCATGTTCGATTGCAGTCACAAAGATCAGCCACTCGTCACATAGCTGGTGCCAATCATCGGCAAATGCTTCTCGCAGTGCTTTGTTTAATCCAGAGCCGGTCTCTGTACGATTCAGTTCCCGGAATCGATCCCGATAACGAGGATGCCCATCGAGAAATGCTGCCGCGGCCCAACACCATCCATAAGGTACATTTTCCTGATGAGCGTTTGCGCCATAGGAAAGGATTTTTTCTAGTGGAAGAATTCGCCCACCGGCCACTTCATCCTGAACGATTCGAATCCGTCCAAGCATGGGCACATCGCGTTTGTTCTGGGGAAAATAAGCAACGCTCAGTCGTCCATTCTCCCAGCGGTGTGTGGCGAGTAGTTCTGCCATGCCTTCGCAGTGCCAGGGTGGGCTTGTCGTTGAGAAAAATGCAGACATAAATCCGTGTACGCCTTCATGCAGCAGCAAGTGACGACGATAATAATCCAGATCCTCATTGAACATCCAGAATTCATCATTTCTGGTGAATCCACTCCGGAACGGGGGCAATGCTCTTTTGGGAAAAAGTCCCGATGTCTGAAAGAGTTCGGAGTCCTTCATTAGAAACCCCGTCATTTTCCAGTTTGCCCACTGTTGTTTTGGTATCTCGAAATAAGCGGCCCAATGGGAAACCGCCTGGTCAAAAATGTAGGGTAAATTATCAATGGCTGGACTCGGTGGAAGGTCGGTCACCAGCAGCAGGTGTTTGCCCGAGATGGTGCGAATTCCAAGCTGTTCAAGTCGCTTGGATGACAGCACTTCCGGACGACTTTCATCAGCAACCAGTTGCGGTGCAGGTCCGTAATAACTCGCCAAGCAACAGAACATTGCCAAAGATAGTTGCAGCGTTGCCGACTGAAAAATGGGGCGATTCATTGTGCTTTCGGCACGGTTATTCAATGGGGGATCAAAGGCTTGCGCGATCCGTTTCCATGCACCATTGTAATCACCGGAATCGGTTTCCTATTCCAATTCACTTGATTTGCCAAGAATTGCACTCCACGGGGAAAGCCGGCTCAGGGCTATTTGATGCGAATATTACGGAATTCAAGTGGCAGGCCATGATCTTGCAATCCAATATAGCCGGAAAACGGTTTATCTCGCGCAATTTTGGTGCTGACATCCAGGTCGAGGATCTGCTCGCCATTGAGTTTCACTCGGAGATGATTGCCCTGGCAAACGATCGTCATCCGATTCCATTGACCAAAGGGTTTTGCAGCATTTTTTTTCGGTGCCTGGATGCCGATAAGCCCACCGCAATCGTGCGCGGTTAGTGTTTCGGTTTTGTTGTGCGAATCCAGAATCTGGATCTCGAAGCCCTCATAGACCGGGTTATTTTTGTTTTTGACGCCGAAAAAGATACCACTGTTACCATCCTTTGGAATTTTGTATTCCAACTCAAGCGTGAAGTTGTCATACACCTTGTCGGTCCAGAGGTAATCGGCATATCGTTGCCAACCTTTTTCGCCTGGCCGAGGTTTAATGGTCAGGATGCCTCCGGGTTCTACAGTCCAATTGCCGGTCGTGGTCCAGCCAAAGAGATCTCGTCCATTAAAAAGGGAATGATATTGGATCTTGTCCGTTGCCCCTACGGACCCGATTTCCAACGTGATGATAAAGATGGTAATGAGAGTTTTCAAAATATAAAATTGCATCGATTCGTTCCTGCTGCATGCGCGTGTTTTCAGATAGACCTAAAGGAACCGGAGAGATTGTCTCCTGGTATCGATATGATTGTAACCGAGTCGTGGACACCGATACGATCCCCCGTCATCTTGTTATTCGTATGCCGCCTTTTACCGGTAGAATGGCGAGCGATCGTGCAATGTCCATACAACTTGTCTATAATCGGCAAGAACTTCATTTGTGGCTAGGTCTGGCACCCGCAAATATCAGGAAGTAGCATGATGACAAAACAACCGAACCTCGGCGAAGGAAATGAAAATTGGGAAAAATGTCCCAAGTGTGCCTCGCCGGTGATGATCGATCCAGAAACCGGTCATGCGGAGGTCTGTAGCCGTTGCAAGTCGCTTGCTTCGCCGACAGTCGGTTGGCTTGGGGGATATTTTATCTTCTTTGTTGTCGCGGGGATCATTGCACTCGTCTGCTATTGCATCCACTTGCTGTTTTCCACTTAATAGTCATGAAGAGCGTTTGAAATGGATTGTATGCCAGAGACATTTGATGGCTAGTCGCGAGAACAATCGTTGGAACTACAGAGTACTGCTTAGCCAGGGCATTTTGCTCGATCTGAGCCAGACACTTTCCAGCCCACGTCTGGTCCTGCCTTTTCTCTACCTCGCGCTAGGCGCTCCTGTTTTCTTTGCAGGGATGCTGATCCCCATCGTTCAGATTGCCCGCATGATTGGACAAGTCGTCTCGGCGCCTTTTTTGTCCACTGCCCGCTTCAGCAAGTGGTATATGACTCTAGGTATTCTTACGACTACCGCGTCACTCGCCTTGATAGATCTCACCGGCGGCTCGACATCGGATGATATTAAGATCATTATTTTCCTAACGGTTGCCACCATTGTCGGCCTGGGGCAGGGTTTGAGTCGGCTTGCGTTCCAGAACATGCTTGGGTACATCGTTCAGAAACATGCCCGCAGAACGCTCCTTTTTGCGCAAACGGGTCTCAGTGGCCTGCTGGCAATCGGCGTTGCTTGGGCGACCCAAGCAGTCTATTCGGACAAGGCAACAACAGATGCCCAGGATGCTACCGCTACCGTTGCCAATGCTGCCGATACCGCTGCCACTACCGATACCGCTGCTAAGGCTGCTGATGCCGTTGCCAGCCTTGATGAACATCTGATTTTGTTATGGATCGGTATCGGTGTGGGGCTTTTATCGGGATTCGCCAGTATGATGATTCGGGAATCGCCATCGGTAACCCGTACGAAAGAGGTATCCGACAAAGCGACCTCTAACAAATTTTTCTCGGAACTTTTTAGGGGTGTCCATGCTGTACGGCAGGTTGCCTGGTTTCGGCGCTTTGTGATTGCAAGAATTCTATTCCTCTCGGTTGAGCTTGCAATTCCATTTTATGTCATTCACTTCGCAACTCAGCACAAAGGCACACCGAATGCACTGAGCATCTTTGTCATTGCTACAAGCCTGGGTTTGGCCGTAGGTGGACTTGTTTGGAGTCGGTATTCGCGGTGGCCATTGAGTAACATCATGAGCCTTGCCGCAGGAATCGCTTCTGTTGCCGCCATGTTTGCCATTGGAATCGAGTACTGGGGACATACAGGCTACATACAATTATGTGCCGTTGTATTCTTTTTTGTTTCCATTGCTGATCAGGGTATTTCATCAGCACGCAAAATTTACATTGCCAATGTTGCAGCGGCCGATGAAAGGGCCTACTACATTGCTATCAGCGATACGCTCGTTGGCGCAATAGCGATCCTGATTGCATTTTTTCTCGGTATTCTTGCTCAATTCCATGATGGAGCATGGCCCATTTTTGTTCTTGGAAGTCTCAACGTGATAACAGCTTTCTTTGCATTGAAATTACGGGATATGACTTCGCAGACACAAGCTGTGCCTGAAGGCTAATCCGAAAAAGAAAGATGTACGTCAGATGAAACACGCATTTTGGCGTGAGGCAGTTATCCCACCACGGTAATGACGAGTTCTCGAAGTCGCGGCTTGATGTCACATTCCAGATGAAATATCTGTTGCCATCTGCCCAATATTAGCTGTCCATTGCCGATAGGAACGCTGAGTGATGGCCCGAGCGTTGTCGCTTGAAGGTGAGAATGGCCATTGCCGTCATGCCATGTCTGTTCGTGTCCATAGTCGCTATCTGGCGGCATTAGCCGGTCGAGCAATTCGGGCAAGTCTCGCTGCAAACCGGGTTCGTATTCGATCGTTCCAACAGAGCCAGTACTACCGATGTTGAAAACATGAACAACACCAGTCTGTACCAACGATCGCTGAACAACGTTGGCCACATGATCCGTAATATC
Source organism: Pirellulales bacterium (assembly GCA_030751095.1). Taxonomy (GTDB): domain Bacteria; phylum Planctomycetota; class Planctomycetia; order Pirellulales; family UBA7805; genus UBA7805. The sequence goes on along the minus strand of JASMGX010000028.1, from coordinate 1,092 downwards.
CTGCATGTGCTGATGGCCGGAGGTTTGAAGCGAAAATGTTTCCTGATAAGACATATGACTCTAGGAATCTTCATGCGCGAGGTGGTTCGCCATTTTCGGGAACTAGCGTTCCGCGCTTGTGCTCAAGTCATCACTGGAAATCGGCTCTTTTGCAATATCACAGACACGGATAAACAGTAATTTAGAAATGGATTTGTCGATGGATTGTTCATTGAAAAAGCGATGACCAAGGCTTCCTGGGCGATTTGGTTGTGCCCCGATGATCATGGTTTGCTCGCCGCTGAGATTTGCTTCAACGCACATCTGGTCAAATCGTTCTTTACGGCGGCTGGTATCAAGTTGGAACATGCCTTCGCCGGGAATATACTGATTGCGAAACTCGCCATAATGTACTTCCGGTGATAGTTTTATCTGTACTCTTCCATCATCTGTTCTTGCTGCTTCGATTAGAAACTGGCCCTGACCATCGGGAAAAGTGTGGCCTGAAATTTCCCCCTGATTGACATGCAGTACATGAAAATGTTCCTGCACTCCCGAGGCAAGCAGTTCTCCCCGTTGTCCTTCCTTCAGAAACAGTTTCCGACGAATAGCGCGGATCGAGTCACCACTGTCGTCCACTTCCCACGGCAAAATAGTGTTTTGGGCGTCTTCAGCAGTCCGCAGGATTTTTTCTGTCTCAGGAGATAGTTGGGTACCTAGGACACCCACGCGAAATCCATTTTGATTTAAGTTGCGCCGCAGTTGGGCGGGGATTGCCTGTTCATCAATTTCTTTCCAGAGCAGTTCGGCGGCTTCTTTGTCCGGTTGTGGCGTATGGACAAACACGACTTCCAATTCAGTTTGTTCGGGGACCTTTTGTATTGGAGTGAGGGGAGATCTATTCTGCAGTTTCTGTTGGTCTACAGTTCGACAACCGTACTGGGCAAAGAAAACTGCCAGTATAAGAGCAATTTGAAAATTAGAAGATCTGGCGACGCGATGTAAATTCCAGCGAGGAGTGCCGCTCGCATTGTTGGAGCCTAGTACATCGAGGCCAGGAATGTCATGCGGCATTGTGCGCCGTTTTCTTTTGGAGAAGACTGGTAGAGAGTA
>JASMGX010000289.1 GCA_030751095.1 Pirellulales bacterium | reverse complement strand
CCGCCTGGATGCCATTTCCGGACGACCTCATTCCCGCACCCGGTTATGGCAGTCCCGGAGACCCGCCCTATACGCAAGAAGCGACTGTGGCGGTCAACGACGGAACGCTCAATATCACGGTCGCGCGGACCGCGGGATGGTCTTATCCCTACACGATGCTCAGTGCGATTAAGATTGAAAAACAGTGAACGGTTGCATGGGGAATTTGCAAGATCACTGTTGTGGCCACTCGACCTACGGGGTGCTGATCCTGGCTATTGTGATCCTGGGTGGATGCTCCTCCTCCGAGCAGGAGCAAGCCGGGCCGGAGCCGTTAACTCCGCAGGAAGTGGCGAGCCTGCCGCGGGTCGATGGCGTACCACTCGGCCACATCAAACCGGTGCCGGGAGATAAAAGAGTCTCGCAAGGGGCCGCGAGCCGACCAACCCCAAAACAGACGCGACAGAACACCTCCGAGGCTGCACCCAGAGAGCAACCGCCCGCTTCCACCAAATCGACTCGCGGTACTGCGGGTCGGCCAAGAGCCTCTACCGACGCCCCAACGGGTAGCGACTTTTCGAGTGCGATTGCCAAGCGGCCCCACGTCCGCTGGGTGCTCGATGGAGAAGAACTTACGGAACTCGACCCACCCGAACTGCTCGATAGCTTCCGCATCGACTTTGACGAGACCCGCCGGCTCACGTTCGACGATTTGCCCTATGCCTTCATGACCGAAAACTCGCGCGAGGCGGTCATCCGTCGCGGGGATGTGCCGGAGGGTCACTTCGAGGATTCGCGAATCAGCCCCGATGAGCAGATTGTGACGATCTTTTACTGCACAAATCCAGATTGCCCGAGACGGGAAGAAGTGTACAAGTCGGCAAAATTTCCTTTCAATCCGAGCAGTGGACAACTGCCCAAATGTCCCTATTGCGGCTCGGAGGATGAGCAGGGCAAGCGGACAGGGTCTTATCGTTTTAAGACAATGCAGGCAGTCCGGATGGAAGATCTGATCCGCCGGCAAGTCTATCGCGACCGGGCTAAAAAAAAGGGGAATCCGTAACGTTTCGCCTCGGGCAGCGCGGTTTCGCCTCGGGCAGCGCGGTTTCGCCTCGGGCAGCGCGGTTTCGCCTCGGGCAGCGCCCTAGCGGAGGCCCTCGGACGGCTTACGCCGATCGTCAATGAGCCGCAGTTGCCGCGTGAGCAGACCAATCGCCCGCTCGTTGTCCGCTTGGCGGGCCAGCGCGAGGGCCTGACGAACCGTCTGCTTCGCGGCTGAAAAATCACCGGTTTCCGCCTGGGCGATCGCGAGCGTATTGAGCGACTGCGCATCCGGAGTGGTAGAGAGGCGGTTCAATGAACGGGCCAACGCGAGTGCCTGCTCCGGATCGTACACGGCCGGATCGCGACTGGTGGCCCGCAAGAGGGCCAATTGTTCGAGCAGTACCGCCAGCTCGCCCTCGGATTCTAGATGCTGCTGGCAGTAGGCGGCCGCATCGGCGTCCCGCCCGAGTGACCTCAAAACCTGAACGTATTGCTTAAGTACGTTTGGATTGTTTTTCAAGATTGCAAGAATCTTCTCATATTCTGCAGCCGCCTCCTCCAAACGTCCCAGATTCCGCAGCGAAGCGGCATAAAGGTTTTGCAGGCGTGGCGTGTCCGGTCGCCGTTTTAAATACTTTTTTGCATACTCGGCCGCCTGTTTGTTGTCATTTTTCTGCAAGGATAAAATCGCAAGCTGCTCAAGTACCTCCGGATCGTCAGGCCGCAAAGCATAGACCTGACGCAGCAGCCGGTACGCATGGGCCAGGTGCTCTGAAGCAAGGTGGATTCTCGCGAGCAGCTTCGTGGTGCTGATTCTCTCCGGTCGGAGCCGATGGGCCCGCTCTGCAAAGGCGAGGGCCTGCGAGAGTTCTCCCGCTCGCAAATAGACCGCAGCCACCTCACTCAAGGTGTCTGCCGGATCGGGCGTAAGCGCACACGCCTTTTCAAAACTGCCAGCCGCCTCGCGATAACGGCCCTGTTCGTAATAACCCTGGCCGAGCATGACCAGCGGTTGATGGTCTTCCGGAAGAGCCGCTGCCAATGTCTCAAACTGAACCAATGCTCGCTCGATTTGATCGTCTGCAAGGAGAAACCGCCCGGCCAGTCGGCGTAAAATCAAATC
>JASMGX010000288.1 GCA_030751095.1 Pirellulales bacterium | reverse complement strand
ATTGCGAAGGCGGCGATCGTTGATGATGACGGCACTTTGCATATAGGTCGACAGGCTTTGCGGGATGCTGTAGGCTCCACGTATCGTCATGGTGGTCTTACTGGCATCTTGAGTTGTGATGAGTACGGTGACTGTGCGACTGGTGAGGCTTTGGCGATCTTCCAGCTTAGTGCGGACAACGTGGCTTCCGAGGACAACTGGCCGCCATACGTTGTGTACACCCCATGATCGAAGGCTTCGACCCGGTAGCCGCCAGGGCGGTGCGGTAGAAGACTAAACAGCCCCTAGAAACTTCCTAAAAGGAATACGCCATGTTAAGGACGCTTCCTTGCCTTGATTCGGTTGAAATGTCGTCATCCAGACGACAGGAATTGGACATCCCTAGAAACATCGCTGCTGGCCTCGGCACGTCCGCAGTAGAAGCTGCCACAGCAGGACATTATGGCTGCGCAAATGGAACCCAAGTCAACTGGAGTAGATATGTGCAAGCCGCTTGCTCCGCGAAGGTAAGCATTTCTCCAGATGCTCCCCTCCCGGAGCCTGAGTGGAATCCATTCTCCGAGACACGAATCCAAGTCGCCAACGAAACAACACTCGGAGCCTCCCGGCGACTGGTCGAAAGTGGTTTGAGACCACTCGCACTGAATTTCGCCAACGGCGTTAGCCCTGGAGGGGGTTTTCTTGGTGGTGCCAAAGCCCAAGAGGAGGTGCTTTGCAGGTCAAGTGCCCTATACCAGACAATAGTTGACGATCGGATGTATGAGGCGCACCGCAAACGCCCACGGCTAGATTCTAGTGACTGGGCGATCTACTCACCCAATGTTCCCGTGTTTCGAACGGATGCCGGATTGGAGCTTGAGGATCCCTGGCTGTTGAGTTTTATTACATGCGCCGCTCCATATGCGCCTACCATAGGTCAACCAGAATCTGCTGACCTGCTGCAGAAACGCATTCATCGCGTGCTGGCTATAGCGAAAGCGTACGGATATGCCACGCTCGTTCTCGGAGCATGGGGCTGCGGTGCTTTCGCGAATGATCCGCACCGAACCGCTACCGATTTTCGGCAAGCTTTGGAAAACGCCTTCAGCAGTGTGTTCTCCGACATCGCATTTGCGATCACCGATTGGTCGCCGGAGAGGAAATTCCTCGGGCCTTTCCGTGATATTTTTGCACTCTGAAGAGCGAATGAATAGGGCCATCCTATGGGAGAAGAGAACCGAACAAAGGCCTGCAGCGAGCTGCAAATCCACTGCGCGCCATTACCACAGGCGGGCTCGTACATCGCGTCGCAAAAAGAGGGATTGAATGTGGTTTGAAACCCTCACTGGTTTTCGCGAAGAATCACCTGACCAGGTTCGAAAAAACATCTCGGTTGATGGGGAAACACTGAAATCCCACGTAAATGGCAGGGAATTTGTCAGTGGTGTCCTAGAAACACCATCTTTGCAGGAATTGCGAGGTCGTGTTCACTCCAATGAATTGAATGCTGGAAAAATATCTGTGCGTGAAATAATATCCAATGTGCAACACCTGCACGCTGATGAAACAAACTCCGGCGCCTTATTTCAGGTTGCTTCACAATTCAATCTTCTTGAGATGGTATCTCCAGATGTGACGCCAGAACATGGTCTTGATGGATATGAGTACGATCTGACACAGGGACCGGCATGTGCTATTGCAGCAGGGGCAGGAACGATCTATCGAAACTATTTCGCGGAGGTTAATGGTCAGATAGGCCAATCAGCCGACAATCAAATAAATTGTCTGATAGATATCGGAGAGGCTTTAGGAAATTCAGGTAATCGTCTTTGGGAAATGAGAAACGGATATGCCTTAGCATCTGAGAGAGGTTTGATAGAAATTACAAATCGACTCAAATCAGCCAATGATTCTGAGATTGATGAATTGAGACGATTGTTGCGCATTGGTATTCAATGGAATACCGAAGTGACAATTGCAGATTCAAAGCACAGAGTATCACAAGCATATTGCTCAGCCCTGCCAGTTGCATATTCACATCATTCGTCTGAACTATGGTCGGAGTTTGCGCGGCTTGTTTTGGATGCCTCATATGAGGCATCGTTTTGTGCAGGTATTTTGAATTATCTCCAAAATGGGAATAATACACTGTATCTTACGCTGCTCGGTGGTGGCGCATTCGGCAACAAAAGAGAATGGATACTAAATGCAGTTCATCGTTCCCTAAATCTTTACGAAGAT
>JASMGX010000287.1 GCA_030751095.1 Pirellulales bacterium | reverse complement strand
ACTATTGCATAACTATCCTAGAGAAAGGACCAATCAAAGTAAAGGAACGTCCCGCATTGTAGCGAATAGTTTTATCACTTGCTGAAACAGGCGACTCCGCCGTCGAGCATGGCTACGATGACATGACCGTTTCGATCAATAATAAGTCCGCCAGGGAGCGGTTCAGCGGGTAGCTCGATTTGAAATAACGGTTTTCCATTGTTTGAATCGAGTGCCGTCAAAAAGAACAATGGCCCGCTTAAAGGGGTAAATCGCCGGTCTACTGGTGGAGGAGTTCGGCGAAGCTATGGAACCGGTTTTCTAATTCTCGGAGTAGTTTTTCTCTTTTTTTTGGGAACGCGCTTTGACCATGATCTTGTGCCTCGCTCGTGATGCCGTCTGGCACGCAGGAACAGAAGCATTGGCGTAAGGTATCAATTCTTCCGGTGTGAAAAGGCCTGCATGCGACAGATGCGCGTCTAACGTTGGCAACAAAGTCGGTCCTTCCTGGACAATTCGTTTGCCCGCATGTTGATGGCCATGGATCTTGCGTTCGTGTGATTTCGGATGCCGAAACCAACGTTCCAGCGCCAGGTTGTCGCGAGGTAGATCAGCGATCTCTTCACCGAGGAACAAACCAGGTCGAAAGCTCTTCATCAACTTGGACATCTGGATAAAAACAACGTCGTTCGAATGGCCCTGAAACGCCTGCTGGAGTTCCTCGAACTGTTGCTCTCGGTACACGGTATCACCCGCGTCAGGCGACAATAACTCGATGACACGGCAAACATGGGTCGTGTAAAAACGCACTCGATCGAAAGTCTCCTGTTGATCGGAGACGCCTTTCTCAATACAACCATTCAGACGCACCAGCAGGTCGTGGACATGACTGCCATGAGGCGGTTTATTCAAGCGATTCAGCGATTGGCTCACTTCATTTAACGCATCCAGCATGCGGATGCCGGGCGGACGTTGCGGCCCACCGTGATTGTCGTTGAGAATGCCTCGGACGACACTGCAGTAATCGAGGACGATCGATCCTCCTTCACTGAGAAACTCGTCGTCAGAAGGCGATTCCGTCACGTCGTCGTTCACGTCGGGCAAGGTCATTTTGATTGCATGGCCATTTCCGACATCGAGGATTTTTCGTTCAATAGCCCGTAAACCACGGACTTTGCCGCGCATTCTCTTCTTGGCCGTGCTATCCATTTCCAGCACCGGCTTGGCCAAGTCGCGAAAGAAATGGTTTTCACAATAACGATGCGGCACATCGGGAAATTCATCCGCGATGCATTTGACGAACGCATCCTGTTTATCAGACATCCACAACACAACTCTTTTATTCATCGTCCGGGAAAGTTTTTTTGTTCGAACAATCAGGCGTCGAATTTCCTCAGTAGCGCTGGAGAGCAGCGGCTCGGCGAACAAGACGCGCCGATGCGTCAGTTCGCGAACTACATAGAGTGTCTCATGGCCCTTTTCCGGCTGCAGCCCGTCGATCGAGAGGATGATTTCATCCGTATCAGCGTATTGCTCGTCGAGTTGCTTCATATCTTGCCAATAGGCGGCAACCATGGTCTGGTACTGGTCCGTATAGTCTTCCAATGCGTCGTCCGAAAGCCGAATGCCATAGGAGTCTTCCAGTTCCTTGCGAATCTGCGGTATGGCCCAATGTCTGGCGAAGCGACGGTGACCGATCCAGCAGAAGACATCCCAACCGATCAACCAGCGGGGAAGTGCATAGTCCGCCTCTTGTTCCGGACCAAACGTACCAGATATGGTGCAATCGTCGTTTGGGCAACGTAGTCGTTTGAGGACTAAGCAGATGGGGCCATCCAAAGTATAGAGCCTACGACGACGGTGTTTGCTGATGCGCATTGCACCGTTACACTTGGGACATGTTCTCGTTTCGCACACCAACGGTATTTCCCGAAAGGCGATAGATTCTGGCCAACAATGCGACATAACGGGCACCCTCGCATCCATGCAGCGGCAAATTGTGGGCTGCGAGGTATACCAAATTGTTATTTCTAGCCAAATGTCAGTTTTACCCCTTTAAGCGGGTCATTGTCTACGATACCATGCCAACACCCCGCCAATTTGAGTTTGTGCCACTGTGGGGAATGGCGGTCATCTTCATTTATACCATGAGGCGGGTCAATTGCCGGTCTTGTGGGGTGAAAGTAGAACGCGTTCCTTGGGCCGAGGGCAAGAGCGCAATGACCAACGAGTACAAATGGTACCTTGCCG
>JASMGX010000286.1 GCA_030751095.1 Pirellulales bacterium | reverse complement strand
CCCAATCAACATCTGTTGGCCCCGGAAATTTCAGCGGCGATTGAGCTGCGATGGGGCGATTATATCGATACATACGGCTACACATCTTCGATTGCAGCGCAACGAGAGGCGGCAGAGAGCAGTGCCCCCGAGACAGGCGGCGCGGACTCTTCGATAGAAGATTAGAGAGAAGTTACAATCATTCCTGCCCCCGCGCATGTGACGAGATCAGAGTATCCATCGCACGTTTGCACGCCGCGATGGATGCAGTTGAAAAAAGGAAAAGGACGATGTTTCAGAGTTGTATGTTGCGAACGTTTGCTGCCCTTGCAACATTGTTTGCCTCTGCTGCGGGTGGCGAAGACTGGACGCGATTTCGTGGTGCCAACGGTGCCGGACAGAGTGATGCGGAATCGATACCGACTGAATGGACGGAGGAGGACTATAACTGGCAGGTTGAATTGCCAGGCATTGGGCATTCATCGCCCGTGATCTACAAAGACAAGGTGATTGCCACAAGTGGTGATGCCGATAGTGCGACCCGCTACATCACCTGCAGACGCGCAAGCGATGGCAGCGAAATTTGGAGCCGACAATTTGCGTCTGCTGCACACCATGTCCATACCCGCAACAGCTATGCTTCGAGCACGCCAGCTTTGGATGGCAAGCACGTATTCTTTACCTGGGCAACCCCAGAATCGTACGTGCTCCTGGCACTCGATCTGGAAGATGGCTCTGAGGCGTGGAGGGTCAATCTGGGGCCATTCAAAAGCCAACATGGGTTTGCAGCCTCACCGATTGTTTACGGGGATTCAGTGATTGTTGCGAACGAACAACTGGGCGAAAGTTTTCTCGCCGCCTACGACTGTAAAACGGGAGTGGAAAAATGGCGGTGTCGACGAGAGGGCGGGGTGCAGACAGCCTATTCGGTACCATGCGTGTTTCGGGGAGAGGACGGAAGTGAGCAACTTATTTTTCACAGTACGGCTCACGGTATAAGCGGGATCAATCCAGAGACGGGAGAGGAGCTTTGGTCGATTGATGTATTCAATAAACGTTGTGTGGGCAGTCCGGTCGTTGCGGGGGGACTCATCTTCGGGAGCAGCGGCCAAGGGGGAAGTGGCGAAGCCTTGGTTGCGGTCAAGCCGGGCAACGGTTCGACGCGTAAACCCGAGATCGCTTATGAAATTAAGAAATCTGCGCCCTACGTGGTGACCCCGATTGTCTATCGGGATTTGATTTTTGTCTGGCACGATGGGGGAGTTGTCAGTTGTCATGATGTGGCGGATGGAAAATTGCGTTGGCGACAACGCGTTGGGCGTGGGTTTTCCGGTTCGCCGATTCGTATTGGCTCAAATCTTTACGGCATCACCGAAGATGGACAGGTAGTGGTTTTAGCGGCTGGGCCAGAATTCCGCCCTTTGGCAAGAAACGAGTTGGGCGAACCGAGCCGAGCCACCCCGGCGGTAGCCGACGGACGACTCTATTTGCGAACCGAGACGAAATTAATATCACTCGGTGGACGTTAGCGATGAGCGTCATTTCCTGCCGGTACCTTTTGTTACAAAAAGGATCACAAAAAGATTGAGCGGGCGATGGAGCAAAACCGTGGCAAGCGGTTCGGTGGCAAGAGAGCCCTTCCGGTGGGCTTGGTTGTGAATGGTTCTTCGGTGAAAAGGGAACAAATCAAGGTGATTTGGCAGATTGTTATTAGGCCCGGCCCCTGCTAGCGTTCGGTGGTGGTGGCGGACTTTGAGAATCAACCGCTTGACGGGGGGCCTTTCGGTGGGCGATAATCGGTCCTTCGTTTCGGGCTGTAGTGGCATTCAATGACCGGGACCACCATTTTGTCGTCTTTGATAAGAGTGAAAAAAGGTTAGCCATGGCACATAAAAAGGGACAGGGATCGAGTCGGAATGGTCGGGATTCGACCGCACAACGCCGTGGCGTTAAGCGATTTGGTGGTCAGAAAGTTCAACCGGGCCACATCCTTGTCCGGCAGGTTGGCAACAAGTTCCATCCAGGATCGGGTGTGGGGCAGGGTAACGATTACACACTGTTTGCCTTGGTTGAGGGCGTGGTCAGTTTTGACCGCAAGGGTCGCCGGGTCAATGTAACCAGCGGATGAGCCCTTCGGGTACGCTGGATGGCGGATCGGATGGGGACCGAAAGAATATTCTGGGGATGTCAGCAGGACATCCCCATTTTTATTGGCTGCCATCATGTTCATCGATCGAGTGCAAATCCAGATCGAAGCGGGCCGTGGGGGAGACGGCTGTATGAGCTTTCGTCGCGAGCGATATGTGCCACGGGGCGGCCCTGACGGGGGCGATGGTGGTCGCGGTGGCAGCGTGATCATTCGAGCGGGCGAGGGCGTCAATCACCTTGCAGTAGCGGCACAT
>JASMGX010000285.1 GCA_030751095.1 Pirellulales bacterium | reverse complement strand
ACCGAGACCTATCGTGGTCACGACGTTGCGGTCAACCTGCTGCGGAAAGTCCGTCTCGAAATTGCCGTGAATGACGATTTTGTCGAACCGACCATCACCGCCATCCTTCAGGGTGGCCGGACCGGCGAGACGGGGGCGATTGGCGACGGCAAAATCTTCGTGCTGCCGATGGAAGACTGTGTCCGAATCCGGACTGGCGAGCGGGGCAGCGAAGCGATCTAACTGCTGCGAAGCAATCTAAAGAGGCAGCAGCAAAACATTGTTTTGTTTAACCCGCTCAGCTGTCGCCTTATTCCTCTAAAAATCCCTTTCGCTTGGGGAAATACCGGCAGAGCACGATGCCGAGAAAATAGAGCGCTACCAGTGGCAAAGCCATCGCCAGCATGCTCATCGGATCGGCGGGGGTCAGGATCATGGAGATGACAAAAATAACCAGCACCGCCATACGCCACTTGGCAAGGTACCCGGCCACATTCAATATCCCGATTCGCTCCAGAAAGAGCATCACCAGAGGCAACTGGAAACTGAGGCCAAATCCAATCGGCAGGAAAATAGCAAAACTCAGCCATTCGCTGATCCGTGGATCGGGATTGATTCCCAAGTCGGCATTAAATGCAAACAAAAATTTCAACACAATCGGAAACACTCCGAAAAAGCAGAAGAACGCGCCGGATAAAAACAAAATAACACTGAAGGGGAGAAAAATATGGACATACTTCTTCTCGTGCGGATACAATCCCGCAGCCACGAAGGACCAGATGAAGTAGAAAATCAAAGGACTCGCAAACACAAATCCTGTCACGAGCGCGGCCTTCAGCCAGATCATGAAGGCTTCGGTAGGACTGAGTGATTTGATCGACATCCGCTCGTCATCATCCATCGGCCGCCAGACGAAGAAGGGAACCAGATCGCTTACACTCAGCGGAACGAATTTTTCATCCTCCTCCGATTCTCTCTGCGGATCGGCTTCCTGCTCATCGGGTGAACTTTTTGGCAACGGCTCCTGCTCCGTTTTTTCAGCAGCCTGTTCGGGTTCATTTTTCGCTACCGGCGAGGGCGGTGTCGGTACTGCCGGTTGCGACTCAAAGCCAAGTTCCAGCCGCACTGCATCAGGATGGACGAAATACATCTTGTAGATGAAGTGTTGTTTGTCGATAAACTGCTCAACTTGAGCCAAGGTATAGGGATTCGGCTTACCGGCTGCCGTACGATCTTCTGCAAACTGACGATATTTCCTTACCGCATCTGTTTCATAATAGCCCTGCAGGCTCTGCTCCAGAGGCCCGTTGATCACCTGGACCACCCAACTGGAAACGCTCAGAGCGGCTACCGTACCGACCACAAGGCAGAGCAGCGCGCGGACAAGGCAGCGACGAAGATCCTCAAGGTGCTCGCCGAACGTCATCGTACTCTCGGAAAACAGATCGTCGTTGTCGCGTTTGGCCATAGCTACCTGCACTCTTCGAATCGATCAAAACCGAGTCGGGGTGGCCGTGGACAACCGGCACATCTGCAAACCGAACTGATCGGTCACCTACCCGGAATTCGGTGATTGTTTGTTGGGAGCCTCACAGAAGAAATCCGGGTTCCCTAATCCCAGAAAGTCGATAATAACAACGATTCACGCGGCAAACAACTCACTGAGCTTTACCTGTCGGGAACCCGCAGAATGCACGGGCTCTCGCACTCGTTTACAATAACCGGCCACTGCATCTGGATTAAATGATCACCAGCAGATAAAAACAGCCATGTCTCGAAAAACAGAAACCGACCGTTAGCAATACCGCTGCATGGATCGCCACAAGATGCTCTACCCACTCCGCTTCCAACCTCTCCTGAAGCGATATCTTTGGGGCGGTCGACGTTTAGAAACAGAACTCGGCAAAACCCTCGGCGACGGAGATGATTATGCCGAAAGTTGGGAGTTGGTCGATCATGGTGCCGATCAGAGTGTCGTTCTCGCAGGCCCGCTTTGCGGAACCACGCTCCACAGCTTGGTTCGCGAGCAGGGCCGTGATTTGCTGGGACGCCATTTTCCTCAAGATGGATTCCCGATCTTGTGGAAATTTCTTGACGCACACAAAGCACTCTCGGTCCAAGTCCATCCCGATGACAGCCTGGCGGCAAAGCTCGACCCGCCCGACCGCGGCAAGACCGAGGCGTGGGTGGTCTTGGCGGCAGAGCCCGGCAGTCTGCTCTATGCCGGACTCGAACCGGGAGTGGATCGCACGACATTTGAGCGGGCCATTGCCGAGGGGACATGTCCCTCCTGCCTGCATCGGGTTGAACCGGACGTGGGCGATTGTTTCTATATTCCGGCAGGAACGGTTCACGCCCTCGGGGCGGGTCTGCTGGTCGCAGAAATCCAACAGGCCAGCGATACCACC
>JASMGX010000284.1 GCA_030751095.1 Pirellulales bacterium | reverse complement strand
TCCACATAGTTGGGATATTCGCCTCCATCCCAAATACACGAATGAAGGTTGGCATAGGAAACGCCAACTTGACTCGTGCGCACATTGCCCCGATCGAACTGGTCGGCTCCAACTACGAACTGTGAATGTGCCACCGCGTTCGCCAAAACACTGGATATCGAAAAGACGACAATGACAATTACGTGTTGCCTCATTGGAATAGGTTACCAATCTGCACTTTAGGGGATCTCCGGGCAAACCCTATCGCATAAAATTAAACAGAAGGCACCAGAGACAACAGAGGTGTGTCTCTCTGTTGCCGCGGTCTTCTCTGTTGCCGCGCAAGAATTTCATTCTATTGGATTTGCATTGAATCGATTTGGCTATTGCCATCATAGCCACGAATCACGCTAAGCACGAATTATTTTACACCGACAATGATTTGATGCGAGTGAACGAAGAAGACCGAGAGAACGGAGCCTTCGCTCTCCGTTTCCTTTGTTTCCTCCTGTTCAAATTTCTTTGATATCGATCTGACAATTTTACTTAGTCATTCTGAGGGAGCCTTGGCGACTGAAGAATCTACGTTGTGCCAGCGGAGATCCTTCACCTCGCACCACTCGGTTCAGGATGACAGGGATATTTGCTCGTCCGACAAGGCCTGAAGTCGGAGTTGGTATTGCATGAAAAAGTGACTCTCCCGATGCTTCTGTTTTTTCTGGCATAGAAAAACCACAAACAGGAGAGCCACGGATGGCTAAGAATAAACAATCGAGGAAGCGTCCGCAACCCAAGCACAAGAAAAACAAGAAGTCGCAGCATGACAAGCGCAGGCGGCTTCAGCGTCCCAACCCCGAGCGCAAGAAAACAAGCAATGCCAAAGTGCCCTTGACCGGCGCGATGCTGACAGCAGTTTCTGTGTTGCAAGCAGTGATGGACCGCAGGATCGCCTTTCGGCTGTCGATCATCGTGGCCGGAATGTTTCTGGCCGACGATCGACGGACCGCCAGTGCCTGGTTTGCCACGGCTGGAGTACAAGATGATTGGGACCGGTTCTACGATTGCCTGGCGAGCGTGGGGCGAACTTCTGAAAAGATGGCCATGGCGGTACTTGGCCTGGTTGTACAGAAGTTTGCTCCGGGACTGAAGCGAATTTTGCTGGCGATGGATGACTCGCCCACTTCGCGTTATGGAAAGCATGTCGAAGGCGCGGGCGTGCATCACAACCCGACTCCAGGGCCGGCCGATGGTGAGTGGCTCTACGGCCATAACTGGGTTACCCTGGCTTGGTTAGCGAACCATCCATTATGGGGCGTCATCGCGTTGCCGCTCCGATCGATGCTCTACGTACGCAAAGTTGATATACCGAAGCTGACGGAAAAATATGACTGGGAGTTTCGCACGAAGCATGAACTCGGTGTGGCATTATTGGATTGGTTTATGCGATCGATCCGTACGTTGGGTATCAAGGCGAAAGTATGGCTGGTCGCCGATGGTGCTTATGGGGTGCGGCCTTTTCTCATTCCGGTACTCGGAATGGGAATTGTTGTTGTCAGCCGCTTGCGCAAGGACGCCTGCCTGCATGACGTTCCTCTTCACGGTTCTCACGGCAACCGCATCTACGGTAAGAACAAAATCAGCCTGGCCAAACGTGCCGGGCATGCCAAGGGCTGGAGTACCATCACCTACACTTGCCGTGGTGCCCGTGTGACGCGCCAGTACAAGACGTTTCTGGCAACTTCGCGTTTGATCAGTAGCAAGATTCGTGTCGTGATTCTCCGTTTTGAGGATGGAGGTTGGGCCCCTTATTTCTGCACGGACACGGAGGCGGAAGTGCGTGATATTTTGGAAGCAGTGGGTGCGCGTTGGGCGATTGAAGAACATTTCCATGATGCTAAAGAAGTGTGGGGAGCAGGGCAGCAACAAGTTCGAAATTTGTGGTCGAACATCGGATGCTGGCACTTGAACCAATGGCTGTACACGTTGGTCGAGTTATGTTGTTGGGACATGGAAAAGTCACAATTGACAGACCGCAGTGATCATCCCTGGGACAACGAGGACCGTCGTCCATCGCATGCGGACCGGAGACGCTCAATTTCCCGAGAAATGCTGGGTAAAAAATTCCTGGTCGCTCTGCCTGACGGACCCGACCACCCCAAATTGTGGACCCTCTTTCAGGACCTGCTTGCTCTCGCTGCTTGATCCCCTAAAGTGCAGAAGGTTAGCGATTAGATCGGAAATGGTTCGTCGGAGATCGCGATCTGGACAAATATTTCAATCTCTTCGTCCCCTTTTTCCCAAACGATTGCCGCGAGGCGGCAAAGGGCAGCCTGGTCGAGCCGATTGTGGTTGGCCCGTGCGATGCGCCGGAAATCGACAGCGTCCTGCTCTTTCTTTTCTCGTACACGATAGGGCGAT
>JASMGX010000283.1 GCA_030751095.1 Pirellulales bacterium | reverse complement strand
AGCACGCAAACCCAGCCAGCCAGCACCGACCGGGCCGCGAGGCTCGCAACATCCTCGAGTCCGCTCGCGATCGGATTGCCGAACTTCTCGGAGCCACCGTTGGCTCAAGAGAGGCGGACCAATTGATCTTCACGAGCGGCGCGACAGAGGCCAATAATCTGGCGCTTTGTGGGCTGGCCGGATCCCCTCCGGGCCGAGTTATTCTCTCTGCGATTGAGCACCCCAGTATCTGGCGGGTTGGTGAATTTCTCGCCCAACAAGGTTTTGAAGTGCAAACGCTACCGGTAGATTGTCACGGTCTCGTGCGGCTCGATCGGCTCGAAGATTTAGTAGATGAACAAACCCGACTGGTAAGCATCATGTATGCGAACCATGAAACGGGCATCCTTCAGCCGATCGCAGAGGTAGCGGCGATCTGCAATCGCTTTGGTGTGCCCCTGCACACCGACGCCGTGCAGGCAGTGGGAAAGCTAAAGATTGATTTTACATCGATGGGTGTCGATGCGCTAACGCTATCGGGTCATAAGTTTCATGGTCCTGGTGGAATTGGTGGTTTGCTGCTCCGGAGTGGTACACAACTACAGCCGATGCTACGGGGGGGTCATCAACAGGGTGCCCTACGACCAGGAACCGAGAGCGTCGAGCCGGCTGTCGGGATGCGGGTGGCACTGGAGAGTGCCATTCAAAAAAATCTATCCGGCGCCCATCCTCTCGAGGCGATGCGAGATAGCCTGGAGGCAAAGCTCTGTGCCTCGTTGCCAGATGTAATCATCCACTGTCGCGAGCTGGACCGGGCACCGCATACTTGCCAGATATCGTTTCTTGGGGCTGATCGGCAGGCGGTCGTCATGGCGCTTGACCAGGCAGGCATCGCCGTTGCAACAGGCACCGCATGTGAGAGCGGTGCTAGTGAGGTGTCTCGAACGCTGTTGGCAATGGGTTGCGAGCCAGCTTTGCTTGACACGTCCATTCGCCTGAGCGTCGGATCCCTAAATACGATGGGGGAAATGGATCTGGCGGCTCAGCGTATTGCCGCCAAAATCAGACACCTCAGAGAGGTGAATCGGCGGCGGCGGCCTATAGAGGCCGCTCGTCGAGGGGTCTGAAAAAGGCTATAATACGGCCTTGTATTTGAAGGGCCATTCTGGCCTGTTGAGGCAGCCAAATAGCGACAACTGGATGGAGTCTCCGTGGTCACTGGTGTATTTACGATTCCTCTGCCCGCTGCAGGGTGCCAGCTTCGCCACAATCGTGTTGTGCCACAACGCAACTCGGCCATGAGCGGCTTTATTGCCGGGCCAGAAAATCGTCTGCTCCTCGCCGCACTACAGCCTTTCTTTACCTCGGGACGGCTTTCCCGAACTGCCAGTCCTCTTGTGTTGTGTGGTGGGGCAGGATCAGGAAAAACCCATTTAGCGACCGGGCTTGCGGCACACTGGAACGGTCAAAACCACTCCCAAAAAGCAACGATCATTGATGGAAGCAAGTTTCGGCGGGTGACGCGGTTTTGGAGGGCCCTTTCAGAAAATCCAGGGGGTTTGTTAGTTCTCGAAAAGGTGGAGAAGTTCGCTGCTGTGCCCACGATGGTAGCCGGGGTATGTCGGTTGCTTGACGCTTATCAGGCGCATTCGGGGGGAATCATCGTCACTGCCTCTCAGGCCCCCAATTATCTCTCGGGTTTAAGTACACCCATACGAAGTCGTCTTCTAGGTGGTTTGGTGGTGCCGCTTCATAAGCCCTCAATTGAGACTCGCCGGGAGATTATTCATATATACGAAAAGCTATTGGGGGTTTCCTTTTCATTAAATGCCGTGGGTCTTCTTACCAGTGAACTCCAAACAACTACTGGAAAGTTGATTGAGATTATTTGTACTATTGTGGCCGAAATACCTCCTCGCGCGCGAGACCGGGTGATTGGGAGCAAGCAGGTTATTCACTGTCTTGGATATAAGGGTGGAGTTGGTCTTATCGAGATACATCAAATCGCCAAGGTAGTGGCAGGTCATTATGGAACGACTGTCTCTCAACTTCGGGGCCGTTCCAGGAGGCGGGAGATTTCCATACCGCGTAGTATTGTTATGTCTTTAGCGCATAACCTAGGGGGGTATAGTTTGGCTTATATCGGAAAATATCTTGGGAAGCGTGACCATACAACAGTTATGCATGGTTGTCGCATGATAGAAAAAAAGGTTGTTTCTGATGTCGCGATTGCGGGTGATATGAGGGTGTTGGTCGGGGTCTTAGAGATGGGCCTGGAGGGGTAGAGTGGGGTCCTGTCTCATCAAAAGTGATTGTGGTGGGAGGTGTGGGGAATTGGTTGATGAGAGTTGATGGTCTCCTTTTTTTGGGGGTTGGAAAGTAAAGATATTTTGTGCTGTGTTTATATTCACAGAAACAAACATTTAA
>JASMGX010000282.1 GCA_030751095.1 Pirellulales bacterium | reverse complement strand
ATCGAACACCTTGATGTAGGTTGCGGGATTGGATCGGGGCGTACGGCCGATGGGCGACTGATCGATCGCGATCAGTTTGTCGAGTTGTTCGAGTCCCTCAATGGTGTCGTGCTCTCCGGGATCGCCATTGCCGCCATTTAAATCTCGCCGCAATGCCTCAACCAGAATATCGTTCACCAGCGAACTTTTGCCCGAACCGGAAACTCCGGTCACGCAGACAAAGGTGCCGAGTGGAATCTCCACATCGATCTGTTTCAGGTTGTTGTGCCTAGCGCCGAGAACCTTTAGCCAGCGGTCGTTGGTCGGGCGCCGCTTTTGGGGCACCTCGATCCGCTGAGTGCCTGTGAGGTATTGGCCGGTGATACTTTTTTTCTCTTGAGCGATTGCAGACCAGTCACCCGTGGCAACCACCTTGCCCCCACGGATTCCGGGTCCCGGTCCGAAATCAATAATATGGTCTGCAGCACGCATCGTATCTTCGTCATGTTCGACGACGACGACCGTGTTGCCCAGGTCTCGTAATTGCGTGAGTGTTTCCAACAGGCGATGGTTATCGCGGGGATGCAATCCGATAGAAGGTTCATCCAGAATATAGAGTACCCCCACTAGGCCACATCCGATCTGGCCCGCCAGGCGGATGCGCTGGCTCTCACCGCCCGAGAGCGTGGGGGCGGTGCGATCGAGACTAAGATAATCGAGACCGACATTTTCGAGAAAACCGAGACGTCCGGAGATTTCTTTAAGGACAGACTCGGCAATCAATTGTTGTGTCGCGGAAAAATCAAGCGACTGAAAAAAAGCGACCGCCTCGGAAATCGGCATCGCACAGACCTCAGGCAGCGTCTTTGCAGCATGCTCTGAAAAAACTTTTTCGTTCGTGGTGATCCGTACCGCACGAGCCTGCTCGTTGAGGCGCTGTCCCCCGCAATCGGGGCAGCAGATCATCCGCATGTATTTTTCTAGCTGGCGAATCTGAGGAGTGCTTCGGCTTTTGCGATATTTGGAAAGCAGTTCTGGAACGATACCCTCAAACGTGCCGCCGTACTTCATTCCACGTTCGCCACCCCGCCAGGTGTACGTGATATGTTGTTCTCCCGTTCCCCAGAGCCAGATGTTTTGCAACTCTTCCCCCAACTCTTCCCAGGCTGTTTCGAGCATCGTTCCTGCAGGAAGGTTGTGCATTCGCTCCACAGTCTCAGCAACACCTTTATAGATATGTCGTTGCCAGCGGCCCATCGCTTTGAGCTTTCCTAAAATTTCAAAGCAGCCTTGCTGGAAGGATCGGTCCGCGAGTGGCACAAGAAGATCGGGAGCAAAACTGTAATACTCGCCCAGGCCGTCGCATTCCAAGCACATGCCCTGGGGACTATTGAAACTGAAGAGTTGGGGCGAGAGGGGCTCAAAACTTATCTGGCAGTGGGTGCATGCAAATTGCGAGGAGAGGTTAATGTCAAAACGGCTTTTCCGTCCACGTTGCCCTTTTGAGCGGCCCTGCTCACTATTCGATTCCTCAGTGGCGCGTTTGTCTTTATCCGGGGCTATGATCAGGTTGCCGTTTCCCATCCGGAGCGCTAACTCAACCGCTTCGCCAATCCTTGTACGCCCTTTTTGATTGACCTTGAGCCGATCAATGACGACCTCGATGTTGTGTCGCATTTGGCGATCGAGCGAGAGGTCCTGTCGCAGAGAGACAACCTGCCCATCGACCCGGGCGCGGGCGAACCCCTGCTTGATCAGGTCGACAAACAGATCGCGATATTCGCCCTTCTGGCCACGAATGACCGGTGCAAGGATCATAATCGAAGCATCTTTTTCAAGAGAGAGAATCTGTGCGATGATCTGTTCGCGGGTTTGTGCCGTGATGGTGCGGTTGCACTCTGGACAGTGTCCCTGACCGACACGTGCATAGAGCACCCGAAGGTAGTCGTAGATTTCGGTAATGGTTCCGACCGTCGAACGCGGATTCCGGCCGGAAGTCTTTTGCGAAATGGAAATCGTGGGGCTTAAGCCCTCAATGGAATCGACATCCGGTTTCGGCATCTGGCCGAGAAATTGTCGGGCAAAACTGGAAAGGCTCTCGACATACCGCCTTTGTCCCTCGGCAAAGACCGTGTCGAAGGCAAGAGAGCTTTTTCCCGAGCCCGAGACGCCCGTCAGACAGACCAACTGGTTGCGATGGAGGGTGACATCCACCGACCGAAGGTTGTGTTCGCGAGCACCTTTAATGACAAGATCGGAAGCAGGCATAATGCTCTTGGTGGAAGTGAGCAGATTGAGCTACGGAATGCGGTGGTGGTTTCCATCGTTGGGGAAGCAGTCCGCGGTCACAGCTCGATATGAAAGAGCATTCTCCCGGTGGGCTGGCGACACAAAGAATTGTAGGGTTCCCGCCGACATGTTCAATTGGCGACATTCATTTTGTTCGCTCGGCACG
>JASMGX010000281.1 GCA_030751095.1 Pirellulales bacterium | reverse complement strand
GGCCTTGATTTAAATGAACTAAGTCAGCCAACCTAGCATTTATATGCATTGATTTAAATAGCCTACGTATTCGCCGAATGAAAAAATATGGCGATAAAACGTTAGTTATACTGATAAATCGTTTGTTGCAGGTCAGTAAAAATATAGAGAGAGGCCCCTCAGTCTGGCTCACTCGCTTTTCTGTTTTATGGATATCCGGATTAGACCGCTTGGTCGAAATCCTCAGAAAAGACAAGGTCCACGGGCCCCTCCGCGATAGGGGGCAAGAATCGATCTGTTAGAGCACATGTTCGGTGCGCTGCCCGCCGCAGCGGGTGATAGCATTGCTCCCGCAAAAAATAGGCAAAGATACTTGATGAGCGTTGTCGATAGTGGCGCTGTACGGGCAATTAGAATTTTGCATGTTTGCCGCTTGTTTTGGCGATTCGGGGTATCGCCCGCCAGGCGGTGGTGAGCCGCAAAACTGTCCGGCAACATGCTGAGTATCACATAGAGAATCAAGCCGAGACACCCCGCCATCTCAAACCACGGACAGTGCGGTGCCAACGGAAAATTTTCAATCTCAACACATCCTACTCGCCCGTTCGGGGCGTTGGTATCGCAGAGGCATCTGGCACATTTGCCCGATCGCGCCCCTTGGGATACTCCTACTGGGTCTGGCAGCCACGCATGCGATGGAACCCGTTCCCTCTGGCAAAATCAAGCCGCTACCACCGGTCGAAAGCGAGCAGACGAGTGATCCACAACCCTTCGAGCTTCCCGTACCACGCCCCGATGATTCGATCCACCTCGGGCCAAGCGCGACCGGCAAAGAGGTGGGAAATCTATCGCTAGAAGATTTGGAAAACATCGCACTGCAGAATAATCCCACGCTTTCTCAAGCTCGAGCCAAGATAGGAGCTGCCACAGGAAAGATGATTCAGGCAGGGTTGGTGCCGAACCCCATCTTTGGCTATCAGGGAAATGAAATCGGCGATGAGAACACCATTGGACAACAGGGAATTTTTCTGAGCCAGGAAATTATGAGGCGAGAAAAGCGATCTCTTTCCCGTGTGGCTGGTAGCCATGAAGTCTCCGAGGCCCAGCACCAGGCCCAGATCCAACAACTTCGTGTGCTCAGCGATGTCCGCAGCGAACACTTCAATGTGCTCGTTGCCCAGCGGGCAGAGAAACTTGCTAAAGAGGTCCACCAGATCAACAAGCTCGCCTTGAAAAAAACAGAACAACTCTACGGGGGGAAATTCGTCCCCTACACCGATGTACTCCAGGCACGGATTCAGGAAAAAACAGCCGATATCGCCGTTGCAAACTCACGGACCCGCTACCGAACCGCCTGGCAGCATCTGGCAACGGTCATCGGAATGCCAAACATCACGCCGCAGAGGCTCAACGGCGATTTGCATCCTCACACCCGAGCTCTCGGGTGGGACGAAATGCTAGAGAAGCTCTTCAGCCAGAGCCCTGAACTGGCGGCGGCCCACACCATGGTCGCCCTGCGACGGAGCCAACTCCTGCGGGCTAAAGTCGAAATGAAACCAAATATCCTCTACGTCCTGGGGTTCCAGCAGGACACGAAAAGCCACGACCTGATCGGCGATGTCCAGGTGGGCCTTCCGCTGCCGATCTTGAACAACAATCGAGGAAATATCCAAACGGCGTATGCCGAGCTTCGCAATGCCGAAGCCGAAGTTGCCCGCGTCCAGTTGGCGATTCGCAAACGGCTGGCATCGGTCTATGAAATCTATCAGAACTCTCGAACCGAAGTTGATCAATACACCCAAAACATCCTGCCCGATGCGCATGCTGCATTAAAACTTGTCCTCGAAGGTTATGAACAGCAGCAATTCGATTACCTAACTGTCCTGAACGCACAACGAACGTATGCCCAGGCCAATCTTGCCTACTTGCGATCGTTACAGGATTGTGGCACGACGCGCATTGTACTCAAGGGGTTACTGCTGAGCGGCAGTCTCAACGCGGCCAACAATATTGAATCTCCGGAACTCGATATCCAATTCACGCCTGCCTTCGGTCCGGCAATCGTTCCGGTGGAAACAAACTAGATCGCCGCAGAGAATCGATAGCGTGATTCCGTTGCGTTGCGGCCGTTAATGGGCATGCCCGCCGTGCTCGATCGGACCGGAGAAGGGTTTGCCCCCAATGATCACCCTGAGCTGACCTTTCGCACTTTCCTGATCGAGAGCATCGGCAACTTTTTTGTTGATGAGAATGAAGCGCGAAGCGCGGCCTGCAGGATCATTCTCGGTCCGATCTGCGGTGAGGCGGAACCCGACAGGCGAGCCGTCGAGCAATAGATTGAGGGTCACCGCATCCTCGGCCACTCCGATGCGTGCATTGGCGTTGCCATCGAGGATGTAGATGGTAGTCGAGCCGGCCTGCCGGTCATGCAATAGTTCGCCGTGGTAGGCCCCGTCGCCCAACTCAATCAGC
>JASMGX010000280.1 GCA_030751095.1 Pirellulales bacterium | reverse complement strand
TGTAGGTCACCGTGATTTCCGGGTCTGGTGGCTGCTCAATGATAGTAAGCATAGTCGATCCACTTACGTAGCTCAGCGTCGCGGACGTTGCAGTGATAATTGTCGAGCCCGGAGACGTTCCAGTGGCCAGGCCGAGTGTGCTGACGGTCGCAATGATGGTGTCACTCAAGGACCATGTCACCTCGCCGGGAAGTAGGGGTCTTATCGAGCCATCGTCGTGGAAACCGGTTGCTGAAAACTGCAGTATCGTACCGATTTCGATCTCAGGGTCAGCGGGGGTAATGTCGATAGATGTTAAGTTCGGCGCAGATCCGATCAATTGCGAAATAAAATCACATTGAACAAGCAAAGAAGAAATTACAATGATGAAAAAGACAGGGAAAAGCAACGCGCCGGCATATCTTTTCTTCATGTTTACCATGTCATGCACCTCTAAAGCGTTGGTGGTCACACTGCTCATCACCGATGCTTTCGCTCACGGTGATCGCCATTCCGAAGAAATGGGGCTTTTATTGTAGAATAGAGTATCTATTTTGTCAACAGTGCGCGTTGCCTCATTGAAAATCTAACCCTAAGTAGACAAATGCCTCATCCAAAAATCTAACCCTAACAAACCCTTCGGTATGGCTGAAACAATCAGCGCCGGAGGTACAGATGGGGTTGACGATGAAAGACAAGAAGGCGCTCACGCAGGAACTTGCCAGACGGTACCGCCGTTCGGATCGGAAGCGTAAAACCGCAATCCTTGACGAGTTCGTAAAGACCACTGGCTATCAGCGTAAATACGCGATCCATCTCCTTGCCAATTGGGGAAAGAGTAAGACGCGCATCATTGACGGCGAATTGGTGAACCTCGTCGTCGGTCGGCCGAAAAAACGAAAACGCGTCGGTCGAGTGATCTACGGAGCAGATGTGAAGGTCGCCGTGAAGGAACTCTGGGAGTTCTTTGACTACATGTGTGGCAAACGTTTGGTAGTGCTCATACGGATGAACATCGAAGCACTCGTGCGCGAACTGGAGCTAAGCATCGACAAGGAGGTCAAGAGGCAACTCTTGAGCATCTCGGCAGCCACCATCGATCGGATCCTGAAACCCGAGCGAGAGAAGAACCGATTCAAGAGCCGCGCCCGTACCCGTCCCGGTTCAATCCTCAAGCACCAGATTCCTATTCGAACCTTTTATCCGTGGGACGAGAGATTGCCCGGATTCTTCGAACTAGACACCGTAGGCCACGATGGAGGCAGCGCAGCGGGAGAATACTGCTTCACCCTCAACGCAACCGATGTCTATTCCGGTTGGGTGGAGCTCAGAGCCTTGAGAAATCGTGGCCATCGATGGGTGATGGAGCAGGTAATCAACATTCGTTCCGAGCTCCCCTTTGCGCTCAAAGGGGTGGACACCGACAACGGTGGAGAGTTCATCAATAAAGTGTTGCTGAACTACTGCAAAGAACACGAAATTACCTTTACCCGTGGCCGTCCATATCGCAAGAACGACAACTGCTTTGTTGAACAGAAAAATGATATGGCGGTCCGCAGAACCGTTGGCTACTACCGATTCGACACCGAAGAGGAATACGAAGCACTGCGGAACGTCTACAAGCATCTATGCCCGTTGTTGAACTTTTACTATCCTTCGGTTCGCATTATTGCCAAGGAACGAATAGGATCAAAAGTGAAGAAAATCTACGATGAGCCAAAGACGCCATACATGAGACTGCTCGAATCGCCCTTCGTTGATGCCGAAGTAAAAAATGAACTCAAGACACGAGCGAAGAATCTACAGATCGTGAAACAGAAGCGTACGGTCGATCGGGCCGTCGCTCATTTACTACGGGTATATGAGAAAAAGAAACAGCAAACGCTTGTGTTCTAACTTGGATCGATCCAGGGTTAGATTATCGGGTGAGGCAAACGAGGATCTAGGGTTAGATTTTTGGATGAGGCAATACGTAGCGAAAGACAGATTTTCGTGCATCAAACTCGCTCCAACGAGTTCAATGGTGCGTTCCATCGAATACATCTCTACTTTTGCGATAGTACCGGATCTTATAGTCCATACTTTCGATATCCGGAGTCGAAATATGCAATCGATTAAAACGCTCCTGCTCTTCGTGCACGCAATACCAGGAACCGCTGAAAAAATTCAGATCTATATGGATCGATGGAAGCACTTCCTCGAGGGCCGCGCAGGCGAACCCCATACCGCTGTGTGCATTCTCAGCACGCAGTCGACATATATGAGCGATCTGATTGATTTGGCGAAGGACTCCTTCGGCGAACGGTGCTTTGTGGATCCGATCGACGAAAACGAATCGACTATGACTCTCATCGGAAACGATCTCGCGCTCACACTCTCCGGACGGGGAAGTCGTGACCAATGGATTCCCTACGAGATTTGGACGTCCAATAACGCGCGTATGTGGACAGAAGGGCTAAAGAAAGATTTCGAAGAACGAGGGTACAATTACGATGGAAAC
>JASMGX010000027.1 GCA_030751095.1 Pirellulales bacterium | reverse complement strand
GGCACAAGTCTGCTGCTTCTGATCATGGGCAGTTTCTTGTTGTATGGCGAACGGACCAAAGAGATTGTCTATCAGCAGAACCCAAAAACAGGTCGTCTACTGGTGCATACCATCATGATGCATCACTGGAAGGAGTTGGAGACAAACAAGGACTTTCTTCCGGTAGTAGACAAGCTCATCAATTTTTTTGATCAAGATGATTACGATTGGGATGTGATTCGGCCTGACGCAAACAATCCGGATGTCGATCAAAAGCCTCGGGATGCCTTTGAGGAAGAATTGCTCGAACGTTGGAGAAGAATGGCACCGGCAGATGAAGGTGAAGAGGACGAATCGCTTGCCTATGCCGAACGGGAACAAATTGTCGTCCGTGAGATTGAAGATGGTCAGGGGGCGATCGCGGATCGAGAGATCGCGGAATATCACTATTACCAGCCCGTGTATGCCGATGGAGACTGTGTGCTCTGCCATCGTATGCAAAACGGCAATCCGGACCTCTCGGAAGGAGATCTGCAGGCAATCATTAAAGTTCGGATACCGCTGGAGGAGACCCATGCGGCTATCAACCGGAACTGGGCTTTGCTGTTGGCGACCGCAATCATCACGGTGTTTTTGGCAATGGTTCTGCTGTACGTGATCGTTCGTTATGTGATCGTCAAACCCCTGACGCATTTACGCGAAGTCAGTGATGAGGTCAGTCGGGGCGACATTACGCGGCGAGCCGACATCCAAACTGCCGATGAGTTTGAAGACCTTGGGCTTGCGTTTAATCGCATGTTGCAGCAATTGCTTGACTCGGCTGAGGAACTTCGCAGTGTGAATGATAATCTCGATACAAAAGTGGATGAATTGGCGCAGGCGAATATGAAGCTCTTCGAAATGAATCGCCTTAAGGGAGACTTCCTCGCTACGATGAGTCATGAGCTGCGCACGCCGCTTAATAGCATTCTCGGATTTTCGGATGTCTTGGCCTCGAGCAATCTGGTCGATGCCAAACAGCATCGCTATGTTGAAAATATTCAGAAATCAGGCCGCGTTTTGTTGGATATGATCAACGACACGCTCGATCTTGCCAAAATTGAAAGTGGTCGCATGGAAGTGAACCTCACAGATTTCGACATTGGCGGCGTCATCTCCGCGCAATGCGACATGGCCAGGCCGCTGGCGGAAAAGAAAAATCTTGATTTGCATATGGAGATTGAGCCCGGACTGCCTCCTGTCCATCAGGATATGGCGAAAATCCGGCAGATTCTGAACAACCTTCTTTCCAATGCCATTAAGTTTACACCCGAAGGTGGCCGTATTGATGTTCGGGCTGAGCGGGATGAATGGGACCGACTTGTGCTGCAGGTGGTCGATACCGGCGTCGGTATTGCCGAAGAGGATCAGGTAATTATCTTTGAGAAATTCAGACAGAGTCAAAGTGAAATTGCAACAGATGCTATGACGCGAGAGTTTTCCGGTACCGGACTTGGCCTCTCCATTGTCAAGGAGTTATGCAAGTTACTTGGTGGTGAAATTGCCGTCGAAAGTGATCTCGGGAAAGGCAGTACGTTCACTGCCAGACTTCCCTGGGTCTGTTCGGAACAGCCCAGGCTAGAATCTCCCCTCTCTCAAGAGCTTGAAAAATTAACCAAGCCACCTCGGCCAGAGCTTTCGCGACATCATCAAGAGGCTTTACTTCCCGAAAACCCGCCGGCAAGTGACTCCTCGCAGTTGTAGCGGCAGAGCCAGTTGGCTGGTTGTTCAGCCGGCAAGACACGTTGGATGCCCCATGACTTCCCAAACAGTCCTCGAAGCCCATGTGCAACTTTTCACGGATGGTGCTTGTTCTGGGAATCCGGGACCGGGTGGCTGGGCGTATGTCTTGAGGCATCCCCGGACCGGGAGCGAAAAAGAGGTCTCCGGTGGTGAAAGGGAAACGACCAATAATCGGATGGAACTCCTAGCTGTCATTCGGGGATTAGAATCGCTGGATCGCCCGTGTCGTGTGGAGCTTTTTACAGACAGCCAATACGTCGGCAAAGGTATTTCGGAGTGGATGCCCAAATGGAAGCTCAATGGCTGGACTCGTGGGCAGGGGAAGCGGAGGGCTGCTGTAAAAAATGTTGAGCTGTGGCAGCAGCTCGATCTGCTTCTTTCCAAACACCAGGTCCACTTTTCCTGGGTTGCCGGTCACAGCGGACATGAAGAGAACGAACGTTGCGATCAACTGGCGGTCGCTGCATATCAGAAGTATCTTTAGCAGCTCGCGGCCCGTTGGACGGACTTGTCGCACCTGAAATCGGCCAGATCGGCTCTCCCACGGCCAGCGTCCCCCTTTTCCTGCATGGAATCCAGACCTAGTATGCAAGTGATCCGTGAATGGAAATCTATGCGTACGATTCTATGTCTCATCCAGCTTCCTCCGGCAGTGGTGCACAACTAACGACACCGGTGCAATTTCTCAAGGGGGTTGGTCCGCAGCGGGCATTGCGATTGGCGAATCTCGGGCTTCGCACTGCGCAGGATGTCCTCTTCTTTTTCCCGAGAGGCTACCAGGATCTGACCGATGTCCGGGCGATTGCAGATTTAGAAGAAGGCGCTCTTCTGAGCGTGCTCGGTGAAGTCGAAGACGTCACTCTTCGTTCGATCGGTCCGAGTAGGAGCTTGCTGACCGTCCAGATCCGACAAGACGGACAATGGATGCGTGCCGTCTGGTTCAATCAGCCGTTTCTAGAAAAAAAGTTTTTTGAAGGACAGTATTTGCTCGTTGCAGGAAAGCCATCGCAGCGTGGAGGTATATGGGAGATGACCCACCCTCACGTAGAGGTCATTGAGCAAGAGGACCGCGAGGCGGAGGGCCGTCTGCTTCCGGTGTACCCGCTTACCGAAGGGGTGTATCAGGGACACTTGCGACGGGTGGTGAGGGAGGTACTCGATGAATGTATCCAAAGCGTAGAAGAAATTTTCTCCGAGTCCTTTCTTGCAGAGCATCATCTCGCCCCACTCTCTGAGGCACTCGAGAACATCCATTTCCCCGATGATAAAACGAGCCTTGCCAATGCCCGCAAGCGGCTTGTCTATCAGGAACTGCTGCTTCTGCAGTTGGGTTTGGGCCTGCGGCGGCAGCGGCGTTCCGCAACGGCAACGGCACCCGTATTGGAGGCGACCGGAAAAATCGATGCACGGATTCGCCGACGTTTCCCCTTTGAGCTTACCGAGGGACAAAATGCCGCGATTGCGGATATTGTGGCCGACATGGGACGATGTTGCCCCATGAATCGCCTGCTACAGGGGGACGTCGGTAGCGGCAAGACGGTGATTGCTCTTTATGCCACGCTTCTGGCGGTGGCCCATGGTTACCAGGTGGCGATTATGGTTCCGACCGAGGTGCTTGCCCGCCAGCATGCCCGCGTGTTGGGGGAGTTTCTTCAGGCAAGTCGCGTCCGTACCACATTGATTTCAGGCAGCTTGACCAAGAGCCAGCGAACCACGGTGCTCGGCGAACTAAAACGTGGTGAGATCGATGTGGCAATTGGAACGCATGCTTTAGTGCAGCCTGATGTGGAATTTGCCAATCTTGGCTTGGTGGTGATCGATGAGCAACACAAATTCGGGGTGCGGCAACGTTCGGAATTGAAGGATGAGGGACCTCATTATCTTGTGATGACCGCCACGCCAATTCCGCGGACAGTGACGATGACGCTTTTCGGTGACCTCGACGTGACGGAGATACGAGACCTTCCCCCGGGACGGCAACCGGTCAACACCTATCTGGCAACGGACGAGAAGCGAGAGAAGTGGTGGGAGTTTTTTCGCGACAAGTTAAGCGAAGGCCGCCAGGGATATGTGATTGCCCCCTTGATTGAGGAATCGGAGACGTGGGATGTGGCAAGCCTCTCTAGGGTGTATGAGGAACTCGCGAACGGACCCCTCTCGGATTACCGTCTCGGTACGATCCATGGCCGCATGAGTGGCACGGAAAAAGATGCCGTCATGAGACAGTTTCACGATGGCCGGATTCAGGTCCTCGTCGGCACCACCGTTGTTGAAGTTGGTGTGGATGTTCCCAATGCCACAGTGATGACCATTGAGGGGGCGGAACGTTTTGGACTCGCTCAGTTGCACCAATTGAGAGGCCGTATCGGGCGGGGCACACACCCCGGTTACTGTACGTTGTTTGCCGATCTGGAAAATGAAGCCACCGCGGCGCGTCTCGAGGCGTTTGTAAAGTCCGGTGACGGATTTGAACTCGCGGATCTTGACTTTCAGTTTCGGGGGCCGGGGGATCTGTTCGGGACGCGGCAGCATGGATTGCCGCCTTTGCGGATTGCGGATCTGCTGCGTGATGCGAAGGTGGTGCAGATCGCACGCCGCGATGCTCAGACATTGCTTGATGCGGATCCGGGATTGGCCAATCCGGAACACGCGCTGCTGCGCCAGCGTGTCCTGCGCCGCTATGGTGCCGTTCTTGAACTCGGTGATGTTGGCTAGCTGTCGAGTGGTACATGATGGCGCTGTTTTCAGACATCGTTCAGTCTTGAAGTCCACCCTGCATTGTTCTAGGCTGATCGAGTCGGTGAGACGCTCGGCGGTTTCTGTAGTTTTCTATTGCAACGAGACGATTGCGATGCCCAACGTGCTTCTCGAGGCGATGGCCTGCGGTCTGCCGGTCCTCGCGACGCGGTGTCCTACAGGGCCGGACGAGATCATCACATCCGGCGTGGATGGCCAATTGTGTGAGAATGATGCGACGAGCATCGCGAATGCCATTTTCAAGCTGTATGGAGAGAGAGACAGAATGGAACAATTCTCGCGTGCTGCAAGCGAAAGGATCAAGCAGTTCGATCTGGCCAACATCATGCAGCAGTACCAAACATTCTTTAAAAGCAAGTGTGAGCCCAATGGCGATGTCCAGGAGTAAACAGCATCCTTATTGGTCCATGCTACTGCTGGCGTGTGCCTGGCCCCTCTCAGCCTCCGCCCTCGCTCAGGATGCTCGCGGCGATGATCCACAGGCGCTTGCAGCACTCGACGGGAGTGCCACCAAAATCCGCCGTGACCGAGCCGGTCATGTGGTAGAGGTCAGCTTTCGCGGGGCGCAAACTGCCGATGAGGATCTCTTGCCACTCGACAAATTGACGCACCTTCGCTCAGTCCTGTTGAATGATACCGACATTACCGATGTCGGACTGCAAACGCTCGGCAAGATTCATACGCTCGAAAATCTTGATCTCCGCGGCTGCGCAATTACCAACAAGGGAATCCGCTCTCTTGGCGATCTTGGAAAACTCAAGGCCCTCAGGCTTTCCGGTAAAAGTGGCCGCACGCGCGTCGATGATGCGGCACTCGAGCAGATCGGTAAGATGCAAAACCTCAAGGCGCTGCTTCTCGATTACCTCTGGATCAGCGATGCAGGTGTTGCGAAGCTGGCGGATCTTGAAAAACTCGAGGAATTGTATTTGGCGGGAACACTCCTCGGCGATGCAGGAACGGTAACAATCGGCCAGCTACCCCGGCTCAAAAAGCTCCGGCTGGCTAAGACCCAGGTTACGGGCGAGGGCTTGGTCGCCTTGGCAAAAAACAAACGCCTGAAGGATCTCGATCTGAGCGAGTGTAGCCAGTTGACCGACGCATCCCTTTCGGCACTTTCACAGATGCCGCAGTTGACGCGGCTCAATCTCTGGCGGGTGCCCGTTGGAGATGTTGGAATCCGGTCTTTGGAACCGTTGAGAGAGTTGCGTTGGCTGAATCTCGATAACACACAACTGAGCGATGCAGGCCTAAAATACCTGCGCCGAATGCAGTCGCTGGAGTTTCTGCATCTTGGATCGACATCGGTCTCCGATGCGGGCATGGTGCAGCTTGCGCCGCTTGTGGCCCTCAAGGATCTGAAGGTGACCCGCACCGCTGTGACGGAAAAAGGGGTCGCCGCATTGAAAGAGAAACTGCCCGGAACGGAGATCCAGCTCGAATATCTGGGCAATCACTAAATATCTGGGCAATCACTAAGTGATGCCTGCTTGCGACTGCTCGTCCTTTTCGGTCAACGACATCTGTGCGTTTTTGTCCCAGAGGCGAAAGCCACCGAGAAATGCATTATGGTTTGAACCTCGCTGCACACCTTCAGGCAGATCGGAAATTCGATTGGTATTGCCGCCACCGAGAACGATGTATTCCGGGAGGATCGTTTCCCGAAACATCTCAATGATGTTCAAAACATGTCCTAGCCACTTTTTGCGGCCCTTCTTCACCAGATAGGCCTCTCCCACAAAATCCTCAACGGTCTTTTTGCCCTTGTAATTGAGGTGGCCCAGTTCCAGGGGGACGAGGTGATCGTCGTCAATCAGTGCCGTACCGAGTCCCGTACCGAGTCCCAGAAAGAGCATCTTGCCACCCTGGTAGCTGCCGAAGGCCTGCATCGCCGCATCGTTGATTAGACGCACCTCACTACCGAGCGCTTTTTCGTAATCAAAGTCCATCCAGCCATCCTTCAGATGGGCAGGTTCTTTCAGAGGGCGGTTCTTTGCGCAGGGGGCGGGAAATCCAATCGAGACGCGATCCCAGTCCCAGTCGCCCTTGACCAGATCGATCTGGCGCATCATCTCCTCCGGGGTCATGTTTGGCCCTGAATTGAAGGACCGTTTTTTCTGCATTCCGGTCCGCAGCAATTTGACGTGGGTGCCGCCGATGTCGATGGTGAGAATGTTCATAGTGAACTGCCCCGTTTCGAATAATCGTGGACTGAACCAGACGCTATTTTATTTTCTCTGCGGCACCGATGCCATCCCCGGTGGCCACACATTATGGCCGGCCTGGGCACTCCTCCGATTTCCAGACCAGTTCGCACCACCATTCTTCGAGGTGCGACCGGCCTTTGAGCAATATCATTTGTTTGGGAGAGCCCCGGAGAATCTGCTCGCCCCTTGCCAGCTTCCGGCGGCATGCGTTCTGACTGCACTATTGATGGGGTGGCAGTCCGTCGCCTAGTTTAGCGGCTGCCGCTTTTCCTCCAGCATGTTTGAGGATCGGCGGTTTCCAGCTTCCATCCAGCACGCTTCGATCAGGTGCATAGAGCCGCATCGTCAATCCGAGTGTCCCTTTGTTTGGAGAGGGCAACCAGTTCGATTCCTTCTCCTTGCCGGGTGATTCGGCTTGGATGAAAATGTCTAGTGACCCATCGTCGCCAAACGCGAGTTTGTCGCGATCTCCGATGGCAAAGCGATTCAGCGGATTGGGCACCTGGAATCCATCGGCATCGTACATCGTGAGTGACCAAAAGGCTTCGGCCGGAGGCAGGTTGTCCTTCTCAAAGTGGACAACGTAGTTTTGATCCCCTGTGGGTGTTTTTCCGCGAGAATCTGAAATGATCAGCGGATAGACCGCATCGACCGGTTTGTTGCAGCCGAGTCCTGCGAGGGCGACGCTGGCCCGCTGCAAAAAGTCGGCACCGTAAACGCCAGCGTTTTCACGCATCACGGACCAGCCATTTTCCATGCTGCCCACTTCCGGCAGGTGGGCCTTAATCCGCTTCAGGCCCTCTGCCGGTGCTTTGTCGATAGCCGCTTGGGCTGTCGGACGCAGCGTGTTGTAATCGAAGTCTTTGCCCGACACGATACCCAGTCGCCTCATTCTTGCCACGATATCGGCATCAGTAGTATGGGGTGGGTGCAACTTCATCAGGCGTGCCCCATATTCAAAATAATCTTTAGCCGACATAGCATTGACCTGCTCAAGCGGCGGGGTTTTCATATCGACGCTCGGGTCGATGACGGCTTTTTTCGGTGAACTTTCTTTGCCCCATTCAGCCAGCGGTGTCGCTTTAAGTCCGTCTTGAAATTTGTGTACTGCTTCGTAGGTGTCCACAGAAGATTCAGTGCGCCCGATCATCCAGGCATACGGTGTAGGAGCATCGATCCGCGTGACACCCTCTGGTAGCTCACCGTTCCAGTTGGGTGGAACGAAGGCATAATTGCCCGGCCCTGTGCCGGTTGTTCGCCAGCCGGGTGCGGCAAATACATCTGTCCACATATCGAGAATGGGCAGCAGGTAGTAACGTCCCCCGGAATCGGGAACGGTAACGATCACCGGGCCCTCGGTCATATCGGCCCAGATTGAGGAATACAAAGTGTCGAAATTAGGCCGGACCACGGTCTTGAAATTCACATCGGGGAAGGCACGGAAATGATAAAACACATTCATCGGTGCGTTCATTGCACTGCTTTGACCCTCCGGGGCATTTGTCATCTGCAGCCGCGTAACATCCATCGTGATCATCGGGTAGAGATAGATGTAGGCATCAATCGCGGCCGCTTCATCACGCTGGCTGTCCGATTGCTCTGCGGCCAACAACGGAAACACTGTAACCATTGTGACAATGTACGTCATCGAATGTGTTAACCAAGTTTGTTTCATTTTGGCAGCCTTTCTTCTTGGAAATGTTCCTGTTGTGCGTGCGATGCATGAACGTCGAAAATTGAAATAGATGCCAATGTTAGCGCAAGAATAGATTAACCGTACGATTCACGACAGTATTTGCAAGCGGCAAGAAGAGGATGCCGGCATCCGGTTTGTGTCCCATATGGAAGTGACGGACATTGGACATAATAATAGTGACGCTATTTTATTTCACATCAAATCATCATGTTGCGCATGGTGGGTTGCCGTTCGTTGTTCTAGATTACTCGCCTTGCGGTTGTTGATGTACGGGAGACTTGCCATGGTATTGTTTCGCTCTACTGTTTCAACGCTCAGTTTTCTACTTCCTGCTATTGTCATGCACTTGGTGCATCCCGTCTGCGGGTACGCCTCGGGGCCATTGCCTTCTTGGAATGATGGATCAGCAAAGACTGCCATTATTGAGTTTGTGGAAAAAGTGACTACAGAAGGTTCGGAAGGCTACGTTGTGCCCGAGGAGCGTGTTGCGGTATTCGATAATGATGGCACGCTCTGGCCGGAGAATCCGATTCCATTTCAGATGGCGTATGCCCTTGATCAGTTGAAACGATTAGCTCCTGACCATCCCGAGTGGCGCAAAGACCCGCTGCTGGCCGCCGCCCTTGACGCAGATATGGCAACGGTCAGGGGCCAACTAAAAGAGGTTGTCGGATCGGTCATGGCCAAGACCCACGCGGGGATGACCACCGAGGAGTTTAATCGCCTTGTTCGCGATTGGATGGCACGTGCCAAGCATCCCCGGTTCCGTCGCCCCTATGCCGAACTCGGCTATCAACCGATGCAGGAAGTGATCGACTATCTCCGCAAAAATGGCTTTCGCATACACATTGTTTCTGGTGGCGGCGCTGATTTTATGCGTGCCTGGAGCGAACAAGTGTACGGTATCCCTCCGGAGCAAGCAGTCGGTTCTATTGGCGCGGTGCGTTTTGAAATGCGTGACGGGAAGCCGGTGCTCATTAAAGAGCCGAAACTCGAATTTGTGAATGATAAGGATGGCAAGCCAATTGCAATCCATCGACACATCGGTCGACGCCCGCTCGCGGCTTTCGGTAATTCGGATGGCGATGAAGCGATGCTCGAGTGGACAACCGTGGGACGAAGTCCGAGCCTAGGGCTGATAGTGCATCACACCGACGCGCAGCGCGAGTACGCCTACGACGAAAACCCGCAGAGTAGCGGTAGGTTAAAGACGGCTTTAGCTGCAGCTAAGAAAAGGGGCTGGATCGTGGTTGATATGGCAAAAGACTGGAATCAGTTGTTTGCAAAGCCTTCTTTGTAGGCGCGCGGTGTCATCAAAAGTCGATGTGAATGCCCCGCATCAGCAAAGCTGTCGACTTTGCGAGTCCGAGAATCCACGCGACAGCAACAACCAGCAGCATCACGCGATGCCCCTGTTTCCGAACAGATGCACGAAAAGGGAAAGAGGATTGTCTTCTTCGCCACAACACCATGACGAGCGTTAGCAGAGCGGCAGGCCAACAGGGAGCCGTGAAATGTACAAAAAGCATCAGGAGCAGCAGCAGATAGCCGCCCATTTCGGATGACAAAATCATAGATTCCCGATGACTCTCTTCAGCCTGCCGCCACCTCCCAGCCGGGCCGGTAGGTTTTGTGGACCAATTGCGCGGCCTCCGGGCAGTTCGTGGCCCGCAGCGAGTCCGCATCCCAGAGCAGGGGTTTGCCGGTGCGGTAGGCGACATTGCCCAGCAGGACAGTCTCGGTTAGCGGGCCAGAATAATCGAAGTTGCATGTGGTCGCTGTACCCTGTTTGCAAGCGCGGAGCCATTCGGCGTGATGGCCGATAGAGCGGGGGATGGTCGGCGCGGGAGGCCGGTAACCCGCAAACTGCTCTTGGGGAAAAAGGCGATAGGTGTCGTAATCGGCATAGAGTTGGCCATCGGTCCCAAGAAACATCACGCCATCGGCAGGAACCGGATGGCCGGCGAGAGACCTTGGAATGTTGTGTCCGTCGTGCCAGGTGAGCCGGACCGGCGGCATCGAATCGCGGGCCGCAAACTCGTAGCGGACCGTAAGGCCGAGGGGACAATTTTGGTCATGGACCGGTGGCCCCGCAGCCTCGATGCGGACCGGATTGCGGAGATCGAGCGCCCAGAATGGCAGGTCCATAAAATGACACCCCATATCACCGAGCGTACCTTGCCCGAAATCCCACCACCGCCGCCACTGTCCGGGATGGTAGCGGCCGGCCACAAAGGGCCGCACCGGTGCCGGACCGAGCCAGAGATCCCAGGAGAGTGTTTGCGGTACCTTTTGGCCCTCGGCCGGTTGTGCGGTGCCACCCCACGATTTACCGACCCAGACGTGAACCTCGCCGACATCGCCAATCACACCCGAACGGATCATTTCGACCACGCGGCGATAATTTTCTCTGGCGTGGATCTGTGTGCCGAGTTGGGTCGCCACTCCCTGCTGTCGCGCAAGGCGGGTCAGCAGCCGCGCTTCGGCGACCGTGTGTGAAAGCGGTTTTTCACAGTAGACGTGCTTTCCGGCCCGCAATGCCCGTGCCGCGGCCGGCGCGTGATGGTGGTCGGCGGTGGAAATGACCAATGCATCAATGTTCGAGCCGATGCTATCGAGCATTTCGCGGTAGTCGCGAAATTGCCGGGCCTGAGGAAACCGGGCTGCCGCCCTCTGAAGGTATGCCGCGTCGATATCGCAGAGCGCGACGATATTTTCGTTTGCAACCGCTTTGAGATTGGCCGACGCGCGGTTCGCGGTCCCGATCGCGGCGATGTTTAGTTTGCCTGCAGCTGCGCGGCTCTCGGCCGAGTGCCCCTGCTGGTGCCACAGGCCACTGCCGGCAGCCAATGCGGCCGTGCTGGTGCCATAGAGAAACTTGCGTCGCGAAAATTTCTTGGGCAAGATCATCCTCCGGATCGAATCTACATTACGGCTGCTCGCGATGCTCTAGGGGAATGATAACCAAAGTCGAACAAATCCGCAAAAGATGTTGCGCTCAAAACGTATCGGTGCAGCCAGTTAAAGCGGCTCACTTCGCTGCTCGTCGGAGCGATTGCCCAAATTTCCATAGCGGTGGTAGTCAAAAGAAAGACTCTGTTCGATGTGGTACCAGAGGAGTTCTATGCGACCGGCAGAGAGAACCGGCCGATCGATGATCGGGATGCCGTTTGCGGCCGCGGCAGAGCGGACAGAATCTGGAACATGGCTCTTAGACGAATAGCGAAGTCTCGATATTGTGCCCGCTTCAATCTGTCCGGCAAGAGCGGCGTCGCTCTGGGCGATCAACTCGAGTCCACTCAGGGGTGTCTGATCCGATTCGGCGAGGCGGTCGATGAGGGGTGACGAAAACGTCTCCGGATAGCTCAGCAGAAAATCGGCTCCAGAGACTTTCGCCGCTGTAAGCCGCGCAAGGATGTCGACCGAAGAGTCGTCCCGGTGCAGGCGGATCACCAATTGCTCGGCGGGTAGATAGCGGCGGATATTGTCCTGTCCGATCAGTCGGAAGTGGTCGTGGCATCGGCTGAACTCTTTTTGATGGGCCTGCTCGTAACTGGCGGCGGTCTGCTGGAGTTGCGTCTGCTGCTCGGCGGAAAGGATTTTCTCGTCGACAAGTTTTGCGAAAAAGTTGACCAGATCAGCGAGCGAGCCAAACTCGAGTTGTTGCGGCTCTTTGGAATCGGCCCGGTCTTCGATATCTAATAATTGCGCGACATAATTCGGTCCGCCCGCCTTGATGCCCGGTCCGAAGGCCGACTTGCCCATTCCGCCAAACGGTTGCCGCAGCACAATAGCACCGGTTGTCGGACGGTTGATATACAAATTACCGGCCCGGACGTTTTGTTCCCAATAGTGCTGTTCACGATCGTCGAGGCTTTCTAATCCCGAAGTGAGCCCATAGCCGGTTGCATTGACCAGTTCAATCGCATGCTCCAGGTTCTCTGCCCGCATGACACCGAGCACGGGGCCGAAGAATTCGGTCATGTGCGTGACGCTGCCGGGTTGGACGTCCCACTTGATCGCCGGTGAGATAAGTTGCGGATTGTCCTCGCACCGCCGGGGCCGCAAGGCCCATGATTCTCGGGGCTCAAGTTCAAACAACGCGCTCGCCAGGAGCGGGTCGGGCGGATGGATCAGTGGCCCCACACGGCTCTCGAGTTGCCAGGCGGGTCCGACGGCCAAGCTCTCTGCTGCATCGACGAGCGCTTCTTTAAAGTGCGGCGCATCATACACCTCACCTTCCAGGATCAGCAAAGACGTGGCGGAACATTTTTGGCCACTGTGGCCAAATGCGGAGTGCAACACATGTGCAATTGCCTGATCGCGATCTGCAAGGGCGGTGACGATGGTGGCGTTTTTGCCGCCAGTCTCCGCGAGCAGATTCATCGCGGGGTTGTTTCGTAGCATTGCCTCGGCCGTCGCCGTTCCTCCGGTGAGGATGACAGCATCGACCTGGTCGCTGCCGGCCAGTTGGGCCCCCTGGTCGGTTCCGCGACAGGGAACCAACTGAAGCGTCCGCCGAGAGATGCCCGCTCGGTAAAAACATTCGCAGAGCAGATAAGCGGGGAGCACCGCCTCGGATGCCGGTTTGAGGATCACGGTGTTTCCAGCCGCCAGTGCGGCCGCCACACCGCCGCAGGGAATAGCGATCGGAAAATTCCAGGGAGAGACGACCACCACTGCGCCGATCGGCCTGCATCGAAGATCGGGTTGCGAAAAAAAATCTGAAGCGGAGAGTGTGTAAAATCGCGCAAAGTCAATCGCTTCGGAAACTTCGGGATCGGACTCACCGAGGGTCTTTCCTCCGTCCGTCAGAGCCGCTGCCATCAACTCACCGCGGGCGCGCGATATCTCTTCAGCGGCGCGCATGAGGATCATTTCTCGCTGCTGTGGAGATTGATCGCGCCAGCCGTCCTGGTCACGCTGCGCGACGCGAAGTGCGCGGGCGACCTCCTCTGAGGTCGCCTGCCGGACCGTGGCGACGATGCGGGCGGGCTCTGAGGGGTCAACGCTCTTGCGGCAATTGCCACCGGAGAAGATTTTCTCGCCGTCGATGACGAGTGGTATGTTGCGTGGCTCCTGCTGGCGAGTCGCCAAGCACTGCTCGATGATGTTTTCCGCAAAGTGATAATTGGCGCTTAGAGAAAAATCGGTATCGCTTTCGTTGGTGAACTGCTCTAGATCGCTCTGCTCTGCGCTTAGAGAGTGCTCTTCCAATCGGTTCTGTTCTCGTCGCGGCGCTTCGCGCAGATTGTCAATAATAGGAAAGCTCTCGACGAAATCATTTTCCAACGCATGCCACTGGGGACTATCGACTTGGACATGGAAGGCATGGCGCAAAAAATTGTCGCCGCCTGTGTTTTCATCGAGTCGTCGTATGAGGTAGCCGATGGCGTGGATAAAATCGTTCTGTGCGCAAGCTGGAGCATAGAGCAGTAGATGATGGACCATCTCGAAGAGCGCGCGTCGCTGATGATTGGCCATCCCCTCCAGCATCTCGAACTGGACACTCGCAAGGGCCTGCTGTTCCTCCGCCAGAACGAGCCCATAGGCGAGATCGAAAAGATTGTGGGAGGCAATTCCGAGGCGAACGGCTTTCAGCCTTTCGCTCTGGCAACCGTAATGGAGCATCCGTTTGTAGTTGGCGTCGGTTTGTGGTTTGGTTTTAAACGGGGCTTGCGGCCAAGATGCCTGTGAGGCGAGGACCCGTTCCATCTCCATATTGGCACCTTTGACGAGTCGGATCGTCACCGGCGCACCGCCGCGAGCGGTGCGCACAAGTGCCCATTGGGTGATCTGTTGCTGTACGAGAAACGAATCTGGCAGGTAGGCCTGCAAGGCGATCCCGGCACGGATCTGTTCCAGTCCCGGGCGGTCGAGCGTGTTCATAAAGACCTCGGCCGTGATGCTCACGTCGCGATATTCTTCCATGTCGAGATAAATAAATTTGGGAACCTCCTGTCCGTCCGGGCGCGTAAAGCGCAATTTTGCTGCGCCACGGTAGAGGAGTTCCATCCGGTCGGAAAGGATCGCCACGGCCCGTCTGCGTGCCAGTGGGCGGATCTGCGAGTAGATCGTCGAAATCTTGACGGAGAGGACTTCCAGTTCCCGAATCTGTAGCGCGGCGAGATATGCGGCAAGTCGCCGCTCTGCCTCGCGTTCGCCTTGGAGAGCTTCGCCGAGGAAATTGACGTTCATCCGCAATCCCTCATCGGAGCGGGCGCGGAGATGGACTTTGAGCAGCTCCTCTTCAGCCGGAAGGATGACATTGGCCGTTTCGTGCTGCATCTTATCTTTAACCAGCGGAACGGCGACCCCCGGCAGGTAGCTTCCAAACGATTGGAACCCTTTGAGAAGCGCACGGTCCCGTCGGCTGAAAAAACGGGGGATACCCTGGACATCGAGGATATGGACGAGCTGGTCCGCAGCTCGGTGCGGTGCTTTTGCGCGGAAGGCCTGGTCGGTGATCTCTGTGAGCGTCGCCTTGTCGTGCGGGCTCTGAATCATACGGTCCAATTCCGCCTGCTGGGTTTTCTCGTGCGGAGTCTGTAGTGTGGATGCCCGCTGCTGGAGTTGGTGGGCAACGTAGAGTGCTTTTTGGATCCGTTCCGAGCGCCCAAGCGATGCATCCGGCTCGAACATCGCGAGCAGTTCCTGCAGGCCCCGCGCGGCAGCTGAAGGATTGCGGTCTTGCTTGGGCATCGGTAGTTCCTCGATATCGGAGAATCGCAGAGTTATTGTAGGGCCGGCTTGGACTTTATTTCCAGGTATCTTTCAAAAAAGGTCTCCTCCGTAGAGCAATCCGCTGACAAATACCACGGCCCGCTCTGTCGCATCCTTCTGTGGACCCTTATTATGGCGTACGTTGATGTAAACGGTTAGATATTTTGGACCGATACCGCTGTGTCGCTGTGCAGTAGTGTCGCTGTGCAGTAGTGTCGTTATGCAGAGTTGGAGTTTTTTGAGCGATGGATTTCTGGCAGCATTTTATCGCAATCTTCGTCTCGCTCTTTGTCATCACCGACCCGTTCGGCAATGTCGGTATTTTTTTGAGCATTACGGATGGTGATGATGAAGCGTTTCGCCGCAAGATGGCCTTTAAAGGCAGCCTCTACAGTTTCCTGTTGATGTTTGTGTTCTTCGCAGGCGGAACGTACATCATGAGCTTCTTCGGGATCACGATTGATGGTATCCGGATCGCCGGAGGCCTGATCGTGTCGAGAATCGGCTTCGGTTTGCTCACGCCAAAAGAAAATCGCAGTGTCGACGCCGATGGCCCCGGTGCATCCCCTAAAGAGGACATTTCGTTTTGTCCCCTCGCCTTGCCACTCATTGCAGGCCCCGGAGCGTTGGCGGTAGTGCTTGCCGCATCGGCAAAAATCGAGACGTTTGCCTGGTCTCCCTACATCTCGATCACGATGGCGATTCTTGCAACGAGCCTCCTCAGCTGGCTGTGCCTGCGGTTTTCCGTAAGGCTGCTGCACTTTATGGGAGTCACCGGGATGAATGCGATCACCCGCATCATGGGTTTTCTTCTGATTTGTATTGCGATTCAAATGATCATCACCGGCACGGAAAATCTCATGTACCAATGGGGCTTTATCGCACCGGGTGTGCATGAACATATATGTACTATCACCAAGCACTTTGCCTTTTGAGGTAAAATAATGCAAACTCCGGTTTTGTTTTCAGGTTTTTACCGCCTGTCACCCGCTTCGAACTCTTGTGCGTGTTGATCGGCCGAAAACATTCAAAACCCTTTGGGAAGATACTGTGCACGATCCATTCCTTCAGGCGCTAGGTGGCATTGTTCCCGAGGAGCGGTTGCTCCTCGGGCAGGCCGAACTGTTGCCCTATGAATCGGATGGTCTCACCGCTTTTCGCGCAAAGCCACGCGCTGTGGTGTTGGCCGAATCGGCCGAAGAGGTGATTCAAATCGTTAAGACTTGTCATGCACACGATGTCCCTTTTCTGGCGCGAGGTAGCGGCACGAGTCTTTCGGGCGGATCGGTTCCGGTGGAAGATGGAGTGGTGATTGCCTTGAACCGGATGAACAACATCCTCGATTATTGTCCGATATTCCGCTCGATGGTGATCGAGCCGGGTGTGATTACGGCCCAAGTGACGCAGCGGGCGAGTGAAGATGGCCTTTACTACGCTCCCGATCCTTCCAGTGGTCCCGTCTGTACGGTTGGTGGGAACGTGGCATTTAATTCCGGCGGTGCCCACTGCTTGAAATACGGTATGACCTCCAATCACATCTTGGCGCTGAAGGTGGTACTGCCGGACGGCGAGGTGACCACGTTTGGCACCGCGAGTCTCGAAGGAGTGGGGCCGGATTTGACGGGGATGTTTGTCGGTTCGGAAGGCCTTTTTGGGATCGCCCTGGAAATTACGGTTCGACTGCTGCCCGTGGCTGAAACGTTCTATACGGTGATCGCCGCCTACGACACACTCGAAAGGGCCGGCAAGGCGGTAGCGATGCTGGTTGCCTCGGGCCTGTTGCCCGGCGCAATCGAGATCATGGATCGCCTTGTGATGGAAGCAGCCCATGCCGCCGTCGGTGTGGAGTATCCGTCGCGGGCCGAAGCGGTCCTGATCGTTGAGCTGGAGGGTCCCACGGAAGAGGTGGCCGAAGAAAAAGTACAGCTACAACAAATACTCAAAGAATCGGGTGCTTTTGAGATCAACCCCGCAAAAAATGAACAGGAGCGGCTGATGATCTGGAAGGGCCGCAAGAGTGCTTTTTCCGCAGCCGGTCGGCTGAGTCCCGATTTCATCGTCCAGGATGGTGTCGTTCCCCGGTCACGGCTCGGCGAAGCGCTCGTTGAAATTCAGAAAATCAGTAACAAATACAACATCCGTGTCGCCAACGTGTTTCATGCTGGCGATGGGAACCTGCATCCATTGATCCTTTACGATGGGCGGCAGGCGGGGCTCTATGAACGGGCAGAAGAATGTGCCACCGAAATCATGCGACTCTGCATCGCGCTAGGCGGTTCGATTACAGGGGAGCATGGGGTGGGTCTGGAGAAGCTCGTTTTTCTCAAGGAGATGTATGGACCGGAAGATACGCTGTTCATGCACCGGATTCGCGACGCGGTCGATTCGGCACGATTGGCCAATCGTGGAAAAATGCTCGCTTCGGCGGAGGCCCCTGCCCTTTTTTCCCACGGCCTGCACCCGCTCGAAAAACAGGGAATTATTTTCAGGAACTGAACATCGATGGCCGAGCAAGCAACCACCGTCGAAGAAGTGTGTGACTTTGTCCGCTCTACGCAGCATGTCCGTGTGATGGGCGGTGGCAGCAAGGACAATCTTTCGCGCGAGCCAACGCTCTGCGTCGGTGGGCTTTCCGGCCTGATCGAATACCAGCCCGATGAGTTTACCTTCACGGCCTTGGCGGGCACCCCGGTGGCCCAAATCGAAGAGGTGCTCGCCGAGCACGGTCAATATCTTCCGTTTGACCCGCCGCTTTCTAAGAGCGGTGCAACGCTAGGGGGCACTCTTGCCTCGGGACTTTCCGGTCCGGGTCGGTTTCGGTATGGCGGTGTCCGTGATTTCGTGATCAGCTGTCGCATGGTCACCGGCGCGGGCGAAATCATTCGTGGCGGCGCAAAGGTGGTAAAAAATGCAGCCGGATTCGATATCCCCAAACTTTTGGTGGGGAGTCTCGGCTGCTTTGGGGTACTCATCGATCTATCGTTTAAAGTGTTTCCCAAGGCATCCGCCACGGCGACGCTCAAGGTAGAAACCGGTGGCGTGTCTGCAGCCGTTGACGCGATGCACCAACTGACACATCAACCTCTCGATCTCTGTGCGCTCGATTTTGACCGAGAGGGTGTTTTGTGCCTTCGCGTCGGAGGTCTGGCCGCATCGCTTCCGGAGCGGTTGCAGCGGCTCCGCACTCTCCTCACCGGGCTTGGGACGATCGAGCAGGTCGACGACGATGCGGCAATCTGGGCTGCGGCTGGCGAATTCAGCTGGGTGCCGCCCGGCGCGCGTCTGCTGAAAATTCCCATCGTCCCCGGGAGTATCGCGCGGATCGAACAATCGCTGCAAAACTCCCGGATCGATCCTCCCCGACGCTATAGCGTGGGCGGGAACGTCCTCTGGTTGAGTTGGCGATCTGAAGACCGATGGGAACAGTTGCCGGAGTTTGAACTCGGCGGCCTCGTGCTCTGCGGCGATGCTCCGGTGCGGTGGATGGGCCATTGGCAGGACAATGTATTTTTTCAGCGTCTTAAAACCATTTTTGATCCTGATGGAAAATTTTAGAGAATCTGTCTGAAAGGTCCCTTTCGGACAGCAGGTCGTATGCAGCATACAATCCCCACCGGTGAAACTGGCCCCTGCGGTGAAAAAATGGCCGAGGCCGTGGCCGCCTGCGTCCATTGTGGTTTCTGCCTGCCGACATGTCCGACCTACCAGCAGTTGGGCGAAGAGATGGACTCTCCGCGCGGCCGTATTTTTCTCATGAAGGAGGTTTTGGAAGGAGGGCTTCCGGTCGATGCCGCTGC
Source organism: Pirellulales bacterium (assembly GCA_030751095.1). Taxonomy (GTDB): domain Bacteria; phylum Planctomycetota; class Planctomycetia; order Pirellulales; family UBA7805; genus UBA7805. The sequence continues at coordinate 9,436 of JASMGX010000027.1, read as the reverse complement.
CCCGTATATCGACCGGTGTCTCGGATGCCTCAGCTGTGCCACCGCCTGTCCGTCCGGTGTGGCGTATGGTGAACTGATCACCTCGTATCGGACGCGCGCGGAGAACGTTCGTCGGCGTACATTCTCCCAGAAGCTGCTGCGCAAGCTGATCCTCAAAACCCTCCCCTACCCGGGTCGTTTTCACTTGGCGGCAACCGGTGGTCGTTTGGTGCGGCCCATTGCGCGACTGCTACCACGGCAGTTGGCGACGATGCTCGCGCTGATACCCGGATCCTTTCCCCGCAAAGAACCGCTGCCGGAATGTATGCCTGCGAAGGGTAAGCGGCGGGGGCGGGTTGCGCTTCTTGCCGGTTGTGCCCAGCAGGTGCTCGCGCCGCAAATCAACGTAGCGACGCTACGGGTCCTGGCGGAAAATGGCATTGAGGTCGTCGTTCCCCGCGATCAGGGCTGCTGTGGGGCGCTCGCCGCACATACCGGAGCCGGCAAAGAGGCCCGCGCTGCTGCAAAGCACAACATTAACGTGTTTCCCCGCGATGTCGATGCGATCATCACCAACGCCGCCGGTTGTGGTTCGGGGCTTCACGAATACCCGCTCTGGCTTGCGGGCGAGCCGGAGCAGGAGGCAGCCGGGCACTTTGCAGCCCGCACCGTCGACATCTGCCAATACCTACACGATGTGGGCTTTCGTCCCCCCCCTCCCCTCACAACACCATTACCCGTTGCGTACCACGACGCGTGTCATCTTGCGCATGCTCAGGGGGTGCGAAGCGCGCCACGGGCGCTTCTTGAGTCGATCGGTAATGTGCAACTCTGTGAACTGGCGGATGCGGAAATATGTTGCGGCTCTGCCGGATCGTATTCGATCGAACAGCCCGAGATCGCATTGCAACTCGGCGAGCGCAAGGCCAGAGCAATCATCGCCACCGGAGCTCAAATGGTGGTTACGGGCAATATCGGCTGCCTGATGCAGATCGAGTCCCACCTCAAACGTCTCTCCCATCCGATTCCGATCCTCCATACGATCCAGCTGATCGATCGGGCGTACCGGGCAGAGGGTTGAGCGGTCATATAAGGGTATCTACTTCCGACAATGTCGTGTCGCTCTTAAAGCAGAAAGATACCCCTGAGTTGTTTTTCAGTTTGGTGCATTGATTGAGCGAGCAGCCACTAGAGGCTACAATGCATTTTGGCCGGGCCTTTTTTTGCCCCCGGTCTGCTTGTTTTCTTGCCTGTGCAAAACGAATCCCACCTTCGGAGGCATTTTGGTATGACCGTTTCACGACGTACTTTTCTCAGCAGCGCGGTGGCGGCCGGTTCGATCGTGCTGCCTTTGAGGATTTCTTCCAGAGCGTATGGCGCAAACGATCAGATTCGCGTTGCCGTGATCGGGCTCCATGGCCGTGGCGGTTCGCACATGCGGGGATTTAAAGATCAGATTGTTGCGCTTTGCGACTGTGATGCGAAGGTGCTCGGTGCTGCCGCAGAATCATTTAATACGCAGACAAAGCGAAACGTAGATACATTTCAGGATTATCGCAAGCTTCTCGAACGTCCTGACATTGATGCGGTTTCGATTGCAACACCGAATCACACGCATGCATTGATTGGTGTTGAGGCTGCCCAGGCGGGAAAAGACGTGTATGTGGAAAAGCCGGTCTCGCACAACGTGTGGGAAGGACGGCAACTGGTGAATGCGGCCCGAAAATACAATCGCATGGTCCAGACGGGAACCCAATGTCGTTCGAGCCGCTCTCTTCGGGAGGCCCGTGCATTCATTGCGGACGGCAAACTGGGAGCTATCCAATATGCGGTTGGGACCTGCTACAAACCCCGGCAATCGATCGGCAAGCTCCAGCGCCCGCTAAAAATCCCCCCACATGTCGATTATGACCTCTGGTGCGGCCCGGCCGCCAAGGTAGATCTCTACCGGCCGAGTCTCCACTACGACTGGCATTGGGATTTTAATACCGGCAATGGCGACATGGGCAACCAGGGGATCCATCAGATGGATTTGGCCCGTTGGTTTTTAGGGGAGGATGCATTGTCGCCTTTCGTTATGAGCGTGGGTGGCCGATTGGGTTACGACGATGCCGGAAATACTCCAAATACTCAGACGGTTCTTCATAACTACAAAAAAGCCCCTCTCATTTTTGAGACGCGCGGTTTGCCAAAACAAAATACCGATTGGAGCACCGGGATGGATAACTATCGCGGATCTCAGGTCGGTATCGTTTTGCAGTGCGAACAGGGTAGTCTTCTCATCCCGAGTTATACCGATGCCATCGCCTACGACTCAGATGGCGAAGTGATTAAAAAGTTCAGCGGCGGCGGTGACCATTTTGCCAATTTCCTTTCTGCCATGCGTAGCCGGAAACATACCGATCTCAACGCCGATATTCTCGAGGGCCATTTGTCGAGCGGACTTTGCCACACAGGTGGCATTTCCCACCAACTCGGAACGACAATGACCGGCCGGGAAATCCGAGATGCCATTGCAGCGACAGCAGCAGGTCCACTCTATGCGGAGTCTTTCGAGCGGATGGCCGGACATCTCGATAGGAACGGGGTTGATCTGGGGCGGGATACGGTTAGCTTCGGCGCACCGCTTGAGATGGATGTACTCACGGAGCGCTTTATCTCCAATGACTCCGCCAATCGGCGTCTTGCCCGCCAATACCGGCAGCCGTTCGTCGTGCCGGATTTGAGTGTTTAGATAGAACTACAATTCGCTGAGATAGAGCAGACGGCCACATGCCGTGCAAACGACCACCTCCTTGAGCATGAGCTGGTTGAGCATGTTGGGCGTTATCTGCTGGTAGCAGCCGATGCAGACATCTCCCTCCACAGCCGCCATGGAGTCATCGAAGCGCGTCCGCACAATCCGGTCATAATTGGCACGAATCTCATCCGGCAAAAACGCTTCTGCATCGGCAAGTTCCGATTCCAGTTGGGCGATATCTTCTTTAAGGACCGTCTGTTCGTTGGCAACGGTTTTTTTCGCTTCATCTAGAAGCTGAGTGGCATGGATGACTTCGGACCCAACGGCCACAACGACCTGCTGGAGTTGTTCAACCTTATCCATCGCTTCGAGGATTTCATCCTCCAGAACGCTGCTCGCCATCTTATCTGCGGCGATCTGTTCCAGAATTGCCTGATATTCGCGATTATTGCTACAGGTGTTCAATTTGTTTTTCAGGTCGGCATTTTTATTTTCCGAACTTTTGAGCTGCAGCTGTTTGCTGTCAATGAGCATCCGCATCTCAGTAGCGTTTTCCTGGGCGTCAGCCTTCTTCTTTTCGGTGTCTGAGAGACGCGTTGCGAAGGCTTTGACGCGATGGGGGCCAGCCGAAAGCTTTTCTTTTTTTTCGGCCAGCCGTTTGTGGATTTGATGTAATTGACAAATGGTTTCCGCCGTTGCAGTCATAATGTACGGTTCCTTATATTCTGATGGAGTCTGTCAATTCTCAGGTGGGTTGGGAAATGCCATAAAAAAAGGCCGCTGGTGAAAACACCAGCGGCCTTGAATGTTAGCCGGGGCAAATCAAGCCGCGGCGGCTGGAAGAAATCCTTCAAGCCGACCACTCCGGACCGGGTTCTGCAACTTCCGCAATGCTTTGGCCTCGATCTGGCGCACACGCTCCCGGGTAACCCGGAATATTCGGCCCACTTCTTCAAGCGTGTAGGTATAGCCGTCATCGAGCCCATAGCGCAGGCGGACAATTTCCCGCTCCCGGTAGGTGAGCGTTTTGAGCAATTCATCGATTTTATCTCGAAGCAATCCATGATTTGCAGCCCGCGTTGGGTTTTCGAAAGTCGCATCCTCAATCAATTCGCCGAAACTATTATCTTCGCTTTCTCCGACCGGTCGGTCAAGGCTCACCGGATGCCGACCAATATCGAGAACACGCCGGGTTTCCTCGAGTGTCACCCCGGCTGCCAAGGAAGTTTCCTCGGTGGTCGGAATCCGGCCCATATCCTGCTCCAGATTCTTTGCCACGCGGCGAAGACGACTCAAGACGTCAATCATATGCACCGGTATCCGGATGGTGCGACCCTGGTCGGCAATTGCCCGGGTGATTGCCTGGCGGATCCACCAGGTGGCATAGGTCGAAAATTTATATCCGCGACGGTATTCGTATTTATCGACCGCCCGCATCAGGCCCGTATTGCCTTCCTGGATCAGATCCAGAAAGCTCAGACCCCGGTTGCGATACTTTTTGGCAATCGAAACGACCAGCCGCAAGTTGCTTCCAGAGAGTTGGCGTTTGATCGTCTCGTAATCATTGTAGAGTCGAGAGACCTTCTCGAGTCTTTGGGTCAGACTGCGAGGTGACTCTTGAGTTTCCAGCATTAGATGGTGCAGCTCTTTACGACGCTTTCTGGTTTGCTTGGCCAGAAGCGGGTTATTCTGCGATTGACGGATGAGGCTTCGCAGTTCATTCATGCGTTGCGCAATTTTCTTTAATTGCCCGATGAACGGATGGATGCGCCGGGAGCGAAGGCTGAGTTCCTCAACGAGGGCCAGTGCCTTGCGACGTTGACGAAGAAAACGCTGTCGCGCCGCCAGCCATTGGTGGCGATGGGTGCGACGGCTGATGAGTTTTTTGAAATCATCGCGATTGCAATTTGAAATATGCTGCAGTGTCGGCAGATTATGGGGCATGCGTGCCTGCACCTGCTCTTTGGTGAGTTGCTCGGTGAGCGAAACCTTGATGGTCCGATCGAAAGGAAGTTCACCGCGCCGCACTTTTTCAAGTGTCGAAATGGTTGCCTGCAGAGCATAGCCACAAGACAAAAGTGTGCGACGAAAGGACCGTCGCGAAATTTCGATCTTCTTGGCCAGGGCGATTTCTTCCTCTCGTTCGAGCAAGGGAATCTCGGCCATTTGCGTCAGATACATGCGGATCGGATCCTGGCTGCCACGAGCAGCTTCGATCGGCGCTAACTCGAGCGTAGGCATCTCTTCTTCATCTTCTTCGACGGTGACGTCCACCACGGTCGTGACCGATGAAGACTTTGGAGGTTTGATATAGAGATCAATGCGATGGTTTTCAAGAGAAACCAAAAGATCGTCAACCGGCTCGGAGCCGATCTCTTCATCCGGAAGGAATGAAATGACATCGTCGTACGTCAGATATCCCTGGGTTTTTCCTTTGGCAATAAGATCTGTAAGTGTCGGATTCTGCGGGTCCACGGTCTCTCTCCTCCCGCGCTTCCTGCGCGATAAGAGTTATTTCTCGGCCAAATATCGGTTCCCGTCCGTGAGCTCCGAAATATTCAGCCACTAACTGTCCCGTTGCCGGGCACGTTGTTGATCGATAAGGTTCTGGAGGATGGTTACCTCCTGATCCTCAGCAAACTTCTTCTCCTTGAGTGCTGCCGTCGTCTGCTGCTGGTTCCGCTTTTCATTTCTTCGCTGGAAGCTCAGAAGCAGGTCGGGTAACTGTGCTGCGAGATCGCTGCCTCCGCGATCCCGCCCTCGCTCGTCAAGTTCGACGAGAAGGTTTTTCATAGCCGGGTCGTCAAATTCCAGAACGAGTCGATCAAAATTAGGAGTTTCGCCAGCAAGAGAGAGTTCCCGGCAGCAGGCAAAAATCCGCTGACATGCAGGGTCACTCAGTTGCTCCGGCGCAATCGATTCAACAGCTCTGGAAACCGACTCCGGTTCCTGAAGGATGATTTCAATAAGTTCCCGCTCCCACGGTTCTTGGATCTGCAGTGGATTGTGGGAGGCGATGCTGTCCTGCACGCGTGATGCGCGCCGGGCGGTTTTGCGGAGGGCGACGACGCGCTCCCGTACCGTTTCTTCCGGGACTCGGAATTTGCTCGCCAAGCGTGCAAGGAACTGATCTTCGCGTAATTTTGTTTGGATCTGTCCACCAGACTGCAATTGGGGTGCCTGGGCCACCGTGCTGAGGATCTCCTCCAGTGCGCGGTTGGCCTCGTGGGAACCGCTGCCAATCTCGACGCCATCGGTGGCAACAAACAGTTTGTGGTCAAGGGCATCGCGGGCCGATGCGAGCTGCTCGCGAAATGCATCAGCGCCACGCTCGAGCAGGAAGTCGCATGGGTCGAGCCCATCTGGGAGTGTGAGCACCCGAAGGTCAAGTTGTCCGGCGATAAACAGGTTGAGTATTTCGTTTGCACGGCGTTGGCCGGCTGCATCTCCATCAAGGACGAGGGTAATTTGGTCCGCATAGCGACTTAAGAGACGGACATGCCGTTCGCCGAGGGCGGTGCCGAGTACCGCCAGGGATTCGTGAAAACCGAATTGGTTGGCAATCACGCAGTCGGTATAACCTTCCATCACAATCGCATGGCGTTTGCCATCTTGTTGTGTGATGGTATCTCGGGCCCTGTCGAGTCCGTAGAGTTGATTGCTTTTTGAGAAGAGTGGGGTTTCGGGCGAATTGATGTACTTGGCAGACTTCTCATCTTCATATTCAGGGAGAATGCGCCCTCCCATGGCGATCGGTCGGTGCTGTGTGTCGCGAATCGAAAACAACACACGGCCCTTGAAGCGATCATATTGCCTGCCGGTTCGGCTCGATGTGGCAAGAAGGCCTATTTTGATCAGGTTGTTAATGGAAATCCCGTCCGCGTTGGCCCGTCGCAACAGCCAGTCCCATTCATTGGGCGCAAAACCGAGATGGAATTGCTCAATACTTTCTTTGGTGATTCCACGCTGCTGCAAATATTCTCGGGCCGGCGCGCTGGCAGGATCGGTCGTGAGACAGCGATGGAATGCATCTTCCGCCCATGCGGCGACTTCATAGAGACTCTTTTTACCCGCTGCTGCGGAAGCTGCGCCGGGGAAGGATTTCAACTCAATGCCAGCCCGCTCTGCGAGCATCGAGAGCGCTTCGGGGAAGGATATTCCCTCGCGCTGCATGACAAAACTGAAGACATCGCCACCGATGTCGCAGACCCAGCACTTCCAACTCTGACGCTCGGGATTGATTTGCAGACTTGGATTCGTGTCGTCGTGCCAGGGACAGAGTGCCTTGTAGGCGCGCCCTTCCCGACGGAGGGTGAGATATTGTCCGATCAGGTCGACGATATCCGTCGCCTGTCGTACTTGTTCTTTAGTATCTAACGACGATGTCGGGGACACCGAACGCTCCTGTGACGCTTGACTAATCAAGGAAGATGCGCAAAACAAGCGCCACAGCCGTTGGTCTTCCTTGACCCTCCTAATGAACTCGGCGATTTCTGCGGGGAACCGAGTACTGTCTCCTAGACAGCGGGGGGATTATACGGCGTTCGCTTACGCAGGTCAACGCGAACAGTAGCCACACCTCCTGAGGTTTGTGAGCTGCCTGCTAGCAAGCCAATTATCCCGCAATGGCTGCGAAACTCAAGTCACTAGGGAACGTGCCGCATGCTAGCGGCGGATCCGCATGAGGAGGGTTTGGCAAAAGCGAGGGTCATTGAAGCTGCGCTGGGCGACGGCCAACGGTTACCGAGAGAGAGATTTTTTGTTCTCCGCGAAGAAGTGACACCTCTGCTGTGTCTCCTGCCATCGTTTGGGCAACGAGTTGGCTCAGTTGACTCGCATTTTCAATGGTTGTGTTCTGCCAATCTTTGACAATGTCTCCAGCGCGAATCCCCGCCACATCTGCTGGTGAACTCTTAAAGACGTACACCACAATCGCCCCCGCTCCAATATCCTTTCGGTCGCTTCCCGACCTCGGCGCTGTCGCTAGCCGGACGCCGAGCCATCCCCTTGGGATTTCGCCATCTTTCTTGAGGCGAGAATACACCTCCCGGGCCATGTTGCTCGGGATTGCAAAACTAATGCCACGGAAAGAGTCGCCGACGATCGCGGTGTTGATGCCGATCAACTCACCCTTCGCGTTGACCAATGCCCCGCCACTATTACCGGGTTGTAGCATCGCATCGGTTTGAAGCAGTGTATGATGTCGCGCCTGTCCGATACCATGACGGCCAAGGGCACTTACAATTCCAAAACTAACACTACTGTCCAGACCCCAGGGACTGCCCATGGCCCATACCGGATCGCCTTGAGCCAACACCTCACTGTCCCCCCACGATGCAGCCACCAGATTTTCGGCGTCGATTTTGAGGACGGCCAGATCGGTATAGGTGTCGACTCCGATCACTTCGGCCGTTGCCGTTCGGTTCTCTCCGTAATGGACGGTCAATTGTGTGGTGTCGCGTACAACATGATGATTTGTGAGTATGTACCCTTCCTCATCAACGATCACTCCGCAGCCCTGCCCCAGGACATGGGGGTTTTTATGTTTGGCAGATTTCGGATTCCGACTGACGATATCAACGACACTTTGCTGGATGGTTGCCGCTACGAGTCGGGATGTTCTCGCAAACCGGGTTGGCGTCAGCTCCTGGAGCGACTCGCGGGCCGCCTGCTGGCGACCTCGCGCTAGATGATAACTGATTTTTTCGAGAAACCAGGGCACGACCAACAGAGAGAGCAGAAGGATCAACAGCAAGACGAAACGTGAAAAAACACGCAGGCCGATCGATGGGCCGGGTTGATTTGTCTGCCGGGCGACGGCAAGAATCGGCGGCGCGGCTTTGGGAGGATTGTTGGGTGAAGATGGGCTCTCGCGCTGCGTGTCGGGAGTCGCGTGCGGGGGCCTCTGTTCTTCGGGACCGTTGGACGGAGGCTGGTACATCACGAAACCCGGTTGTGAGAGAATGTTGCCAGTCAACAGGTGAGCCTGACTCTCTGCCCGCCGAACTTCATTTCATTATAACCGAAATTAAAAGTTTTTATGCAGCGAAAACGCAGCTGTTCTGTAGAATGCCTTTCCCCGCTGCAGGAACGAAATACCTGAAAAGCCTCGGCTCCAACATGAATCATTTTGGTCGGTCCCGTTATTTTGATCTGCCGCATTCGCTCGATGCGGAGGGCTTGGTTTGTGTGGGCGGCGAACTCTCTGCCGAGTGGCTGTTGGATGCCTATGCACACGGCATCTTTCCTTGGCCGATCACGCAAGAATTGGATTCAGGCTTGGTGGAACTGCTGGCCTGGTGGACGCCCGACCCGCGCGCCATTATCGATCTGGATGCACTGCACATTTCCGCGCGACTTGCCCGGCGCTGCCGGAAGAGAGAATTTGCCGTTACCTGCAATCGTGATTTCTCACAGGTGATTCACGCCTGCGCATCGACTCAAGATCGCACGGGCAATACGTGGCTGACGCCGTCGATGGTGGATGCCTACGTTGCGCTGCATGAACTCGGTTATGCGCATAGCGTGGAAGCGTGGCATCAGGGAGAACTGGCGGGCGGTATCTACGGGGTTGCCCTGGGCGGGATGTTTGCTGCCGAATCCAAATTTTATCACCGTCGAGATGCCTCAAAAGTGGCATTGGTGTATCTCGTGCACCACTTGGCGGCTCGCGGTTTTTGCCTGCTGGATATCCAGCAATTCACCGCCCACACCGAT
>JASMGX010000279.1 GCA_030751095.1 Pirellulales bacterium | reverse complement strand
CCCAGTTTCCTACGAGTTTGCGGATTTACCCTGCCGATGATGGAGAATGGCTACAGTTTACCCCAGGTTTGACACTTCCCACGGGGAATAGGCCATTTTTCGGGATTTCCATAACGTAAGTTCTTTCTATGCAATGATTTATTTTTTTGCCCCATTCTCCGCCCAAAATCATGTAGATACATTACTTCGCCATTGTTCCGGTTTATTATTTTTCTGATCTATCGACAAAACATTGAATACATGTCACAATCAATAATTCTGTGAGTAGATACATGAGGGGTGTCTATGGCTCGTTTCAGAACCACCACCACGGCGGAAGGCAATACCTACCTGCAATTTGTTGAGTCCTATCGAAATCGCAAAGGCATTCCGGCAACCCGCGTGCTCGCCAGTCTGGCCAACATCACAAAAATGTCCGAGGACCAGGTCGACCGACTGACCACTTCCTTCATTCGAGCCGCCGGAACGCAGGAAAAGTACCGGAAGTTGGATTTCGAAGCCGGCAAGGGATTCCATTACGGATCGGCTCTGCCGGTCATGGCTATTTGGCATCAGTTGGGCTTGGGGCAGATTATTGACAACGCGGTGGCTGCGAAGGTCAACATCCCGGTTTCCCGCATTGCGCTCATCCAGACCGCCAACAGATTTTCTGATCCCGGCAGCAAGCTTGCCTGTTTCAGATGGTACTTTCGCTCGGTGTTCAGCCAAATGAAGAACTTCATCGAGTTTTCCGGCGACGATGATGAGAAGGCCGAGGAGGAACAACAGCTTCATACCTTCTACCGGGCTTTAGATTACTTGAGTGAGGCGAAGGAAAAAATCGAGAAGGAGCTGTATTGGCGGCTTTTAGGATATGGGGTAGATAGCAGCTTGATTCTCTACGATATTACCTCAACATACTTCGAAGGCGCGCAAGCCGAATTGGGGAAAAAGGGCCATTCGCGCGATCACCGACCCGACCTTGACCAGATAGTAGTGGGGCTTGTCATGAGCAGAGACGGAATACCATTAGCCCATCACGTATTTGAAGGCAACCGTTTGGACAAAACGACCGTGGCTGAAGTGGTATCTGATTTGGAGGAACGCTTCGGGATTAAAAAAGCGATATTTGTGGGCGACAGGGGAATGATAACCGCAGATAATATAGAAAGCATTAAGGGCCATGAATACGATTATATATTGGGTCTGCAGAAACGCAACAGAAAGCTAGTGGATCATCTTCTACCCAAAGTTTTCGAAAAACCTGATGAGCTTATCCAGGAGTTTGGATATGAAGATTTGAGTGAGAAATTGCAGAAAAAGCACGATGAGAAAGTTCGAATTGTAGCCTGTTATAATCCCGAGGTAGCAAAAAAAACGGGAGCGACGCGGGAGAGAAACAGAGCACTGTTCCAAGAGCTGGTGAACAGCAGCAATGTTACCGGAGATTTAGAAAACGTAAAGAAGGTCAATGATAAACTCACCTCATTTCTCTATCGCAAACACATAACAAAGTTCTACAAACTCGAGATAGAAAAAGTGAGCGATGTTGGTGAAGAATATAAAGTATCGATACAGGAGATACCCGAAGCGATCGAGAACGAAGAGCAGCTCGACGGCAGGTATTTTATCCAGACTGAAGTTTCAAAAAAAATAGACCCCGAAGAGATCCGAGGGTGGTATAAGTCGCTACAGAAAGTAGAGCGTGCATTTGACATTGTCAAACATTTACTTGATATGCGCCCGATGCATGTCCGCAAAGACAGACGTGTCCGGGGACACGTCATGATAATCTATTTCTCTCTATTGGTAGAGACTTTAACAGAGAAAAAGCTCAGAGGACTCTACCCACAAGCGTATGACGGAAACAAGGAATGGATTAGGCAGGGCGAGAGAACCGGAGAAGAGCCGCTGTCGATGATGACGCTCCACGAGGAGTTGGACGGTGTGAGGTTGATCCCGCTGCAGTTTAAAACCTCAGGCGAAAAGTCGGTGGCGACCACCTACATTTCCACAAAGATAGATGCGAACGTGAAGAAACTGCTGAGCGTCTTGGGCGTGAGGAATGCGATGCGCCCGGAAAAGCTGTCATTTCGCGCTTGGAGGCAAGGAGGAGATGACAGGCAGCTGGAGCTGGACCTTGGCGCGGAGTACCTGAAGTAGCGCAGCCGCCGAAATAAAAACTCGAATTAGCGGCCAGAGAAACGTTGTAGATACATCGCGAGCGGAATTGCGTTTCTAACTCGTGGCTGCGAAAGAAGTTAACTTGATGAAGTGTCAAACCTGAGGTAAATCAATAAGTCGAGCTATTGGCAGACGATCCCGGCGCCCTCTGGTGGACACGTGGGTGGCGACCGGCTCGGACACTTTAGCCGTATTGGTTTACGACGCGCGGTAGCACACTGCGGTTATTCCACCAAAGAACTTTGTTTTTTCCTTTTTCTTTGAGGAGGCTGAGCATCATTGACACCGAACGGACAAGCGTGGTCTCTTCTCCGTCCAATATGCTTATCACAATGTCTTCGGCAAGATGATTTTGAGTG
>JASMGX010000278.1 GCA_030751095.1 Pirellulales bacterium | reverse complement strand
CGAATCCATGACAGCCTGTGCCATCGCGCCTGACATTCCACTCGATGCAAAACTTGGTTGGCTCGGATCAAAGGACATGGCAATCGTATCGCTGGGCAAGTAGCCTTGAAAAGCCGATCGGATCATCGGTTGGATTGTCGGGCCACCGCTTCCGGAACCGACCGTGTACACATTCACCCCACCGCGCATCAATGCACCACTGTTTGTGGTCGACATCTGAATATTGATATTCGAGGCATCACCCACAAACATGATCGTCTGAACCCCACCTGGTGTGGATTGGCCGGCCGGCGTGACGACAAGAGATGCTCCCGGAATACTGCCCACGATTGCGCTTGGGTTGGTATCGTAATCGTAGCTCACTTCATTGCCGCCGATGCTGACCGAGAAATTAATCGGATCAAACCAAATACAAGCAACCATCTGGCCGACTACCAACTCAAGAGTATCGCACATAGCGACAACTTGTTCGGTACAATAGTTATTAACCGCCATCGTGACATTATCAACCGATTGTCCGAAACCGACGGTTACCAAGGGATCATCAGCATTTCCTAAATCAATTGCATGATCGGAATCATCCCCCGCTACTACACCCCGGCCGATGAAGATTTCGTCAATCGTCGGATCATCAAATAGGATTTCCTCCGTTGGTGGGGCGATGTCAGAAATAGGCACATCACTCGGGTCTGCTGCAAGCCATTGTTCCAGCGCGTTTTGGATGCCACCGGTCACGTCGTCCGCAATCTCCAAAACCCGAGATTCGACCGTGCGACCTACAAAGGAAACACCCCGAGGCGCTGAAAATTCTGAGGTATTTCCCTCGAACGATGTCGCCGTTGCAACCACCGGGATAACTTGAGAAGGAAGGTCCTCGAGCTCAACCTGTAATGTCTTGCCACCCTGCAAAAAATCTTCATGCGTATACTCATCGGTGCCAAGAAAGACTTCACCTTCCCGGCGGCTCTCATCCGCAAGAAAGAATTCAATCCGCAACGGCTCTTGCAGAGCATCGGCATTGGTCGGAACACTGTAATCCACCTCGACCAAGTTGCCGATAACCTCAATGCGCGTAATCACCGGAGTATTGAGGCGGTCGTTGGCCCCCACATCCGCATCCACAAGACCCGCCACAACATCGTTGCTCGTTAGGCCATCATTACCCAAATCAATGGACATCGCAAAATTGTGGAAAAACTCATTAGCAGCGATCGTGTTGCCAGTACCCGCCGTCACCGAAACCCCATTGCCACCGTTGTAGGCGATCACGTTTTGCGGATCTTCTTCGAAGCCACCAACCATGTTGTTGCTGCCCGCCTCAATCCAAATACCATCATCCCGGTTTCCCGCATCATCGCCCTGGGCATCGACACCGATGTAATTTCGCGCGACTATATTGCCGCTACCATTAATGTGAATTCCGGCACCTTGGAAATTTTGGATGCCGATTCCAACGATGCCATTGTTGTCCGAAAATAGCTCCAAACCGTTCGCCTCACCGGCCAACGAACCGTCAATGACAATCTGAGGAGCGGAGACCCCCGCATCAAAGTCTTGGCCACCCTGCAAGCCGTCGATCCAGATACCCACTGGACCATCAAGTGTAGGCAGCGGAGAGAGTGGCTGAATGACGAACGAACTGGCGGCGTCAACAAAGCTCGGATCCGTTTCGGGAATTGCAAAGGTAATATTTCCACCATTCGGACGCGAGAGAGCATCTTCAATCACATATCGCAAGGAACCGACACCGAAATCACCGGTATGGGTTACGACGAGATCTCGATATTCACCGATGTAGGTACCCTCTACCGTAGACTGCACTATTTGAGAACTTGTCTCCGCTGAAGCTGTCACCACCACCGTGTTGCTTTGCTCACCCGGACTTGCAGTCCCGAGAGACTCATATTTCCAGACCTCATCGGTGTCCAAAAGGCCGTCACAATCAAGATCACCAACATTGCATGAGCCATCGAGAACGGATGATGCACCAGCCAACTCCAGAGCATTTAGATGAATATTCCCAGTATTGATGACCCGGTACAGGAAGTGGACCTCCTCGCCAACTGTTACGACAGGATCCTCGAGAGGATTGCCATCTTCATCCAAAAGATATGCTTCCAACGCTACATTCGGAGCGACTCCAAAATAGGTCGCTGAAACTCCATCGGCGACCGACAGGCCGAGGCCAGAATCTGTGGCAGCCACGCTCGAGACACTCGTATACGCACCGGTGGCTGCTACGTGACTAGCGGTAAACTCCCAGACCTCATCGGTATCCAAAAAGCCGTCTTGATTCACATCACCCACATTGGTGCTGCCGTTTAAAACGGCCGCCGCCACCACAGAGTTACTCAGTACCTGTACGCCACTGAGCGGATCGTTGCCCGTGTTACTCACCAGATAGCTCGTCTCGATTAAGTCGCCACTGGCAACAAGCGTGCGACCCTGATCATCAAAACCATACCCAGTACTCGATGCTTCCAACGCCACATTTGGGGCAACCCCAAAATAGGTGCTCGAGGCAACATCCCCAACTGACAGGCCAAGACCAGAATCTGTGGCAGAGACACTTGAGGCACTCGTATACGTACCAGTGGCAGCTACGTG
>JASMGX010000277.1 GCA_030751095.1 Pirellulales bacterium | reverse complement strand
CAGCCCACCGAGGTCGGCCGGAACTCGCGGCCTATGCAGCAAGCAAAACAGCGGTTGTGTCGTTAACACGTTCGATGGCATTGGCTTTCGCTGGCGAGGGAATCACGGTCAATGCATTGGCGCCAGGAATCGTAGACACCAAGATGTGGGAGACCATCGATGGCCAGATGGCGTCTTTGTGGGACCTCCCTAAAGGCCAGCCGATGCAAAACCGGGTCAACGTGGTACCGATGCAACGTCCCGCGCAACCCGAGGAGGTCGCAAATGTTGCGTTATTTCTTGCGTCTGACGAGGCGGATTATATGACCGGGCAGACCCTCTATATCGATGGCGGTGATTCGGCGTGATGGCGAAAGGAAATCCGTATAGCGCGGACCCGTTTCCCGGAATATCCAAATGGAAAAACGAGGCGGTACTGGTCACGGGCGCCTCGAGCGGTATTGGCTGGGACATTGCACTCGCGCTTGGACGGGCAGGAATGAGGGTGGCAGTTACTGGGCGTCGAAAAGAGCAACTAGAGGAATTGTTGGCATTATTGAATGATTGCGGGGCAAAAGGGCTCGCAATTCCCGCAGATTTTTCTCGCGAAGAGGATATTGCCAATGTGTTTGAGCGGATCCGCAGCGAATGGGGGGGTGTTCGTGTCCTCATTAATAACGCAGGATTGGGTTATCAAGAGGACCTGGCTCGGGGTTCGACGGAGTCTTGGCGAGAAATGCTAGACGTTAATGTGTTGGCTTTGACACTCTGTATGCAAGAAGCCATCAAAGACATGGAGTCGGCGGGACTGGGCCAGATCATCAATATTTCATCTGTGGCCGGTCATCGCGTCCCTCTTGGGAAACAATTTGGTATGTATTCGGCGACCAAACACGCAGTAAAGGCACTAACCGAGGCCATGTGGGGGGAGCTGGCGGCCAAAGGGAGTCCGATCAAAATCGGCACGATATCCCCTGGGATGGTAGAGACTGAATGGCATGCCAAGGCTTTTGATGATGTCGCTAAAGCACAGCAGCGTTACGCCGAAACTAAATCCTTACAGCCAGACGATATTGCCGATGTGGTTTGTTTTTTGCTTTCTACTCCCGCACATGTACAGATCAACGAAATCACGCTCCGTCCAATCGGACAAAAAGTGTGACCGATTTTTGACGTCCCTAAGCAATAAAGGAGATCAACCATGAGCGAGGGAGCTTTTGCAATCATCGTTAAGTTTACGCTCAAACCTGGAATGGCCGACGCTTTTCGGCCTTTGATTCTTGAAAATGCGGCGGCGTCGGTAAGAGACGAGCCAACGTGTCGACAGTTTCAGGTTCTTAACGACGAACAAAGTTCAGAGGTAATTTTTCTCTACGAGGTGTACGATGACGCAGCCGCCCTCGAAGCCCATCGAGAGACTCCCCATTTCAAGAAATTTATCGAAACTGCAAATGAGATGATTGCAGAACGCGAAATTCAACGCTGTACATTGATGCACAGCTAGTACCGCAATCTCTAATCGTTACACTCAAGGTTCGGCGTAAAAAGGATTTTGCCACTGCGACCTCCGCGACTCGCATGGGCAAGTGCTTGTTGTACTTGCTCTAACTTGTAAGTCGCTTCGACGGGTGCCGATATGGTGCCGGCGAGTATCAATTCCGTGACTTCGCTGTAAGTGTTTTCAACCTTTTGTGGAGATCCCTGGAACAAGTTGTTTACAAGCCAAAACCCGTGCAAGGTAATGCTGGAAACAATGGCCTGAAGAGGTGTGATCATGCACGGATCGCCGCTGAGAAATCCGTAATTGACCAATTTCCCACCCTTGCTGAGGCAGCTCGCGAGATGGAGACACGAAGATCCTCCAATCGCATCCAGTGCCAGTGGAAGGTGGGAATCCCCGATTTCTCTGCGTACTCTGTGTGCAAGATCTTCACTATCGACGAAAACCAAATCAGCTCCAGCGGAGTCGAGCGCAGCAACCGCAGATTCTCGACGCACGATGTTGATCGTTCGAATTCCGCGTTGGGCCGCGAGACGAATGAGGTGTAATCCCACGGCGGAGTTAGCAGCGTTTTGGATTACCCAATCACCCGGCTTTAGGTCAACGTAGTCAGACAGCATCAACAAAGCGGTGGGGGGGTTCACTTTCATCATTGCAGCTTGGAGAGGGTCAAGTTTTTTAGTTATACGTATGACTCGACTCGCTGGTGTCGATACCTTTTCCGCCCAGTTTTGCCGATCAAGTAGTAATACTCGGTCTCCAGGCGATACTTCCTTAACGTCGTCAGCAACCGAAAGAACATCACCAATGGCCTCAATCCCTAGACGGGAAGGAAGCGATTCGGGGCCAGGGTAACGCCCTTCAATAATCAGCAAATCAGCCGGATTAATCGAGCAGGCAATAACGGAAACAATAATGTTTCCCTTTTCGGGAGTGCCAAGATCATCAATTTCAATACAAGCACAAACCTCGTGGGGAATCCCGTACCGACTAAACTCAATAACTTTCATTTCGTGATGTCTGCTTGTCCAAGGGCAGTATAATGCACCGCAGATGGTTCACTAAGAATTGCGTTCAATGATATTGACACCGGGGGACGGGCAAGCGGTAACAAAACTTCAACTGAAATCGTGCTCACAAACTGGAGGGCCGAATATAGCTTTTCGGCTTATACAA
>JASMGX010000276.1 GCA_030751095.1 Pirellulales bacterium | reverse complement strand
GCACCCGTCCGTTGGTATCGACAAAACAAGCGCTCTTTCCGTGCGCGGGTCGGCTGCCGAGCAGGCGCAGCCCGCCGCCCGAATCGACGCGGAAGGCCGAGACAAACTCGCGACGGGCCCCTTTGCCGGTCGGCTTGCCGTGCGTGGCGTAGAGGGTTTTGCCATCGGGCGAGATCGCCAGGTAATAGGCGTATTGGATCTGGCCATAGGTGTGCCGCCTCTGGAGGGTTCCGCTCTGCTCATCGAGTGTGAGTGTGCTGATCGCCCCCTGCTCCGCTGCGCCGTAGGAGGCGACGAAATACAAAGAGTCGTTTGCTCGGCTAAGTTCAGTCCCGAAGAGAGTCAGGACGATAAAAAAAAAGAGAGTCTTCATCCAAAAGCTTTCTCGAAATGGAAGGAAGGTAAACCGGTTCGCCGAATTCACCGTGGCACGAGTTTGCATCGCACAAAGGCCGTTGTAAATTCTCGGGTCACCCGGCAGGCGATCGGTTTGAGTTTCTGAATCGGTGTCGCCTCGAATTCAGCAAATCGGAAGGGACTCTCGCCGACTAACTTTTCGAAGCGTCGAATCGTCATTTGATTCAGGCCACCGTCGACCTCACGGAAGCATGTGGCGCCGTCGGATCGCACTGTTGATCGCCACATAATCAGTGCTCGCTCAGTAAAGATCAGGTGCGCCCAGGGAAAGACCGAAACCAGATGGCCACCGAGTGGATGGTACCAGGTTGGTCCGAAGGCGGCGATCACACTGCCCGTGGGGCTGAGCATTTTGTGCATCACGCGCAGGATTTCTGCCGGATCGTCAAAGTGCTCAAACGAATCTATCGAAACGATTACATCGGCCGGCTCGGTGGGCTCTGTAGAGAAGATGCATCGATCCGCCACGCCATGCTTTTCTGCCCGCTGACGGCCCGCCTGCAAACACTTTTCCCGGATGTCTATGCCAATAACTTTTTTGGCACCGTGCTCCGCCATATCGACCGATTCGGCGCCGGATCCACTGCCGAAATCGATGACAACCTTGTCGCGGATTTCATCCCAGATATTCTCGCCCAGGAGCGTGGCTATTTTACTTTTGTTGTCGTAGGCGCTGCCGTCCATGTAACCGGTTTTGCCATCGTCGGAGACGGCCTTGAGTATCCGGTATCCCAGTTTGCCACCAATAAATCCCACGGGGTGTCTCGCACGGGTAAGAAGTGATTGTTTTCGGAAACGAAGCCAAAGTGGTTTATTCTACCATGCTATCCCGGTGGCGTGGGCCGAAAAACTTCCGATTGCCTCATTTAGCGTGAGCGTGGTGATCGCCCCCTGCTCCGCTTCGCAGTAGGAGGCGACAAAAAACGTGTCGTCGCCCGCGATTGGCTGACTGCCAATCGTGGAGGGCAAAGCAAAACAGACAAGGATATGAGCCAAGCGACGCATACCGCTCATTCTAACGGCCCGTACTCTTGCGCCAAATCAGACCGTTCTGCCGCGAGCCGTTAAAACAAGAGTACCACCTCAGCCATCACAGGAAAATGGTCCGATCCACCCGGGGCATCATTGCGAATCGAAGCACCTTCGATGCGGAACGCCGGATCGACCCGCTCCTCGACGTAGACGTAGTCGATCTTTACCCCAAACCCGGTGTCGCCATTGGCCCCATCGCCGTTGGCCACGCGGAAGCTATCCTCAAAAGTGACCGGCGCGGTCCAGTCCTGACCGAAGGCGCTTAGCGAGCCATCGCGAATGAGCCGCATCGACTCGCTGTTCTCGTGCGCGTTCATGTCGCCCAGCAAAACCACCGGTGCCTCGCCGGCGTACGCACTTGCTGCCATGTGCTCAGTCGCCATTTCGATGTTGCGGAGATGATAGTCCTCGCTCACGCCGGCGAGCGGATGCATGCCATAGACCGATATTTTCTCGCCGGTGCTCAGGTGCTCGAGCGTCGCATACGACATCCCGCGCGACCCGTCGTAGGTTATCACGCCGTCGTCCAGAATTTGCCACCGGTCGGCGCGGTAGAGGATATCGCCGTCCCAGGTGTTGCTGCCGACACTCAGTGCGTAGTCGAGTCCGGTCTTGGCTTCGATCGCGGCGAGAATCTGATCTTTCTCTCCCCACATCTCCTGGATGCTTGCAATATCAGGGGTGTAGTCGGCAATCGCCTGGGCAATGCCATCGATCCTCTCGGCCGAACCGAGTGAGGCATAGTAAACGTTAAACGTCATGAGGCGAACCCGCACGCCATCGGCCAGTACATCACCGCCCGGATCGGGTGTCGCCGGGGGTTCTGCTGGCGGCGTGGTCTCATCGTTCTGGCCAATCACGCCATCACCGTCCAGATCCACGTGAAAGAGGATCTCCTTGGCTACGACTGACGAGTCGTTCGGCCCCTCCTCGCCGATGAACAGGCCGCTCTCGTCGAGGATCCAGGCATAGGGTCCCCACTCGCCCACGTCGAGTACCCGCAACCGGCCAAGGTCATCTCGGGCGGCGGCCAGCAGCGAGGAGCCATCGCGGGTGAGCGGTACATCGCCGCTCCAGTAGCCGTCGGACCGGCTGATCGGGATCGGCTCGCCATCGACATCTTGCACGTAGGCCAATCCTGTTTCGCTGTGGACGAGAAGTGAAACCTCTCCATTGCCTTCAACCAAATCGAGCGTCGGTAAGGGATCGGGTGTCGCCGG
>JASMGX010000275.1 GCA_030751095.1 Pirellulales bacterium | reverse complement strand
CAAAAGATTCCGTTCGGTAGATTGCGACTGCGGGCAGCGCCCGCCTGCCACTGCGCCAGCAGGGGATTCTATGGGAAACAGGAAATAAAGACAACAACGTCTTGCTGAGAAGGACCCGCGAGCAAGGAGCGGGAAGTCAACAAAACCAGCAGATATGAGAGAAGAATCGGGGACGTGCGAGGAGTCGCAAAATCACCCCTAACAATGTGAAAGGAGGAGTCCCACAGAGTGCTAGCGTCTCCGTTGCCTCGCTGCGGCCTACCTCTTCTTTTTTACAAACTTGTACTTTTCGTTTTGCGGATCGAAATCCTTGTCCGTGAATCCATTGTTAAACTTGACATTCACGTACGTGTATTGTTCGACCAATACCGGCTTGCCATCTTTCTTTAAAGGCCAGAGAAACGCCTCAAAACGAACTGGCATCTGCCACTCGTCATCAATGAAAACCCTCGCCCGATGGTAACGAAAATGCTTCCGTGGGACAGGGTGGATTGCTTCGACGCATGTAGAATTGCGGCCATTGATCTTGACACCTTCATGATTTTTCACCTCGACTTCATCGAAACGAAGATCTTCTTGCCCCACTTCCATCAAACGTTGCGTGAGCATTCGCATTCCCATCATGGTAATCGGGTAACGCTGCCCCTCCATCGCCAATGGACTGTCCGGTTTGAGCGCAACCATGCCGATGCGTGCTTTCCAGCCTCTGCCCTCATGAGCCAGGAGTTTGCCCCCATTTTGACCCTCAACGTAAATAACCTCGCGGCCCTTGAATTCCTCCGGTCCGAGAAAAACCGTGTAGACGCTGAAGGGTTTGTGGCGAACCTTGATGTAGAGATATTGGTTTGGGGTCAGTCGTCCCTTCACCCGCTCTCTTTTTATTAACGTGGCGGAGTAATCGACAATGTTAGCATCGATATTCTTGAGTCCCGCCTCTGCAATTTTTAAAACGGGCACCAACGGATGCTCTTCTATATTTTCGACTTCTATATTTTCGACTTCTTGAGCCAACACCAGGGATGTCATCAAGCCGCTAAGCAAAGCGGTCTGCAACGCAAAAAGCACCAAGCCACGAAAACGTCCAACCGAAACCATCATAATCCTGTTCCTCCCTTTCAGAGGTGGAAAGAGCGATCGGTTTCGCCAAACGGTGGCGACCGTGTCTGGAACCCTTCCCTGAGTATCGTTTTCGCTTGGGAAAGCGCTCTTGCGAGCGATTGCCTTCCTGCGTGCTGATGACGCGAAAACTTCCTGTTTTCTTGTACCTGTCTTATGAGATCCATGTCGGTGCCGCTACCCATAACGAGGTAGAACAGCTATCGTTGGTAGTTATCGCCAACAAGCACCCCGAAAAATTACAATGTCTCTCGACCCCATGCACCTTTGCGCAAACGGACCGACGATGCGCACAATGGCCCACATCTGCCCGCTGCACCCTTCCCAGCCGGACAAGTCCACCTATTTTTCCCAGCCCGCAGAGGGACCTTTCTGATGTCGCACCTAAGGCTCACGAGGATCATTTCCAACCCCTTCCAGCAAAATACTTTTGTGGTCTCGCATGCCGACACCAGCGAGTGCCTGATCATCGATCCAGGATTGGAGCCGGACAAGATTGTTCAGGTCCTAGAGGAGCAAAACCTGACGCCGACAGCGATCCTGATCACCCACGGCCACAGTGACCATATCGGCGGCAATCATGCCATTAAAGCCCGCTGGCCTGAATGTACGATCGTCATCGGCGGTGGGGATGCTGCCAAGCTGACCGACCCGACACTGAACCTCTCGGCAGATTATGGGACCGCAATCACCAGCCCACCGGCAGACAAGACGGTCGCGGATGGAGATGTCTTCACGGCCGCCGGCCTGGCTCTGGAGGTACTGGAAATACCGGGCCACTCGATAGGACATGTGGTGTATCTCTACCGGGATGGTTCACCGATGGCCCTCTTTGGAGGCGATGTCCTCTTCGCCGGCAGCATCGGCCGCACCGATTTTCCAGATGGTGATTTCCAGCAACTGGCCGATGCGATTCACGGCAAGCTCTTCACACTCGACGATGAGACCGTGGTCTATCCCGGTCACGGCCCGGAAACAACCATCGGCGCGGAGAAGCGGGCCAACCCGTTTGTGGGCGAACCGACCGGGTACACCTCGTAACAACGGGCGGCAGAAGATGCGGCATCGCATCGGCTCAGTACTGCCACTCCAGGCCGCCATAGAACCCGTGGGCGAGCAGGCTACCTGTAATAGGCACACCCCCATTAGGCCCCGTCCCGCTGAGTACGTCAGCCGCCAAGGCAAGACTTGACATATACACGCCTGTGTAGCCACCCCGAATGTACATACCGTGGGAGAGGGCCGTGTTGACCATCAGATTTGCTTCACCCAGAAAAGCAGCGTGTTTCGTTGAAGTCGTTGGATACAGGGTCGTTGGACCTGCACTGGGAACATCAGTAAATTTTCTCTTGGCATAGTTTCCGTAGATACCCGTCTTGATATCACCACCGATCATTACCCTCGGCACCACCGACCAGAAGAGTTCGCCCCCGAGTTGGAATCCAATCAGCTCATTGCTCGTTGTAAGCAACTGTTCGTAGATAATCGTCGTGCCCATTTCTTGCACAGTACCCGATGCTTGCTCCTCAAAATCGACATAACGGACGCCAAAAATCCAGGCACCCGTCCAGGGCCTGATCGTTTCAACCCATCGCCACCTCGTATTGAATTCGTA
>JASMGX010000274.1 GCA_030751095.1 Pirellulales bacterium | reverse complement strand
GTGTCATGGCTCATGACTCCAGCCCGGATGTTTATGAAACATCCAGGCTGGATTTTGGATCCAAGGGGCTGTGGATTCAATGGGATCGGGATTCAATGCCACGTACTTAAGCGAAAAGCACAGGCTGTAGCCACGGTCGCCAGACCGTGGGTTTTAGCTTTACCCCGTATTTCCTACGGTCTGGCGACCGTGGCTACACCAGATTCAGACCTCCTGACCTCTGGGAAAATGCGGTGAGACCTGTTTCACCCAGAGGTGGCCCCGATGAGCCGGTAGACGAGCCTCAATTTGGTCCCCGGGTAGGTCGCAGACGCGGCGTTGAGTTCCTGTAGAAGATGCCCAATCGCTCGATTTGTTCTGGGATTCGCCAGCGTATGCAGACGCACCTCCAGCTCATTCGTTTCTGGCAACGGGGTGATATCCGCTGCCGATCGAAATAAATCTCGAAGCACGGATCGGGCATCATCGTGGCGTGATAACTGCGCGCGTATTATTCCCGCCATCGCTGTCTCTGCTCGGTAGGCGATCATCTTCACAGTGTCCAGCAGTTGCTTACGGCTGGGCGCTAAACGCTCGAATTTAGATTCCTCCGGCAATTCGTTCCAATCCAAGTGCTTCGGTGTCTCTTGTTGCTGGACCTTAACCGTTTCTAGTTCATGCTCCAACTGTTGGACCTCATCGAGCAACTCCGCCTTTCGGTGTTCCCATTGTTTCACTTTTTTCGCATCGGCTTCCGGGTGAAGGGCCACTGCTGCGTATTCGGCACGCCGTCTGGTCAGCTTGCCTTGCACACTACGCCGCCGCCGATCCAACTCGCGGCGGGCCGGATTGACCACAGGCCGTTTGGTCCCAGGAATCTCTTCGGTTCCATACTCGCTAAGTAGGTCGATACCAAAGTGTTGCATCGAATAACGAAAGAAGTTTTCCTGGGACCATCGACTGAACAGACCTCCCGCATCCTCTACGGACGACCCCCCATAGGCGGTACTGATCAAGCTCGTTTGATGGCCGCTGGGAGTTAGCTTGCGAATCTCGCGCATCCAAAGGCCATCCTTTTTGCTACCGACCCAACTGCCGCGCTCGGCCAGCTTCATCATCACCGTTTCACCACTGGGCAAACTCACGGCCTCCTCGGCGAACGCGTCTTCCGGCCAGTCTTCTTTGGGGTGCTTGTGATAGGTGATGCAGGCGATGCGGTGTTCCTGCCACATCTGCTTGAAGAAAACTGGACTGTACCCTTCGCGGTCGAAGAGGATGGTGAAGCGGGCCAGATATGGGTCGGCGTCAAACGCTTCCTGGGTTGGCTGACGTGGCACGTCATTGAGCAATCGCGGTACAATATCGTTTTTAATTGCTTCTAGCATGCCCTGATCAACGGGCCGTTCGACCACGAAAAACGGTTGTCCCAGGGCATCATTGACCCAATAGTCGGTGGTGCCGCGAAGGCAGAGCCGTTGACGAGACACATAGCGACGAGGTAACTCGGTTTGTTTGCCGTGATACAAGCGCACGTGCCCATCCACGTACAGTGCGCCGGCCAGATCCGGATCGGCCTCGAGCCAGTCTTTCGAGAGTAGAGCGGCCCATTTTTCAGGAGCATCGTCGGCACTGAGGCTGGTCAGTTTGTTCCGCAGACAACGGACTTCCGGTACACGATCCAGCCCGAACAGCTTGCCGAGTTCTCCAGGAGAATGATACTGAAGCTGCTCAACCGTCTTGATACGGCAGAGTGCCATGCAAGCCAACAGGATCATGACCTGGAGTGATGTGTAATAGCCTCCCAAAGGAGAGAAGCATCGATCCAGATGTCGAAACAGCCCGTTTTGGTTCAATGCAGGCAAAGCACATAGGACGCCTCCAAAGGAGACATCGCGGCAAGGTTCAAACCGTGCGGGAGCTCCATCGGGGAGCATGCCGACCGCGGCACATACGCGTTCCACGGTACGTGTGCAAGCGGTTCCCATTGCGTCGGCGGCAGCGGAGTCCTGGAGGCTGCGCCCGGATTTATCGGACGCTGGCGAGAGTGCGGCAGTGTTTTCGTCTTGGGGTGGTTCTTGCAGTCTTCCTTGCTGGATGGCCTTTCGGAGTGTGTCGTATTTAATCCCGAGCTGCTCAGCGATCTCTTTCCGTGAGGTGCTGGCATTGAGCAATTGTTGTGCCTGATCCGCGACTTTCTCGGTGATGACGGTGGAGCCTCGACCACGGCGAGATGCATAGAAGCCCTCAACACCTTCTTCGCGGAATTTTTTTACGCTCCGCAGAACGCTGTTTTTCGAGACCCCGAAGGCGTGAATAATATCGACCTGTCGGCAGGTCCCCTGACAGACAAGCTGGGCGGTAAACATCCGAAAAGAGCGACGATCGTCCTGGGCGTGCGCAAAAATAGGGTGGGCGCCATGAAAATAGGTCCACTGAGCGTCTTCTCGAATGACACTTACGAGGTCATTTATTTGGGTAGCACCATCAGGGATGAGCGGTAATAATGTCTGGGGCATGGGTGCCTTCTTCCTCATTACGGTTTCTTCAGAACCGAGGTTGAAGGTACTTTTTTATTTTCCGCTGATGGAAATGAAAACCCCTCCGCTCAAAAATGCGTAAACCCTTGCCACCAAGGGAGAAATGTCGCTCACAAGTCAATCTGATGCCAGGCCCAGATCAGGAGGTCTGAGGGTACAGCCGTGACGGCAAGAAAGGGACACTCCAGGTCAACTATGGCCTTTTAACGAACCAGCAGGGCATTCCCG
>JASMGX010000273.1 GCA_030751095.1 Pirellulales bacterium | reverse complement strand
CGTTGCATACTTCTTTTCTCCTTGACTTGATCTGCTGAATGTGTGGCATGCCTCAATCACCGAAGCATTCACCGCCTCTAGCGAGCACGGCCCAGCGATCCGTTGAGGATTGTCAGGATATGCTGTAATGCAGCGTGCCTTAGCGCGGTGGCAATCAAAATCCACGAGAAATGGATTTGTAGGTTCCAAACCCCTCCACAACGCAGCCGGTCACCGGAGTACAGTGTGCCTGCAAATTAGTTTCGGTATCCGGTTGTACCGAATAGGAGTTTTTTTTTGAATTTAACGGGTTCTGCAGCTAGCGTTGCACAGAGAGATTGCAGTGGTGGCACCATGGGCGAATCGGTCTGCCCAAAATGCTATCGCCCGCTGAGAGAGGCTCATCGAGAGTTAGGATATGGTTGGCGTCGAGGGCGAAGCGCGAAAATCCCAGGTCGTGCCGATGATCATCAGGCCAAATGTCAACGCCGCCAGTAGGCCAATCCCGGATGGAATTTGGATAAAGAGAACGGCGGTAAGGCCTACCTTGAGCAGGCAGCCGTAAAACAACCACGTGCAAAAGCGGTGTGCCACAGAGCCCTCGCTTTTTCGCATCGCGATTGCGGCCGCGATGCCGAGGAAACAACTGATAGCGAGGATGTTCAGTGAAATTTCAGTATCGAATTGAGGCATGATTGCTAGCTCCTGGATTCCCTTCCAGTAACGAGGTGCTTTTGCCCGTCCGTGAAGAGGGCGTGGCGGGAATCATAGGAAAGAGCGAATGTTGTGCCAAAACCCATTGCCCAGGGCCAGTTGCGACTGCTAGCTGACAAAACCCGGGGCATTTCCCCCAAAGGGAAACGGAATCCACTTTTGGACTCTGCCTCCATCACTCCCTACGGAGAAGAAATGTTTGCAGTTTTTACAAAAGCGGCAAACAAATATCCGCGCGGCGAAAAATAGGACAGAACAGACCGGTAGTACCGGATTTGCGGGCTGAGAAGAACGTTTCGCGGTGTCTGCTGTGGGGGCTGTTATGGAATTCTCTTTTTCAATTCCATCTCCACTTCACTGGTGTGGATGTTGCGATTGACCACATTGCCTTTCTTGTCGATCAGCAGCATCGTGGGGAGTGTCAGGATTCCCAGTTCGTTCGCAGGACGACTCTCAAGCCCCCCGGGTTCGTGGATATTGGGCCACAGAATCCGCTCTTTTTTCAAATAATCGACGGCAAGTGCCCGGTCGTTGTCGACATTCACACCGACAATCGAAAAGCCCTTGGCCCCATATTTTGCTGCCAGATCGCGAAGAATGGCCATATCTGCCTTGCAAGGTTCGCACCAGGTCGCCCAGTAGTGCAGCAGCACGACCCGGCCGGAGAACTCCTTGAGGTCGACCACTTTTCCGCCGGTCGAGGCGCCCTTTAGCGAGAGCGGTTTGCCCGGGGAGTCGATCCGACGAATCGCCCCGGTCGCCTTTTTGGCCTGTCCGCTCGTGGGCATGGTTTCCCCGATTTTTCGGTACCACGTCTTTGCCTTTTCTTCTTCGCCGGCAAATTCTTCGGCAATCGCTATCTGCAGCATCGCTTCAGCTGCATCTTCAGCCTCAGGGTGTTCGTCGACGAAGGTTGCCAGATTTGCGAGCCATTGCGTCTGGATTTTCGCATAGTCCGCCTTGGGCTCTTGCATGGAAGCACTGTAGCCCGCCAGCAGACCACGGTAGCGGACGTAGGCGATTGCAGCCGGTGTGGCTTTTTCGGATTTTAATTTCGAATGCAGCGCATCGAGCCGGGCGGTACCTTTCGGAAAACTTCCCGATTGCACGGCGGCAGAGAGGTTGTCGGCCAGTTGTTTGAGCCAGGCATCCTTCTGCTCCCCGGCGCTGGATGCCTCGGCAAGTTCCTCGAGTACCGATGCCTGCTGCTCGTAGAGGCGTCCCCGCTCGGCGGGACCGGCAGTTGCGATTTTTGCTTCGGTCTTTTCCAGCTTCGAGAGGAGTGCCTGGATTTTTTTGCTGATCCCGCCCGCCTGGAGGTTTGTCGGTAATTGGGGTGTTTGGCCCTGGCTGACGTTGAAAAACAGCCCGGCAGCAGCACTTGTGGCGCCGGTTTGCTCCGCCAGGGACGGGGCATCGATCAGCCGCCACGCATCGCCGACCTTCACGAGTGTGCCGACCTGCACAAACCCCGGCTCTCCATCGGTCTCGATCATCGCGACGACATTTTCATAGACGTTCAGATCCTTGGTCGACCCGTTGGTGCCTGCCGGGACAATGCCTGGCTGGGTCGCGGAGAAATGCAGCCAGAGAGTCTCCGCGGTCAGGGCCCGTTTGCTTTTTCCCAGGGCGATAAATTTTTCTTTTGCCGCGATGGTGCTGGCGGCTATTTTTTTGGCAGCATCGGGTCCCAGCCCAAGCTTTTTGAGCTCACCGCGCGAGATCAGAAGGCGTTCAAATGCCGACACGTCGCGATTGGTCATCGCTCGAACTAGTTCGGCGGTAACTTCCTGAGCCGAGATGATCTTCCACCTCTCAACCGTGCCGTCTTCATTTTTGTCGATACCCCAGCGCATGCCCGCTGTATTGAGGCAGCGATGTTGATCGACTTTGCGATTGAAGTTGCTGTCAATATCGCGATAGACCTCAATACCCCCGGAATAGTAGCACCACTGGTCCACGATGTTGTCCTTGTTGCTGTCAATAAAGCATCGCAGTCGCCGCCCCACCGAATCGAGGACGAGCCATCCTTTGACGTGCTATTGGCGGCGGCATAGATTGGTTGTTGTAGTCCCGCATATCGCGGCCCAAGGTTTGCAGACGCTGCGGGCGAGAGTGGCCCTGCTCTGTGCGAT
>JASMGX010000272.1 GCA_030751095.1 Pirellulales bacterium | reverse complement strand
TGAATTATCAGAAGAATGGTTGTCACCGAAAAGCTTATGACCTTGCTGTTTTGGATATGCTGAAAACAGCGCTTCAGTTGCGCGTGCAGATTCAGTTTCTTGAAAAGTGCTTGGATTACAAGTACAGAACTCGTGTAATAAGCAAGAATTAGTGTTTTTCCCGAACACCGAAAATCATCCTCTTGAAGCTTAGGCCCAAATTCAGATTGTCCTTTTGGTTGAAAGCCGCACACAATTTCTCTAATGCTCTGGCGCCCTTCTGCGACTGCTGCGGAGGAAACGACACATACAGCATTTCGCCATTTCTCTTTACGTATGTCCGGCTTTTCAAAATCGATTTCACAAACTTGTTGACATCGCGAAGATCTTTATAAATAGGTTTGACAACTTCGATCATCTCTCGCTTGGCCCAAACGGCATTCATTTTCAACCAGTCGAAGAACAGCTTCTTTTCATCACTCAGCCGGACAATCCCTTTTTCCTTGATCCGATCAAACAGGTTTACCTTCTCTGGCATCGCATCACGCTTCGCTATTTGATTGTTTATCTGACCCTCGAGTTCCGCGTATTTCTTTTCAAGGCCGGCAAGCTTTCTACTCTTGCTTTCTTTTTGGGCCTTCAGTATTTGCT
Source organism: Pirellulales bacterium (assembly GCA_030751095.1). Lineage (GTDB taxonomy): Bacteria > Planctomycetota > Planctomycetia > Pirellulales > UBA7805 > UBA7805. Next base: position 2,205 of record JASMGX010000272.1, on the reverse strand, counting down.
CCGAAATCTTGTTTCTCTTGGCCCTAAGCTTTGATATCGCTTTGCCCAGGTCTCGACGGTCTGGGTTCTCAATTTCTCGGATTGTCCCTTCATCCCTATCTTCCAACCCGCACTCATACAAAAAGCTCTCCGTGAAATCTTCCTTCCTGTAGGAATGGATCCTGTCTATGCCATGATCTTTCAGCTCTTTAAACATGTTCTCCTGAGCGCCCCAGCGGCGGGTTAGGTGCCGTACCAGATCCTCGAGCGATGTTTCAAAATCATTCGTCAGAGCAGGCGATACCTTCCTGCCCTTGCGTATCCATATCTCGCGAAAGGCAGCTTTCTTGCCCTCACACTCAAACACAGCCTTTATTTCCCAGGCAAAAAAACTCTTCTCATCGACCTTTCCGTAGTTGTTGCCCTGACGCTCTATCCGAACTTCCCTCCACTTTGCCGCCTCTGCTTCTTTGGGCACACTCTTCGCATCGCTGCGCCAGCAAATAAATCGGATTGTTTCCGCTATTTGCACACAGAACTCTTTCGAGTATCCACCACGGTCAAAAACTTCCAAGAGCTCCTTCTTGCCGGCTCCGTAGATATACCTCAGCTTCTCATCCACTTCCTCTATATAATACTTGAACTTCCTGTAGCCATCCGAAATCGTGGCATACACTGGTAGGCCATCTCTATCATGGACAAAGAAATACTCCCTGCCATGCGTCGCAAGCCGCCTCTGCGGATTATACCCATGCAGAGTATCGCTGCCGCCGTGATAGGCCATGAAGTGGCCATCGATATAGACAACATCGGAAAAGCACAATAGTTCATGCATGCTCTTGGATGTCTCTAAGATGACATCCCGCATATCCATCTGCACTACTACCTGCGGTATGCGGTTTCTGTAAAGCGAAAGCGAGGGCAACTTGGCCCTTCCGATCATCCCGCCCATCTCGTAACTCGGAAGCAGTTTGAAGTCCTGCTCCACCTTGGCCACCTCGCCTGCATTCAGAATAGTGTACGTTGTTGCCAATTCTGCATTATTAAAGCGAGCACCATTTTCATCTGCCGGAATCTGATCTACTAAACCATATTTATCCAGCAAAGGAACTACGAGGCTGCAGCCGCCATGGTCAACACAACGCTCTTCGCCTTCGGCAAGGTTTTCAGCAAAGTCTAACTGCGCATCGTTTTCCCGATCGGCTTCAACGACGTTTCCCGTTGCCCGTTCATCCGTGGCTTCAGCTTTCGTTTGCTCTTCCTTGCGCTTCTCGAGATTTTGCTCCTTTTGCCGTTCGCGCTCATCCCGATATTCTTTCAATATTTTCTGCATCATGCTCCGGCAGATGCTTCTCTTAAAATCACCTTCCGCTACCTTTGCTTCCACGGCTTTGATAATTCTGTCTTGATAGCCACGAATACCTTCGAACTCGAGATATTTTTTGATAACAAACTGCCTGACTTCCTCGCCGATAGCCGACGGGCCTTGCTTGTAATCTCTTAATCCTTCTACGCCTTTCTCTGTGTAAACGTCGAGCACATTGGCAATCGTATGCCGGTTCACTTTGAAGAATTCGCAAATTGTCTTCTGCAAAATCCCAATAGTAGCCAACAGAGCAATGCCAAGCTTTTTCGCAAATAAATTGTTTCTGTTGAAGGAGTAATAAATCATGCCGCCCCAGAAGATATCAACGTTTTCGTTCTCATCCTCAACGGATTGCACCAACCCATTTGGACCAAGTAGTTGCTGTACAGTCATGCCTCAATTCTATAGGCAGGACAGAAAAATGTCAACAGGTTGGCAAAAAATTATAGACTAATAATGTGAATTATCCGAGTTCTGTAATAAGAGTATATAGCTCCATGGTCGGCTAAAGTCAATAGAGCTCTAGCACGGCGTTCTGCGGGGTTAGCCCTGGGAAGTTCCGAATATGCTTGCGCGCGATCGTTGAGCTGGCATTAAGTCCATTATTTGTCCATATGATTGAGCTTGAATAGTATGTATAATTGTGCCATAATATATGTATGAAAACTACAATTAATGTTGATGATGCGCTGCTAAAAGAGGCCATGCATCGCTATGGAGTCGCAACTAAAACCCGGATCATAGAGCTTGGGTTAGAGGAATTGATCAAAGCGGATAAAAGGTACCAACTTTCGAAAGCCTTTGGCTCGCAGCCAGCGTTGACCGAACCCCGGAGGAGACGTTGATTCTTGTCGACACGA
>JASMGX010000271.1 GCA_030751095.1 Pirellulales bacterium | reverse complement strand
GTTCGTTTTCACCCTGTTCGTTTTCAGTAGTGGCAGGGTTGAGCTCAATCTGGCACGTATGATCAAAATCGTAAGGATTGTTGTAGATCAATCCAAAATCATAGCCCGTATCCATCCACAGCGTTCGCAAATAGGGCTGAATACCTGGACTTTCGCGCAGCTCGCGCCTTAGTCCGCTTCGGGCTCCAAAATTGCCGGCGACGCCGGCAAAAAGCGCAAAGAAATGGAAAAACAACAGGAGCGTGATTAGAGTACGAACTCCCTGGCTGGGAATTCCAGGTGAGCCGCTATCTTTAGGGGGTAAAGTCTGAGAAGACATGGGAAATTTTGGTCGGGGATGCCGATTGGTCGTCTCCCCGCTCTGGGCGGGACGAGAATCACTTGGTCGGATCTATGTATCGACAAACCGATAGGACCGACTCCACTTGGCTCAGTCCGAGAGACCCAAACAGGGCCCGATACCAAAAAAATACCGGACCCCCGAAAGGGTCCGGTATAATAGACTCTTCATTGTCACTGACAGCTTGGCGAGTTTAGCTAATTTGAAGCCTTTCTCACCAGGCTATCAGGCAACAGGCTTCGGTAAGCGAAGCCCGAGTTACGCCAGCTTAGGCAGCACAACCATTGCAGCGACCTTTGCAGCGACCATGACAGCGACCTTTGCATCGATCACGACCACAGCACTTATCGCGACCTTTGCATCGATCACGACCACAGCACTTATCGCGACCATGACATCGATCACGACCACAGCAGCGTTTTCTGCCACGACACTTGCAATCGTTGTCGCAAGCCGAGCAATCGTCTGCTGAGCAGTCACATTTTGCGCTACAGCCATGGCAGCCGTGGCCGGCCAGAGCTTGTTTCTCACCGCCAATCATGGCGATTCCAACAATCGCGAGGAAAATCGCGATGCCTAGAATTAAAGTACGATTCATCTTTTCCAATCCTCCAAAAAGGTACCGAAAGAAGTAGGAGTTGACATTGATCCACAAGTGCCGTCTTGGCTTTAAACTGCCCCGCCGACTCGACGGCACGTGTCGGGTGACAGGCAACCTCCCAGCAATTACACCCCCTAACCCACGCCAACTGGTTTAGATTTTGCGGGTTAGGCAGGTTTTATCGAATTTGTAAGCTAGGGGGCTAAAATAGCATGGCTGTAATTCTTGTCAACCAGCCATTTAGGTCAAATACAATTTCTGGGTTATTAAGGGATAATAAGTGGTATAGGATAAATCTGTTCAACTCTACCCCATAATGCTTGCATGTCGATTAGATAACAATGAAAAAACAAGAATTTCGCGAAAAATAGGAAATTTGTATGGTTTATGCGGTTTTCCCTGTGAACAGGCCGCTCTACTGAGAGCTACAAACCCTTGTTTTCTCTTATGCCAGAGAACTCTTTGGCAGAAATCGGCCCCGAAAAAAAGCGGGGCAGATAATTTTTCAGAGTGCGAAGAGGGCTGATATTGCCGGAAGCATTTTCGCTATGGAGCCATCCGTTTTCGTGCAGTTTGGCTGTAAGGATGAATCGATCGATTGGACCGACTGAGCGAATCAGGCAGTCCGCGTGATGGGGTTCAAGCCACATGTGGCCAGAAAGAGATCGCGAAGGAGAATTTTAATGCGACCGCGATCTTTGAAGAGGCTGAAACAGTTGAATCTCCCTCGATGGAAATGATACTTCGATTGCGGAGGGACAGTTTAGAAAAATCGATTCAATTACGTTTTTTTTGTGCCTTTTTCTTGCCTTTCTTTTTTTTACCTTGCTTTCCAATTAATTCTTCCTCTGTTTCGTCACCCTGTTCGTCCTGTTTTTTTTCAGCCCTTTGTTCATCTTGATCCATCCGCAATTCCCACTGCTTGTTAAAAGCACCGGTCACAGCGGCATCGCTGAGAGAATTTCTGGCGAACAAGTTGCCCCGCGAATCAAGAAATAGCATCTCAGCAGGAGCGGTCATTACGGTTTGCTCTGGAGCGGGCCGATCTTGGTCACCATCGGGCGGTCCGCCAAAACCACCGAGAGACTCTCCGCCATGCCAGTCAAGAAGTACCAAATCCGTGCTTATCGGACTGTTATTGTTGATGGCGGGACTACCTTTTCCTTGTAGTAATTGTTTCTCGTCTGTTTTCTGACTCGCTATCTCCCCACGCTGAAGAGAGAGACGGCCAGTGCGTTGTTCCCCTTTATCAAAATCGATCTCTCGTACGATGATCTCTCGTGCGATGATATTGTCTTCAGGACCTTCTTTGTTTCCGTTTGTCACCACATATACCTGCTCATCGGCGGGTACGCGCACGATATTACTGGGTTCACTCCAGACCGATTCACGATATTTCCCGTCCTGCATTTGAGAAGGATTTTCCAAAAAACGAGGATCAATACCAACGTTTGGATTTTTCAGTGCCAATTGAATTCTGTAACGGTAAATTTTTCCGGCCTCTACGTTGTAATCAAAGATGCGAACCAAGCGAATGCCTGCAGAGCGGGCGGTTGGTGGACCGTTATCAACGGTTGTTGGCTCGGGCTGTTGCTCTTGCTGAGGGGATTGGACGTTTGTATTGCCGCCGCCAGGAACATTAGGGTCTATCAAACCTGGTGTGGGGTTTCCCCTTTGTGGGCCCCTGGCAGTCGGTCTGCCTTTATTGGCTTTGGGTGGTGCGAGGGGAATGTCTGGATGGGTTGCCCAGTGGCCCCAATCGCGGAAGGCCAGCGGCCCGAGAGGCTTTGCTAGTGCCGGATCGAAAAAATCTGGATTCACCCGCTCAGGGGCCCGAGCTGCCCAGCTGTCGGCCTCTTTCTTTTCCAGGTTGACGAAAACGCTCCAGTTCGGAACGGGATCCCAATCGTCGTTCTCAGCGGCATCTGTGTCAGATACCG
>JASMGX010000270.1 GCA_030751095.1 Pirellulales bacterium | reverse complement strand
TCTTCAGCAGTCCGCAGGATTTTTTCTGTCTCAGGAGATAGTTGAGTACCTAGGACACCCACGCGAAATCCATTTTGGTTTAGGTTGCGCCGCAGTCGAGCGGGGATTGCCTGTTCATCAATTTCTTTCCAGAGCAGTTCGGCGGCTTCTTTGTCTGGTTGTGGCGTATGGACAAACACGACTTCCAATTCAGTTTGTTCGGGAGCCTTTTGTATTGGAGTGAGGGGCGACGTATTCTGTAATTTCGGTTGGTTCCCAGTTCGACAACCGTACTGGGCAAAGAAAACTACCACGATAAGAGCAATTTGAAAACCAGAAGATCTGGCGATGCGATGTAAATTCCAACGAGGAGTGCCGCTCGCATTGTTGGAGACTAGTACATCGAGGCCAGGAATGTTATGCGGCATTGTGCGCCGTTTTCTTTTGGGGAAGACTGGTAGAGAGTATTTCGACTGTGCGGGATGGCGAGTGATCTTTGCGCCAGTTGGCTGCAAAAGTGGCTGCAGTCTGGCAATAATGGTCGTAGTGACGTTCCATCTCACATAAAAGTTTTGGAATTTGGTCCATATCAGCGGCAATCAATCCGACGGCAGCTGATGGTGTTTCATTTGGAGGAATGTCAAGAAGTCGAATTTCAGAATCTCGCATCGTAATCGTATCATTGTTGTATGCATTCGTGAGCCTGAGACAGATGCGATTGGCATGGGGATCGAGATGGATCAGGGTAGAGACTGGACCGGTTGTCGTTCGTTGTCCCAAGACCGTTTCCCAAGTGCTAAGTTCTGTTCCATCCGCATCCATTTGTTTCGCCTGTAGGCGTACGTAGTATCCGGGTCGCGATTCTTCCCAATGGAAGCTGAGGATCATTTCGCTAGCGTGATCGGGAATATGGAGGTTCATGCCGGCGTGCTGATCGTCTCCACCAAAACGGAATATGTTCGTGCTATTCGATCGCGATGCTTCCGTTTCGGCTGTTGGCTGACATGTCCAGCGAGATCCAACAATCGACTGTTGGCAAACAGTGCTCACCCGCAGGTTGTCGAGATGCTCATACATGGAATCGGAAATTTGCGCCGCCAACCAACAGCCAGCGGGTACGATGACAGGGACTTGCGCAGCGAGCATTTCTACAAGGACACCGCTAGCGCGAGCCTGATAGCGGGCGTTGTTATAAGGCAGAATCGCGATATCAGAACGACGAATCAGTGTCAGGTAGTCATTGCGATCGAGCGGATGCTCTACAACAACAATCGGATTTTCATAGTTAGAATCGACATGACCCTGAATGAGCGTGTTAGCGGAAAGATTCGACAGGTGTTTTGAAATCTGAGCCGGTTTTCCCTGCAACCACAACTGAATCTTTTTTTTGAGTTGATCTTGGTTATCGATCTGCTCAATCAAATAGGCCAAGCCATGCTTTCCCTTTTCGCGGCGAATCCCGCCAGCCATTGTCACACGTAGTGGTATCTGCTTCTGTTTCTCAGACACTTCTGATGCTAGGGAAGGATCGCTAATCGGATAGGGGAGAGGATGGAAATGACCGATCTGCAGTCGATTGTACTGATCGGCAACTTGTGGTGTGGTGGCATAGAAATGGAGGCGGTGTCTGGGGATACAGGAAAGAGCATTGAAAAATTGTTGCTGCAAAAGTTCTTTACGCCTGCGCTGTGTGGCATAATCGGGTGGTCTGCCATCAAAAATGTCGTAATGAAACTGAACATGCCAATCAACCTTTTGGCTGCTCGGTGTTGTTGCAAGAAAACGAACAAAACCCAGAAAATCAAATTCGGAAACGGATGGTAGAAAAACCAAGTCTTCAGAGCATAAGCCGATCTCGTCAAAAAGTTTTGTGCAAGCACTACAAAAGGCATCAATCCGTCGCTGTCTGCCACGTTGTTTTACGATGTTTAGTCGCCCCGCGAGGGATGCAAAGTACTTGCTGAAACCTCTCTTTGCCGTTGGATGCAACAATTGTCGCCCTTTAAGATCGATTGGTTGATTGCGTTTTCCATCGACGCCAATGGTGTGAGTACGGTTCCAGGCATACCGGAAGAGAGGCCTAATCTGCCATCCGGCTGGGAAATCATCAGCTACGTTGAACGCCTGGGCAGTTGCCAGTACCGGTTTCCATCCTTCTGTGGCGGCGGCCTGGAGGACTGTGAGCGCGTATTGGTAATTGTGGCCTCCTATTCGGTCGAGCCAGTTGTCGATGATGACGAATCGGGCCATATTGTGTACTCACTTTTCCTCTGAAAATCCGTTGGATCGTATTTTTGACTCCTCCGGACGTCAAGACATACTGCGATAATTCTTCACTTTAGTGCTATCTATCTGTCGATTGCTGCTCGCTAGCGTAGCTTGTGCATTCTTTTTGGGGCAAAGGTCGCAGTAAAAAGCTGCCTTTTAGGGGAGGCAGAGTGCCAGAATATATTCAGCAGTCAGCGCTAGCAGACCCGCTGGAAACCAAATTTCCCTTGCCTCCCCCTCTGTTTTGCTTTAGAAGCCATGCGCATTTGCTAGTTAGGTGTCACAAAGCTGCGTGGGATGAATGGGTGCCCGCGGTAGCCTGCATAATCTAGCGATCCCATTATCTTTTGCCTGAGGCAGGAACAAAAAATGTCAGCCATTTCCCAAGCTGTCGTGGCAACGCCTATGGTGACAGATGCGAGCGGTCAACAGGCCCATGTTCCAAAGGGTGTCTCGCGGGCAACGCTTTCTGCGGTCCTGATAGTGAAAAACGAAGCGCACGTTCTTGAACCCTGTCTAGAAAGTCTTGCCGGGTGGGTCGATGAAATTGTGGTGCTTGACTCTGGAAGTACGGATGGCACACCGGAATTGGCTGCTCAGTATGGTGCCAAAGTACATGTCCGAGAAGATTGGGATGGGTTTGG
>JASMGX010000026.1 GCA_030751095.1 Pirellulales bacterium | reverse complement strand
TATCGCCCAACGCGGAGACTCTATGGAACAGCCTTATATCGCCCTGCTTCGCTCTTTTCCGGGTGATGCCCCTGCCATGCTAGCAGCGGCAGGACTCACCAATGTCTGGGAAAACCCCGAGCCGAGCAAACTCTCCGCCGATCAAATCGTCGAACATGCCCATGGCGCAGCGGGCGTAATGATCGCACCCGGAGACGGCCAGTTCGGTAGCGAATTTTTTGACGCCGTAGGGGACCAACTCCGGGTCATTAGCTGCTATGCAGTCGGCTACGACTCGGTCAATGTCGCCGAGGCAACCGCTCGTGGCATTGCCGTGGGGTATACCCCAGGGCCGACCACCGAGCCGACGGCCGATATCACCTGGCTGTTGCTCTTAGGCGCCGCTCGCAATGCTGCCTCGGGCGAACGGCTCGTCCGTAGCGGCACCTGGCAGGGCATCAGCCCCTCTGATCGGCCCGGCTGCCGCGTTGTGGGCAAAACATTGCTCATTGTAGGTGCCGGGAGAATCGGCCGTGCCGTTGCGCGGCGGGCAATCGGCTGGCAAATGAAATTGCTCTACAACTCCCGCTCGGCAAAACCGGAAATGGAAGCACCGCCGCTAAGCGCACGGCACGTCGAGCTTGATGCAGGTCTTGCCGAGGCCGATTTTGTGTCGATCCACACGCCCCTCACCGAACATACCCGGCACCTGTTCGACAGAGCGCGCTTCTCGAAGATGAAGCGAGGCGCCATCCTTATCAACACCGCCCGCGGTGCGATCATCGAAGAAGCGGCCCTGGTCGATGCACTCACCTCCGGACATTTAGCCGCCGCCGGGCTCGATGTCTATGAACAGGAACCTCTCATCCATCCCGGCCTTATGGAACTCGATAACACGTTTCTGCTCCCGCATGTGGGGAGTGCCACGCGGGAAGACCGCATCTGGATGACCGAGATGGCGGTGGCCAATCTTGCTGCTGGCGTACGCCGCGAGGCGCTACCGCACCGCGCTATATAAGACATGTCAGAGAGCGGGTCGCGACTGCTCACCCGGCGGGAAGAGCGCGATACGCTGCGTCCATGCGGGCGAGAATCTGCTCGAGCAGCGATCGCGGACAGCCGAAGTTGAGCCGCAGGTAGCCGGGGGTGCCGAATTGGGCGCCGTCATTGAGCCCGACACCGGCGTCCTCGAAATATTGCTTTGCCTGATCCAATCCAAGCTCGCGGACGTCGAGCCATGCCAGATAGGTCGCCTCGATAGGCAGGATCCGGATTCGGGGCATGTTTTGGGCAAAAAACGATATCAGAAGATCGCGGTTTTCCCGCAACACCTCGATCAACTCTCTTCGCCATGCCTCTCCATGCCGGTATGCGGCCTCGCACCCGGTGTACCCGAGGCAACCGATCTCGTTAAAGAGTCCGCGAGTCGCGATGCGGAACGGTCGCCGCAGCCTCGCATCGGGGATGACGACAAAGCTACAGGCAAGACCACAGAGGTTGTAGGTTTTGCTCGGTGCCATAAGAGTGAGGCTGTTTTCATATGCCCAGTCATCGAGGCGCAGGATGCTTTGATGCTCAAGATCGGGATTTAGAATCAAATCGCAATGGATCTCGTCCGATACGAGCAACAGGGAGTTCGTTTTGCAAAAGGCAATAATCTGCAGCAACTCTTCGCGGCTCCATACCCGCCCTGTCGGGTTGTGTGGATTGCACAGAAAAAAAACGCGCGTCTTGTCTGTAACGACAGACTGCATTGCGTTGAGGTCGAATTCATACCGATCGTCACGTACCCGTAGCGGAACTTTTTGCAACTGGCGTCCCTGATAGCGGGGTGCAGAAAGAAAGGGTGGATAGATCGGTGTTGCGGTTATGACCGCCTCGTCAGGTTCGCAGTAGGCGCGTGCGGCCGTGTTGAGAGCAGGCACCAAACCGGGCATCCAGACGAGCCATTGGCGCTCTACGGCAACTCCATGCTCCCGCGTCATATACTCGATTGCGGCCTCTTCCACCGAGGTATAGGGGCTGGTGTAACCAAAGATCCCATGTTGCGCCCGGGCGCAAAGCTGTTCAATCACGGCGGGGGGCGCGAGAAACTCCATGTCGGCCACCCAGGCGGGGATGATGTCGCGACCGGCATAGCGGTCCCATTTGAGTGCACCGGTACCGTGGCGGCGTATTATCGTTTCGAAATCAAACTGTCGTGAGGTATGCCGAGGCATCGCACGCACCGAGGAGCTAAATCAAAATTACTTAAGCATCAATTCGGTCATCAGCCGCCCGAACCGGGCGGGATCGGGGACCTCGCCGCCGTCGGAAAGGAGTGCGCCTCCATAGAGCAGAAACGCAAGGTCGCCAAAGGTATCCTCTCCCTGGAGCGATTGGAGCTTCTTGATCATGGCATGCTTCGGATTAAGCTCGAGCGTCCGCTTTTGATCCGGCACATCGCTGCCTGCCTGGGCGAGCATCTTGGCGAGTTGCGGGCTAATGTCAAATTCTTCGCCAACCAGACACGCCGGAGAATCGGTCAAGCGACTGGTGAATCGAACTTCCTTCACATACGGCTCCAATTCCGTAGTGAGCGACTTGAGCAGCGGCTCGTAATTTTCGCTTTCTTTTTTTAGATCTTCTTCGGATTTCTTGCGATCCTCTTCGCCGCCGACTTCAATAGTGCCACGCGAAGCGTTGCGCAAAACCTTCTCCTGAAATTTGTCGAGAAACTGAGCCATGAATTCATCGATGGAATCGACAAAATAGAGGACTTCATATCCAGCTGCCTTGAGCTGTTCCGTCTGTGGCGCATTTTCGACGATCTCGCGGGCCTGACCGGTTATGTAATAGATCTCCTCCTGGCCCTCTTTCATGCGGCTCACATAATCGGCAAGCGAAGTGGACTTCTCTGCGTCATGAGAAGAGGGAAACATCAAAAGCGGCAACAGTCCTTCTTTAGCAGAAGGATCGGCAACCCCTTCCTTCAATACCGCTCCGAAATGACTCCAGAAGCTTGCGTATTCCTCCGGCCTGTCCTGCTGCATCTGCTGAAAATTGTCGACAAGCCGACCGGTGATCCATTGGCGGATCTGCTTGATATGGCGATCTTCCTGTAGTCGCTGACGTGAAATATTCAGGGGCAGATCGGCCGAATCGACGATGCCCCTCACGAAACGCAGGTGACGCGGCAAAAGTTCCTCGTATTGTTCAAGAATCAATACGCGGCGGACGTAAAGCTGCAAGCCATATTGCTGATTTGGATAGAACAAGTCGGGAGGCGCATGCGAAGGAATATAAAGGAGCGTCGTATATTCTAAACGGCCCTCGGCCTTAAGGTGATACGTTTCCGAGGGGGGCTGCCAGTCATGACTCACGTGCCGATAGAATTCGGCATAATCCTCTTCGCTGATCTCCGCCTGTGGCCGCGTCCAGATCGGCCGCATGCTGTTAAGAGTGACCAGTTCGGTAATCGTCTCTTCCTTGCCCCCCTCCACAGCGTTTCCATCTTTATCGCGCTCGACCTCCTGGCGGGTCTGTTCCTGCTTGATGGGATAGGCGACAAAATCGGAATGGGCGCGAACGATTTGCGCGATCCGAAAGGGCAGGGTGTAGTCATCGACGCCACCCTCGGTATCGGTCGGCTTTAAATGGAGCGTCACCTTTGTGCCGCGAGATTCTTTGTCGGAATCTAAAAGGGTGTATTCTCCGTCTCCCGCCGACTCCCATCGTGTCGCGGTATCCTCGCCAGCTCGCCTGGTTTCGAGTACGACGCGGTCGGCAACCATAAAGGCGGAATAGAAACCGACGCCGAACTGGCCAATAAAATCGGCGGGCTGGTCTGCCTCGCCCGATTCTCTTAACTTCTCTAGAAGTTCGCGGGTGCCCGATTTTGCGATCGTGCCGATATTTGCTGCAACGTCTTCGCGGCTCATGCCAATGCCATTGTCGGAAACGGAAATAGTCCGCTCATCGGTATCGGATTCAACGAGAATTTGCAGTTCCTTGTCGTCTCCCAAAATATCTTCGTTGGTAAGAGCTTCGAAATGAAGCTTGTCGAGCGCGTCAGAAGCGTTGGAGATAAGCTCTCTGAGGAAGATCTCTTTGTTGGTGTAAAGCGAGTGGATCATGAGATCCAACAGGCGGGCAGTTTCCGCCTCAAATTTGTGGGTTTCTCCATTTGCAGTAGCGGTCATCGTCGTCTCCGTGTCCCTTCTGATCTCGTCATTCGTAAGCATCCCGCGGCCATCGCAGCGGCGGGCGTAGCGGTTCAATGTACCAACTTTCCGCCGAGCGCGTTAAGTGGCCGCTTGAGGGATTTATCGCCGCGGGCGCAATCGAATAGACATCATTCCCCGCCGCTAGGGAGCAATACTGCAAAGTGCCCTCTCGAGCCGGCCAACCGTCCGGTCGATCTCTTTGAGCTTATCGAGCCCGAAGAGCCCAATGCGAAACGTTGAAAAAGGTTCAGGTTCGTCACACGCAAGCGGCACCCCGGCCGCAATCTGCAGGCCAGCATCGGCAAATTTCTGGCCGGACCGTATTTGAGGGTCATCGGTATAGCTGACGATGACCGCCGGCGATTGAAAAGATTCGGCCGCAACACTCGGCATGCCGTGATTTTCAAATAGTGTTCGGACCTGCGCTCCGAGCTCTCGCTGCGCGGCCTCTGCCTCGGCGAGCCCGAAGCGGATCGTTTCGTCGATGGCGTCTCGAAACACGAGCAATCCATCGGTCGGCATCGTGGCATGGTAGCCACAGCCACCCGATTCATACGCCTGAGCGATACCGTGCCACGCGCGCAAATCGCACGCGAAGCTGCTGCTTTTCGTTGCCTCCATGCGTTCTGCTGCCGTGCCGCTAAGCAGAACGACACCGCAGCAGGGAGAGCCGCTCCATCCTTTCTGGGGCGCAGTTATTAACACATCGACACCAACAGCAGCCATGTCAATCCAAATCGCTCCGCTGGCAATACAATCGAGAATCAGCATCCCCCCCACGGAATGAATAGCATCGGCAATGGACACAATGTATTCGTGCGATAGCATCATTCCTGAAGAGGTCTCTACATGCGGACAGAACAGGAGTTGCGGTCTCTGATCGCGAATCGCATCGACGACTTCGTCGATCGGCGGTGGTGCAAACGGCGCGTTCGGGCCCGAGCCGATCGGCCTGGCTTTGAGTACCTCCACTCGAGAGGCAATGTTCCCCGCCTCAAATATTTGGCTCCAGCGATAGCTGAACCACCCGTTCCGAATTACGAGACACGATTGATCGGTCGCGAACTGCCTCGCGACAGCCTCCATGGCATACGTTCCGCCTCCGGGAACAAGCACCGTGGCAGATGCCGAGTAGGTGTTCTTCATTGCCGCAGAAATGTCGCGCATCACCTGCCGGAATCGCTGCGACATATGGTTGAGGGAACGATCGGTAAACACTACCGAATATTCCAACAGACCTTCCGGATCGACAACTCGCTTGGAATCGGCCATAGACAGCGCCTCAGTCATCTAACGCAATACGGTTTTGTGGATTTGTAGCAGGGCCTCGCGGGCCGACAAATAGGATTACTCGCAGACGCAGTCGACCTCATAATGAACCTGTCCGGTTGCATCATCCCGAACCGCCTCGACGCCATGCACCTCGTGCTCGAAGCCGGGGAAACGACTATCAAAGTCAGCAAGGATGTTTAGGAATTTCAAAAGCAGCGGCGTGCGCACCGAGTCAATACGCTCTCCGGGCATGATCACCGGGATGCCGGGTGGATACGGTACGATCATGACCGCCGCACTCCGGCCGTCCGATTCCGCCAGCGGGATCCGATCGACCCGTCCGCTCACCATCGCCGTAAAAGCATCGCTAGGCAGCATCACCTGTTCGGGAAGCGTGCCATACACATCGGCGGAGACCGCGGCAGCGTCAGAGTTACGAAGAAACGTGTGCATCTCATTTGCAAGATCCCTGAACGTTGTGTCCCGATATCTCCGGGGGTATTGTTCTACGAGATCCGGCAGAACATCATCGAGCAGTTCATTGCGGTCGTAATGCTCCTTGAGTTGGAAGAGTTCTGAGAGCAGCGTGCCCGATTTTCCCCGTGAGATGCCAAGAGAAAAAAGCACGAGCAATGCATAGTTGCCTGTCTTTTCGACCACAATCCCTTTTTGCCGCAGGAAGAGGGAAACGAGTGCGGCGGGAATGCCCCAGTGGTGCCAATTTCCCCCAACATCCAGTCCCGGAGTCATGATGGTGACTTTTATAGGATCGAGCATCACAAAGTTATCTTTGAGCGCCCCATACCCATGCCAAGGGGCATTCGATTCCAGGAGCCAGAACGATGTGTCGCTTGTGACATCTGCGCCATCTTCCTGCGGACTAATGAGGGGTGCTGTTGCGTGAGAGAACGGTTGATCCTCAATACCCGGAGGCTGAAACATATCGAACCACCACCCGTCTTTTTCTTTCGCCATGCAGCTATGAATCTCGCTCATCTTTCGGCGAAAGGTTATCGCCTCCTCGATGGCATCCTGCATCAAGGTGCGGCCCTGCCCATGCTGCATCATTCGTGTGGCCACATCGAGGGATGCAATCAGGCCATACTGTGGCGACGTGGAGGTATGCATCATAAAGGCCTCATTAAATCGCTCGTGATCGACTCTGCGATCGGGCGAAACGTGGCGGTCGCGAACATGAAGCATCGAGCACTGGGAAAGGGCTGCGAGCAATTTATGGGTCGATTGTGTTGCAAAGATGACCGGAGCACCTTTTTCGCCGTCGGTGGAATGCATGCCATAGCGGCCCGCATACACCTCGTGAAAGCGGGCGTAGGCGTACCATGCTTCATCAAAATGCAGGTTCTCTGTCAAACCGCAGAGCGAACGCTCAACGCACGGCGCATCGTAGCAAAGGCCATCATATGTTGAATTGGTCAGTACCGTCATGGCGAGAGATTCCGGGCCGTCCCCTTCAATGAGTGGACTTTCCCGCATTTTCTGACGGATCGACTCGGCAGAAAACTGATCCGCCGAAACGGGGCCAATAATGCCGTGCCGATTCCGTGTGGGAACGAGATAGATTGGCACAGCACCGATCATCTGAATCGCCTGCTGCAGGGACTTGTGGCAGTTGCGATCGACGAGAACCACATCACCGCGGGTTATCCTGCCATTCCAGACGATCTTGTTTGCCGTTGAAGTGCCGTTGAGCACAAAATAGGTCTTGTCCGAGTCGAACGTCTTAGCGGCATTTCGCTCTGCCTGACCGACAACGCCACTATGTTCGTTCAACGATCCAAGTTCCGGCACCGATATAGACAAGTCGGCTCGAAATACATTTTCTCCGTAGAAGTTATAGAAAAGTCGACCGGCCGGGCTCTTCAAAAAAGCAACACCGCCCATATGCCCGGGGGTGTGCCACGCATAGCGATACTCTTTGGCATATTGCGCAAGCGCTTTGAAAAATGGGGGCAGCAGCTGGTTTTCGTATCCAACGACCGCTTGTTGGATTCGTCCAGCCATAAAATCAGGGCTGTCTTCGCAGGTCCAGATATACCCGTCGATCGATTGAAGGATATCGGTCGGTATCCCCTCAACACCAAGCCGGTCGGTAGCAAGGAGGATAGGAATAGCATGATTTCGACGGCGGATCCCGTCGATGAGCAGTTTTACTAAATGCTCGCCGTCGGCCCTTTCTTCTGTAAGATCCCAATCGGCCACAATGCATCCGATGTCAGGATCGGACAAAAATCGCTGCCACCCATCTTCATAGGTGGTCGCGGTGATTGTGGATATTTCTAATTCCACCAACGCATCGACTAACCCGCGCAGAGCCTCACCGGGAGCCGAACTATCCTGAAATTCATCGTCAATGATCAAAACGTGCATCGGTGCCTTCTTTCGTCACGACCCATCTTGTCCGGGCCATTCTAATAGATCGCTGGCGATTATGGAGACGCTACTCCAGGCGTGAACCAAAAAATGTAGCAGGGAGGTATTTTGGGCACCTCAAGGTCCGAAAGAGCCTAGCCGGTTGTAGACGGGAGGGGATATTTGCGGGCCCGGGGGCAGACGAAAACATTGGCGAACCTGTTACAATTGGTGCCTCGACAACTCCTCTTCATCGGGAACGAACACATGTGGCTCTTTACGCAGTGGGGTTTTTTCAGTTGCGTCTGCGCACGTGAAGGTACCGGGGCGCCGCAGGAACCGGTAGACCCACAACACATCATGGTCCGCACCAGGGTGCGATCGCACCTCGAGTCCCTTCAGGCACATCTTCCTGACTTGATCGGCAGTTGTGAAATTTGGGAAAATGCTGATGCAGAATATCCGTATCGGATTCTCGTAAGCAAGTCGATCTGGTCCCAGGTCATGATGAATCTGACTCAGGAAATCGACTATGACAATTTCATGAGTGCCGTCGAAAGCAAGCCCTGTTTTGTTGACCCCGACTATGTCAAAACATTGAAAGCGATCCGGAAAAGTATGCAGGCCGATCATTCCCCACGCCCGTCGGCCCGGAAAGCGGCAAAACAGAAGTCGCAATGACCTCGCAGAGAATCAACGACTACTGCCGTGTGTCCTTACTCGATTTTCGACGCTTCTCTTGCCCATTCCCAAGCAACAACACCCGACACGACACTCTTTAGCGAAGTACGAGACGTAACGCATGGCAAATGACAACGCAAATGTGGTCTATCTGATTTTTGATATCGAAACGGTTGTCGATGGCGAAATAGTTTCAAAGGTCCGATATCCGGGTGAGGGCCTTTCGCCTCATGCTGCCCGGGAGCGGTTTGCTAAAGAACGAATGAAATCCCGCGGAAATGATTTCATACCACACTCGTATCACATCCCGGTCTCTATTGTTGTGGCCAAAGTCGCCGAGGACTTCAGTATTCTTGACATCGTTGCACTCGATGAAAGCGAGTGTAGGCCCCATATCCTGACCAAGGACTTTTGGCAGGGGTGGAAGGCGTACGCCTGTCCCGCTTTTGTGACGTTTAACGGCCGCGGGTTTGACCTTCCGGTGATGGAGGCAGCCGCCTACCGCTATGGCGTCAGTATTGCCAAATGGCTCCTCCCCCATGGTCCTCTTCATGGTCAGCCCAGATATCGATATAACTCTGGTGCGCACATCGACCTGTATGAGATGCTTACCAACTTTGGTGCCGCGCCGTTTCATGGCGGCTTGAATCTTGCCGCATCTCTTTTAGGCAAACCGGGCAAGATGGACGTCAGCGGATCTGACGTCCAATCGATGTATGATGAGGGCAAACTTTCCGAGATTAATGCCTACTGCCGCTGCGATGTCCTCGATACCTATTTTGTCTTTCTCAGATCCCGCGTTCTCACTGGCAAAATAACGCTCGAGCAGGAGAACGCACTAGTCGACAAAACAAAAGCATGGCTCGAGGAGAGGGCCGGGGACAATTTAGGCTATCAGAAATATCTCGAATATTGGGGAGACTGGGTCAATCCGTGGCTGGACCGGACATAGCACAGCAGTAAGGCCTTTACGCACGCTCGGACTGTTCGATTCCCTGCCGGAAATTTGATAGCATCCGCCATTGAATTTCTTTGATCGCTTCAGGACAATACCATTTTAGCGCTTTAACGAGAGCAAACGCGGGATCTCAAAATGGTCGACACGCTACTACTTATAGCCATCTTGCTGTTGCTCCTTGTCGTTCTCGCCTTCCTCGCTAAATCCAAAAATGGCGGATCCAGCTCCGCTAATGAGGCGTTCAATCATCGGTTCGACGCTGCTGAGCGGTCTCACGAGCGGCTCGAGCGCAATGTGCTTGAGCAAATTGGAAAAAACCGGACCGAACTTCTTACAGCGACACGCGAAGGTCGCAAAGAACTCAGCGAATCGGTGAAGGTGTTTGGAGACACGCTCAATAATCGTCTGACGCAACTCACCAATGCCAATGACCAGAAACTTGAGAAGATACGTGAAACCGTTGAATCGAAACTGACCGCACTTCAACAAGATAACACAAAGGCCCTGGAGAAGGTTCGGAGTACCGTCGACGAAAAACTACAGGGGACTCTCGAAAAGCGTCTCGGTGAATCCTTCAAGCTGATCAGCGATCGACTGGAGAAGGTCCACCAGGGACTTGGCGAGATGCAATCGTTGGCCAGCGGCGTAGGTGATCTCAAGCGTGTGCTGACGAATGTCAAAGTTCGCGGCACCTGGGGCGAGATGCAACTGGAGGCGCTATTGAGCCAGGTCCTGGCGCCCGAGCAATTTTCTAAAAATATCGACACCCGAGACTCCGGCGAACGCGTCGAATTTGTGATCAACCTACCAGGCCCACGTGTGCAAGGGAGCGATGTTGTCTGGCTTCCAATCGATTCGAAATTCCCTCTAGAGGATTATCGTCGCTTAGTCGACGCACATGAAAAAGCAGATGCCGAGGCTGCGGCAACGGCGACTCGAGCGATTGCAGCCTCCATCAAAGCCTCGGCGCGGACGATTTCTGAAAAATATATCGCGCCACCCCGGACTACCGATTTCGGCATTATGTATCTTCCGATTGAAGGGCTGTATGCCGAGGTCATCCAGCAACCCGATCTTTGTGAACTGCTGCAGCGGGAATACCGCGTCAGCCTCGCCGGGCCAACCACGCTCGCGGCGCTGCTCAACGCCCTCCAGATGGGATTTCGGACGCTCGCGATCCAGCAGCGGTCGAGTGAGGTCTGGCAAATCCTTTCCGATGTCAAAACGCAGTTCGGCTTGTTTAGCGAAGTCCTAGCAAAAGTACAAAAGAAATTGACTCAAGCATCAAGTTCCATTGATGCTGCCTCTACCAGAACGCGCGCGATCGAACGAAAGCTCAAGGATGTCGAGGAACTTCCGATTTCAGCTTCTGAGGATATTTTAGGGATTTCTTCTATCGAGCCGGATGAGGACGCGTGCCGAGCCAATGAGCCGGAAAAGCCAAAAGAGGCGTCTTCCTAAAGTTTTCTGGCTATTTCTTACTTTTTAAAAAAATTTGGATTTATATGTCCATTTTTTTCTGCTAGCGGCAATATGCCTACGGAAGGCAAGGAATTTGTTTTTTACCTAGCAAGCAAGAACCGCTTGCCGGCATTCGCCGTACACAGATCAAGACAATTTGGACGTACACATCCACAGTTGGTATGAAACTATAATTTGCCCCAACGATATGTCCTGCTTAGGATGGACATGTCAGACAAGCTTATCCGTATTCTCGGAGAGGCGAAGGGGGCATCACCCGTAAAGGGGGATGCTGCAATGCAGTATGACTTGCGATTTGTCAAAGGCGGCTGTGTAGGACGCACCGTTTTGGTTGGCGAGAACCAGCACATCGTCTTTGGGCGTTCTCGGGACGCCTCCATCCAGTTTCAGGATCCTATGATCTCCCGGCATCACTGCGAACTTTCAAATTCTCCTGACGGTTTATCGGTATTTGATCTTAAGAGTTGGAATGGCACATATGTGAACGGGACACGCATTTCCGTCCCTACGCGTCTTGCCAATGGCGACAAGGTTGCTTTCGGCAAAACGCTTTTTCAAGTTCAGTCTGCACCAGCAAACACCGATCCTGATCGGAATCCCAAACGATCTTTCTCTGATGGCAGCACTCGAGATGGGTGGCGACCGGACAAAGGATGGCCCGAAACACGCCCTCTCGCTGTCGCAAAAAAGGCATCTGCAAATTGGGATCCGAACATGATCCCCGATTTTCTGATCGAGGCGCGTATTGGTGGCGGCGCGGTGGGGACAGTCTATCGGGCAAAGGATAAACGATCGGGGCGATCGATTGCCCTGAAAATTGTCGACTCCATTTATGCTTCTAGCCCGAATGGCATCAAACGCTTTCTGCGCGCTGCTCAGATTTGCAGGGAATTGCGCCACCCTAACATTATGCAAATTTACGAGGTTGGGGACTCAAACGGCGCCTACTACATCGTCATGGAGCATATCATCGGTAAAGAAGTTGGCGATATCATCGTCCGCTATAAGCGGATCGCAGTCGGCTCGGCGCTGCAAATCGCGATGCAGCTTTGTGATGCCCTGCAGTATGCCTTTCAGCGATCCGTCATTCATCGTGATATCAAGCCGAAAAATATTATGGTCTCGCGGGCTGGAGTCGCGAAACTTGTAGATTTTGGTCTGGCCAAACGCAAAACCAATGGCGTCGTTCCCACGTTGACGGCCCCAGGAGAGGCGGTTGGGACACTGGCGTATATGCCACCGGAACAACTCGACGATGCTCTGAATGCCGATCATCGCGCTGATACCTATTCGCTAGGCGCGACACTTTATCACATGGTTACCGGACATCACCCCTTCGACGAAACTAGTTTCGCTGAGTTTGTGACAGCCATCATGACAAAGATGCCCGATTCGGTTTGTTCTAAAGTCGCATCCCTTCCACCGGAATTGGATGCCATCATTTTCAAGGCAATGGCCAAGGATCCTGCAGACCGGTATCAAACACCACACCAGTTTGGCAGTGACCTGCTCGACCTCGCCAAAACCCTCTCCTGCGAACCGATTGTCGCCTCTCCTTATTCAGATACCGCCAAGATGTCGACTCCTCCGGAAGTTTTGCGAGCACATCGCGATGCTATGAAAAATGGATCGAAGGTGTCGGCGGACCATGCGAGGTGATTTTCCTAAGCGCATTGGTGTGGCCCCATAGGCGGTTATGGTGGCAGATGCTTTTTGGTCCGCGTATACTGCCTTCTTGCGGCAGTGGCACGGCAAACCGCCGGCCGGCTTTAGACAACTGCTTTGCCCCTCGCGTACCATCCACCTGCAAGGCAATGCGTGACCATACAACAAAAACAGGATAGAGTCGTTTTTGTCTACGGCAGCCTGATGGCCGGGCAGGAAAACCACCAACTTCTCTCAGGAGCACGATTTCTTGGTGCGGCTATGTCGCGACCGCTCTACACTCTTTTTCATGCAGGCGCATGGCCAGCAGCGACAGAAGGCGGCACCACTTCAATCCAGGGTGAGCTTTATCGGATTTCATCGCCACAGTGCATCATTCTGGATCGCTTTGAAGGCCATCCTACCCTTTTTCGGCGAAGGCAAATTGTTCTCGAAGATGAGCGGCAGGCGGATGCATGGCTACTTGAGAGTCCGCCCGATGTATCGTGGCCGATTATCGACTCAGGCACATGGGCCGCGGAGAGTCCACCAACTCCAGATGCAAAGCGCACCTAAGTGGCCCGTGATATGCATCGCCACAGAGACAATGCATGGCGATTCGTGACATCAAGGCATCTAATTATGATCTCGTGCGTTATTTCGCGCCATCCGCGGTGGCCGCGCCCAATCTCCGATACAGACTGGCCTTGAGAGGTCCTCCTGTGGTATACCACCATGGTCACGTGTCCGAACAATTCCGTTTCCAGGGGGAATTGCATGCGATCGGTCTTTGCAGATGGCTCTCTCCCGCCGCTGTGCGCGTGCAGCATCTTCATCGTTACAGCAGACCTTTTTGTTGCAACAGGCCTTAACGCAACAACGATCCATCCGACGCTGATCGAATCGCACATCACCAACCCCGATATGATCTACGAGATATCAAAATTTCGTTCCGGGGCCGGCCACGACTTCTCCTACGACGGGATCAGCTATGCCGGCGAATACTTTGGGGCGACCGATGCAACCGAGCCCGACAGTAGCATGAAACATTACTATGCACCGTATGCCGCATACAAAGGGGACCGGGTGACGGTGCCCGTCTACGCCCCGTTTGACGGCACTTTTACCCGCGTTACCGAAGAGGTCCACCCCGACGATTCCTCGATTGTCAATAAACGCCTCGAAATTACTTCAGCAGATGATTCCGACTATTTAGCGGTGCTCTTTCATGTGAACCTGGACGATGCCTTCCCGCAGATACTCAACGACTGGCCGGCGGCACTCTGGCCGGCCCACCAACCGGATGACCCCTCCTACACAACCGACACCGTCTCCGCTGGAGATTTTCTTGGCTACGCCGACATGCGGATCTCCAATGATTTTGACCTCGCCGTGCTGTTTTCGGTATCGGCTAGTGAGAAATACTGGGTATCGCTTTTTGACCTGATGCCCGAGACGTTATTCGATTCCTATGAACATCGCGGCGCCGACCGAGAGGACATGAGCATCAGCAAGGCAGAGCGCCTCGCAGACCCTGTTACCTGGTGGGGCAGTCGAAACAACGATGACTGGGTAACGCTCAACCAGGTACCCGAATGTTCCACTTTTGCTTTGCTTGCCTCCGCAGCCCTCCTGCTCGCGGCAAAGAACCCCATGCGTCGGCGCTGCTGACATCGATCCACCGCGCTGGCAAACCCACCTCCAATCCCTCCCATACCATCCCCAAGAGCAACATCATGAAGACATCCATTTCTGGTGCAAAGATATCGGCTCTACTACCCCTCTCTCTCTTTCTCTTTTTTGCGATCGTCCACTACTGTGAGTCGGCAGAACGCGAAAACTCCAGCGAGCAAACGGCTCGCGTTCGCGCCGAGCGAATCGATGTACCTGATCCATTGCCTGCCCATCCGAGGCTTTTTCTCAACACCGACGACATCGAGCGCCTCAAGGCATGGATCGCCCGGGAGAGTTGGCTGTCGGAATATGTCGACTCGTTCGTCGCAAAAACGCGCAAACGAATCGACGATGTCCCAAAAATCTCAAAAGAGGTCATCAATCGCGAGAATCGCGATGTCAGCATGCTCGCCAATGAATTTGCATTGGCCTATGTACTCACCGATGAACGGGTGTTTGCTGACGCAGCGGCAAAGATTCTCCTCTCCTATGTTCCCGTCTACGAGAGTTATCCGGTGAGTAACATCAAGGGCAAGGCGATGCCCTCAACCCTCAATGAGGCCCGCTGGGCCGGAGACTATGCGTGTGCCTACGATTTAATCTACAACTCAGGCGCCCTGAGCGACGACGACAAGACTGCGATTGAATCCCGTGTCCTCAAGCCCTGCGGCGAGGTGTTGCGCATCTGCAATCACAAAACCCGCAGCAACTGGCGGGCGCGCGCCATTGCCGGTGTCGGCATTGTCGGTTTTTGTATCAATGATCGCGAACTCATTGACGAAGCGCTGCACGGCTATCGCGACGAGCAGGGAAGGGTGGTCCGCGATGGCTTTGTCCAGCATGTATCCCGCTCTATTCTCAATGACGGCATTTTTTATGAGCGATCGTACGGCTACCAGGCATTTACGACGGATAGCTATTTTTTGCTACTGGAAGCTGCCCGAGGCAGCGGCGTCGATCTTTGGAACCATGAATCTCCCGGCCACCCGCTCGATGCCGGCGCTGATGTGGAGCGGACCTTTGGCCCATCCGGCTTTAAGAGCGTCAAACCGATTTTTGACTCGCTCTTTTATCGGACGTTTTCCGATGGCACGGTTTCGGTGGTCGCCAATGCATCCACCGATCATTTTCTCTCCTGGCGCTATTACGATGCCGCCTGGCGAGCCTACCGGGACCCGAAGTTTGCATTTGCCGCCCGGATTCCAAGGAGCAGCACGCGGCCCTGGGCAGAACCGAACCCGAGCGACACCACGCGTCTGCGGACAGCAACCGATTTGATCTGGCTGGAACCCGATCTTCCCGAAGGGCATTTCGATCTTGAAGACGATGCAACTATCGGACTCAATGGTATCCATACCAATGGCTGCACGCTCCTGCCGAGCGGAGGGTATGCCGTTTTGCGGCAGAGCGCGAAACCGGGCGCCGTTGGTGTTGCGATGACGTTCGGCCGGTGGGGATCGGGGCACTCGCATGCAGATAAACTTTCGATCGTCGTGAGCGACGGTGACCGCAAAGCAATTCGCGAGGTGAACTATTTTGGCTACGGCGCTGAAGAGCACCTGACCTGGGACAGTCAGACCATCGCGCACAATACCGTCACGGTCGACGAGACCTCCCAAGCGCCTCAGGGCAATAGTCACGACGAGTGGGCGATTCCACCGCCGGGAGAGATCGTACGTGGCCGACCCCTCCTTTTCTATCCCGGCGAGCGGATTAAAGTCTTTCGTGCCGATTGCACCGACGCCTACGAAGATGTCAGGCTCGAACGCACCATCGTCCTGATCGACTCGGTCATTCTTGACTTTTATCTTTGCCAAAGTGCCCGGGAACACACCTACGATTATGCGATGCATATTGAGGGGAGCTTTGAAAATCGTGGAGACGGCAGAAAGGGGCCGCTTTCGGAAAGCTTTGGCTATCGCCATATCACCGATCTGCACACCTCCTCCGCCCCCCAAACGATCCGTTTTGCGACAGAGGGGCAGATCGATCTTTTGACCCCCGGCGAGGTTACGACCGGCCTCGGAATTCTCGGCAAAGAGGAGAAGCAGCGACCCGTACTCGTTGTCCGTCAGCGGGGCGGTGATGTCGCCTTCGTGAGCGCGATCCGCTTTGACGAAACTCGCGATGGTGATGTAACCCTCTCAGAGTTTTCTAGCGACTCTCAGAGCGTCACCCTTCCTTCGGGCCTTACCGTCACCAGTGCGCCGAGCGGGGTCACACTTCGCGATGCAGCGGGCGTGGTGCTTGAGGAGGCCCGGCAGGAGAAGTAAGGGCAGAGCCTTGCGGGCAAACGATCAACGCTGAGTGTATCGAAAAAGTTGACGATCGGGACGCGCCAGCATATAACCGGGATAACCGCTCAGGCCCGCACCGGTGCAAGTCAGGTGTCACAATGAACAACGGCAAATCTCCCCTGCACTTAGCAGATCGGCGTTTCGGCTCAGATCTCTCTGCTATTGCCATTCGCCTCGGCATTGCCATTTTCGTCTTCGCGTGCATAGCCGCCGTCGATCCAGGCAGCAGCTATGCGGACAACAGTGAGGAAGCGCTTCTCAAAAAGATCAAAATGGCCACGATCCTCATCGTGGCTGACAACGGGTACCAGGGTTCTGGGGTCATTACCCGTATTCGCAATAAAAGATATGTGCTAACGGCACACCATGTCGTCGAAGGGGCAAAGCGAATACAGCTTACCTCCCACGGTGACAAAAGCACCGGAGAGGTGACAAAAAACGAGGGCTGGCATGTCTTTTACGATCTTGCGGTATTTCGGTTGCCTAAAGCCATGCGTCACCTGCCCATGCTGAGGCTCGATCACACGCGGCTTCCTCCTGGCACGCCCGTCTTTGTTTCGGCGTTTCCCAACGGGGTGCCGACCTTGACTGCCGGAAAAGTCACCGGGTACCGCTTTCAGGCCAACACCGACTTTCCGACGGAAATTGCCTTCACTGCACCGGTGGAGCAGGGGGCAAGCGGCGGGATGATTGTGGACGCCCACGGCAAGCTCAAGGGGATCGTCAAGGCGTATGAGGTGCTTACCAGCGCCGATGGCTATGAAGCCCGGGGTGACAGCATCGGTACCCATTCGTATCTCATTATGAAACTGATCCTGCGTGCGATCGATAATGGATGGCGGCCTGAGTGACCGGTGCAGGTTGCCCCGATGTGGCGGGCATCATTAATGTTGTTTCTCTAAAACTTCGAGCTGGTAGGGTGGCTGTCTCCCCTCGAGCGGTTTTCCCCATTCATCGAGCGATGCTGCTCGGTGCAGCTTTGATTTTTTAATCAAGGCGTCCCACTGCCGCTCGTCATACGTCCGCAGCGAGTAGCCATCGGTGTGCGTCTGCTGCCCGCTCGGTCGCGTGATCCGCAGGCGGCTCTCGACCTGCTCGATCCGACCGCCTCCGCTCGGCGGGGTGTAGGAAATTTGTTGCCGCACGTGGCAGCGGCCGCGATTGGCCAGCCAGAGATCGGTCTCTTGCCGGTCGCTGGCGTAGTTCGCGATGCTGATCCCGACGACATAGAGACCGCCTGAGCGAAGTGCCGTGGCCATTTCTGAAAAATGGCGGAGCATTGCCGCATCGCTCATTAAATGGCGGATGGTGCTGAAGGGGTTGATGGCAATATCGAAGTAGCCGGCCGAGAGGTGCTGGGCAAACGCTTCCATATTGGCGCAAAACAATTGGGCCGCCAGCCGGCGCCGCGCCAGCGAGAGCTTTGCATAGGCGAGCATGTCCTCATCGAGATCGAAACCGACCGCCCGATAGCCACGGCGGGCGAGAACCCGGAGGTGCCGCCCGGTGCCACAACCCGGTTCGAGCCAACGGGTCGCCTTTGCGCCAAACCGGCGGGCAATCCGCTCATAGAGCGACACATCTTCCGCCGTTCCGGGCGTGTGCAGGATGTCGTAGAGGCTCGGCAGGTGGTACACGCGATTCCAATACTTGCTAGCTCAGATTCGCAAAAAGATCTTGCGGCGGTACATCCAATAAACAATCAGCCACAACAGACCAACCAGCACCACCGTCCCCAACAGCGGCCCAAACGTTTCGCCGGCAATCGTTTTGAAAAAATTCGTCCCCAGATGCCGCCGGAGATTCGCGTTGATCCAGTCGACGACAATCCAACTCATCACATAAAACGTAATCGGGTTGAGACCGACTACGATGCCAACGAAGGCCCACCGTCGCCAGCCGACCAGGTCGATGATGCCATACAAAGCCGCCAGCGCGATAAAACACCAGCCGCCACTCAAAATCGCCCAACCGGGTGTCCAGATCCGCTTCACGATTGGCGAGATTCCCAAACTCTCAAGACCCGCTCCAATCGCAACAAGCCCGCCACCGGCAACCAGCAGCAGCAGCAACTTGCGGCGGCCGCCAGATGCGCCGCGAAGAATCTGGCCCGCCAGAAGCCCAAGTATCATTGTGGCCAGAGACGGGATGAAATTGAGCGTGTAGTAGCCGCCGCTGTTATAGGCAAACGGGCCAATGTCGACGCCGTCGTTTCGCACCGGCCGGGGAAATAGGTTTAAAAACCAGCGGTCAAAATGGTGTGCCGGATGCGTATTCTTGCTCCAGTGGCCCTCAAATCCCTCGAAACGTACCGCCGGATCGGCCGCCGCAACGCTCGCCGGGTCGAAATCTGCTCCGGGCAACGGGCAGAGGGCAAACAGGGCCCAGTAACCGACCAGAATCAGCAAAAGCGCTGTCAGCTGCCACTTGAGCGGGCGACCGGCCAGCAGGAACAGAAATACGTAACCCAGACCGATCTGCGTCAACACATCTTCAAAGGTCCAATAGGTGCCGTGAAAATTGAAACTTCGCAAAAAGACGCCCAGCAGAATCAAGATCACCGCCCGCCGCAGGGCATGGAAGAACATCTGCCGACGACTGTCGCCCCGCTGCTGCCGCTTGGCAAAGGAATACGCCAGCGACGCGCCGACCATGAACATAAAACTCGGCTGGATCATGTCCCATACGGTACAGCCTGCCCAGGTGAGATGTTTGAGTTGATGATCGAGCGCGTTTAAAAATCCGCTCTCCGGATAGGCATTGAGGATCGGTGGCAACCATCGCCAACTGGACCAGACCATCAGGAGCATCGTAAAGCCGCGATAGGCGTCGAGTGAGCCGAGTCGCGCTTGCCCGGCGGGCGATTGCACGGGTGCGGCAACGGCGGCCTGAGCGTGTTCGGTCATGACGAGCCGGCAAGGATACAATGTGTCTGTCTTTTGCTCGCCGCAACCGATATGTTGCTGCAAGCTCCATTTGGCAAATAGTGTACGCCCAATTACGCCCTTTGGCGAGGTGTGAGGCCAACAGAATGACGATCCATCCTGCCCGGCTTCCCGACGATGTGCTGCTGGGCGAAACTCGACTCGAACGATTACGGCGCGGCGGCCCGGGTGGGCAGCGGCGCAACAAAGTCTCGACGGGCGTGAAGCTCGTCCACCAACCGACACTCGTCGAGGCGACCGCTACCGAACGGCGAAGTGGCAGAGAAAATCAAGCAACCGCTCTGCGTCGACTCCGGATAGCGCTGGCTATACAGATCCGTTCCCCCAGTCTCAAAGGATCACCCACCTCGCTCTGGCGAGAGCGCACGCAAAACGAAAAACTGGTCCTCAGCGGTCGGCATAAAGACTTTCCGGCAATACTCGCCGAAGCGCTCGACCACCTCCATGCCAGTGGCGGTGATTTTGCGAGGGCTGCCAGCAAGCTACAGATAACGCGCAGCCAACTCATGAAGCTCATTTCGCAAACTGGCGCTGCACTTGAGATGGTGAACCGCTGGCGAAAGGAAAAAGGTTTAGGAAAACTCAAGAAGCGATGACTGAGAAAGCGATCTGTGCGACATTCGCCTTCATTTCAAATGTGGCGATTTTACTACACTCTACATTGCCCCTAAAAGGCGCTGGCCCTAAAGGTTTGGCAAACTTACTTAGAAAACATCTTGTTCGGAATTTAGCGCCCCCGGTCTTTAGCTGAACCAGAGTTGCCTGTTATAATGCAGCCCGAGGCGGTTTACCTTGCCTAGGAAACATAGCTTCCGTCCCACCCACCGGTTATTCCCACCGTGTCAACATCAAGCGCATATAGCAATGATTCCGAGGGTCCGCGTTTCGTAATCGTCGGCGCTGGCATAAGCGGCATTTGTCTTGCCATCCAGTTACTTAAAGCCGGCATACGCTCCGTGACGATTCTTGAAAAATCGGAGGATATGGGGGGCGTCTGGCTCGATAACACGTATCCGGGATGCATTTGCGATGTGCCCTCGATTCTCTACTCATTTTCGTTCTATCCAAAATATGACTGGTCTCGTAAATATGCACCGCAGAGTGAAATTCTCGATTACTTCAAAGAGTGCGCTGACCACTTCGGCGTACGGGATCTCATTCAATTCCGGACTGAAGTCACCCGAGCAGTTTGGGATGACGATTCCGCCACATGGAACGTCGAGACCGACACCGGCGAATCGTTTACGTGCGATTTCTTTGTCTCTGCTGTCGGCCAACTCAGCCTGGTGAAAATGCCCAACATCGAGGGGAGCGACTCGTTTGAGGGCCCTGCGTTTCATTCGGCCCGGTGGAATCGGGATTTTGATTTTCGCGATCGGCGCGTTGCGGTGGTCGGCTCTGCCGGGAGTGCCATCCAGATCGTGCCGAAATTGGCTGAATTGGCCCGCAAAGTCACTCTGTTCCAGCGGTCGCCAAACTGGATCCTGCGTCGCCACGACCATCGTTATCCCGGTTGGATGAAGGCATTCTATCGCTATGTGCCCTTTGCCGGAAGGATTCAGCGATGGGCGATGTACCTGCTCAATGAAACGCGGATTCTCTTTTACAACCGGCGCACGCAACGCAATAAAATACTCACGTTCTGGGCACGTCTCCGGATGCGGCAGGCACCGAAACATCTTCACGAACAGGTGATACCAACTTTTCCCGCCGCCGCAAAACGCGTGCTCATATCAAATGACTTCCTGCAATCCTTGCATCGCGAGAATGTGTCGGTCGTCACCGAATCGATTGAGCGAATCACCCCCAACGGGATCATAACATCGCTTGGCGAGGAACCTGTTGATGCCATTGTGTATGCCACCGGATTTGAATCGACCAAGCTGCTCGCTCCCATGGAGATTCTCGGGCGCGACGGCATCTCGCTAAACGATAGCTGGGGACGACGACCGCATACGTATTTCGGGATGTTGAGTCCGGGCTTTCCTAACTTTTTTATGCTTTACGGTCCAAACACCAATCTGGGCCACAACTCGATTATCTTTATGGTGGAGTGTCAGGTGAG
The DNA here is from genome assembly GCA_030751095.1 of Pirellulales bacterium. Lineage (GTDB taxonomy): Bacteria > Planctomycetota > Planctomycetia > Pirellulales > UBA7805 > UBA7805. The sequence continues at coordinate 7,102 of JASMGX010000026.1, read as the reverse complement.
ATATATCCTTCGTTGCCTCTCTCTGCTCCGGCAACAAAATAAAGAAGTGATCGAAGTGACCCGTGAGGCGACCGAACAATATGACAAAGGCCTACAGGAACATCTCCGAGAAAAAGTCTGGAATGGCTATGCCACCAACTGGTACAAGACCGATCAGGGCGACATCACGAACAACTGGGGTCGCTCGACACTGGCCTACTGGCGACAGACCCGCGTACCCGACGAAAAAGCCCTCCGGCTCTCATCGCGACGCGCTCCTGCCACCGCCGAGCGAGCACCAGTTGCTCACTAACACTTCTTGCCCATATCTCCATTGACTCTGATGTTTATGACTCTGATGTTTTGATGGGATGTTTTGATGGCTCGTCTCAGGATTCGGCTCCGTCGAGTTGGGCTCGCAATCGTTCGGTAATTTCGTTTTTCGATACGAGCCCGACCATCGCATCCACAATGCTCCCATCTTTAATAATCAATAACGTAGGCAAAGCCTCCACTTTCAGTAGTTGCGCGAGACGTGGGTTGGCCTCTATCTCCAACTTCGCCACCGTTGCGCGGTTGGTGAATTCCTTGGCCAACTGCTCGATCACCGGCGCGATAGCGCGACACGGGCCGCACCAACTGGCCCAGACATCGACCAGCACCGGCTGCCTGCTACCGATTACCTGTTCGACAAAATTCGCGTCGGTCAGCGTTACCACGCCGCCTCCGTCGGCGTGAGGCTGCACCACCGTAGCGCCGGTGGGCTGCTCGAGGTGGGCGACCTCATTTTCGCCGAGTCTCTTCGCCTTTTCCTGACTGGTCGCGAGCATTGAAATCCCAATTATCGCACCGCCCGCGATTGCCAGCAGGCTGGCGTGAACGATCACCCGGCATTGTGATTTGTTCTCTTGCCTCATACGAACCTACTTCCTCGACCCGTTTCTCTTATATGGTCATCCGGGCCTATCAGCGGCCACCTAACCGGTGGCCATTTCAACGATTCTGCCTGCTATAGAGAGCAGATTGCGTACCAAAGAAGCAAAAAAGCGCACGCATTTCTGCTTTGGTCTTTAAGGCTCGGCTTTTTCAACGATTGCCAGCGATTTGGGCTTTTTCCCCCTGCATTCCATTGGGGAAGTTTAACCCGCCGCGGCAAAATGCAGCGCCCGCGTTTGCCAGCTTGCGCGGGCAATTACCTCTTGAAACATCTCGGTACTCCGTTTTCAATAGGCGACGCACTATTGGCCAAAGGATCCGCCGAGGCGATTCATCGATCAGTAAAACGGAGGACTGCATCATGTCTACCGATGAGCCACACCAGAGAGCCGCGTATGTCGATTTTATTGTCCATTTGATCGTACTGACCGAACGCGCCGAGGAGGTGGCCCTATCGCAGCGCGAGTTTGAGCTCGCCGTCTCTCGTTTTCCCGGCCACACAATGTCGCAGGTCAAAGAGCTGGACGATCCACCCGAACGTTGCCGTTCGTTTGCCGCAGTCCATCGTTTTGACACGGTGCAGCACTTGATCGGGTGGCTGGAGTCGGAAGATCGGCAACGTCTGATTCAAAAATTCAAATCGCGGTACGGCGACGAAGCAAAAATCAGCTACCCAAATGAGCTGGCTGGATTTTCGGCATGGTTTTCACCCCCGGGCGTATCGGATCCGATGCGCAAGCCCGTAGCGATCTGGAAACAGTCTCTTGTCGTGCTCCTTGCCCTCTATCCACTGGTACTCCTTCTTGGGGAATATGTGCCGAGATGCATTCCCCGCGCACATCCGCTTACCGTCAAGCTTGCCGTCGCCACTCTTGCTGTCGCGATCATGGGGTTCTTTCTTGTTCCGCAGTTAGCGCGACTCCTGCGTCCGTGGATGGAAGCGACGCGATTTTGGCCACAGGTGCTGGGAGCTGCGGCACTCATCGGCGCGCTGACCGCCTTCTGGGCCATCATGCATTATATTCCATCGTGACCTGAGAGTACGGCGGCAACGTGGACGAACATGCCCAGTTCGCTCAAGCAGCCGTCGCGTTCCGTTTGGTCATGAATGCGCAAGCGATCGCTTCTTTGCCGGCGTCGATCGATTGTGGCGATGGCGCGGCCCGCTAATACTGGAATGCTCACCGCCAGCGTAGGGCGAGAGCGACTTTCTTCGCCACCGTACAGCGGTCCCCATGCCCAACAGTCCGAGCAATCCCACTGCCGCCAAAAGATAGCCATACGGTTCGGGAACGGCATGGGGTCGGATCAAGGTTTGATCCTCGTACATATCCACCACCAGCGGGTCAGTGCTAATCCCTAGAGAACTGGCAAAAATATCCCGGAATGCAATATGCGTTGGCCGTGCGCCATGCTGCTGCGCATCGTTCGGCGATTCCTCCCCTGGCCACGAGCCCGTTAGCCACGCGTCCCCTGGCCACGAGTCCGCTGGCCGCGAGTCCACTGGCCGCGATGTTGCAATACGGCCTCTGGATGATGGGCTCGTCGTTTCGCCCGCCCCCGCCACGCCGACGAGGGTTAAGATTGAGAATGCCGTTAACGCGATGAGGAGTTTTTCATGTGGGCGAATCATTTGGGTACCTGGTACAAAAACGTTCAGGCTTCCCACATGATCACATCGCGAGAACCACTAGGTTGCCGCAGATGTCGGAGGGGAATTTTGCAGACGTGCTCTGGCCAAAAGCACTCCGCTTGCCTTCTCGCTCATTCCGTTACGAATAAAAATCCCCTGCGGACTCAAGGTAAACGAGGTAGGGGAAAATTGTCAACAATAACGGCCAAAAATAACTTGCAGATGCGAAAAATACGCAGTGAGCATTCAATTCAACCCCCCAAACAGTGCAAAAACCGCGCTTCTTGCCATTCCCTGGCAGACCCCGTAGCATGTTGTCCAACAAAAGCTCACACCAAACCGTCGTTTCATGCCCAAAATACGACCGATTCTCCGCGGGCGAATATCGAGTGAAGGTGCAGGCGGATGATCATCGATTTTGCTTGCTCCGAGTGCGGTATGGCCTTTAAGGTGAGCTCCAAACATGCGGGCCGCACGGGACGCTGCAAGGACTGCGGTCATCGCATGAAGATTCCCGCACCCCCAGCGGCAGATGTCGCGCGGACCGGAACGTTTCGTCTTAGCGACATGCCAGCAGCCAGCTCATCCGGGCTCTCTCCGAGCATGCAGTTGGCGGACATTTCTGCAGATCACCGACCCCTCGCCAAAAAAAAACCTGCCAGAGATGTGCAGCCAGAGCCGACAAGTTACAAATTGGCAGCTCTCCCAAAACCGTCGGCTCAGGAACGGCAGATCCAAAAACAATCCAAACCGCCATCCCGCGCTCAGCAGTTTTACCAGCGGCAGATCGCCAATATATCGGGAATACTGAACAAAATCACCAAAGCTTTATTTATGGTGACATTCCCCTGCATCCTTCTATTGCTCGCTGGAATTTTATTTAAGCGAACGGACTTAGTGTTCTACGGATCGCTCGGCGTCATCCTGCTCTGCGGTGCGCGCATCGTAGCAGTCCTTCTTCGATTGGCAATTGTCCCTTTTCGTACAAGTCCGCTCGAGGGAATTCTATTTCTGATTCCACCGATCACACTCTACTACATGTACAAATATTGGTCAGAAATGCGTCGGACTGCAGGTGATCTCGGCAGCCCGATCGTTCTTCTCATAATGCTTTTGGCAGCGTATCAATATATCCCCTTCCTATCTGGCGACCGGCCGCCTTCCGGACAACCTCCAAGCAGCTCGCAAGAGAGCGCCGAGCCGCCGAAAACGCAGATCGACACATCACAACAATCCACCACCCCGAAATAGCTTGACGATGAACGGCGAATTCGAAACCGACAACGATCCGCAAGCGACCGCGCCGGATGACGACGTCCTGCTCGAACCAACACTCGAGGCAGACTTTTCACCAGCCAGTCACCGCGGGGCGGATCTGATCGGTGGTTTAGGCAGACAGGCAACCGGTACGGACACGCCAGTCCTCCAGCAGCGTCTTCGCTCGGTGTCCATATTATTGGTCATCGTTTACGCCCTTGTCGTTATCTGGGTATTATTTCACCACGGGTTTGGTTTGCTTTCCGGAACCGACAAAATATTCGGATATGGGGCCTTGGCGAGGATCCTTTTTCTCGGTGCTGTCCTTGGCGTACTCTACGCCCGGCGCAACTATACACACCAACTGCTGCGTGGCGTGGAATACCTGATATTTGGCACCCTGACACTCTTATGGATCATCATCCACTATGAAAGCATGCTCGTAGATGCCCGGGAAAACAACATCCTCGAACTTTTGCTAGAAGGCCGCGAGGAGATGATCGGGCTATTTCTGCTCATGATCGTCCACGGGATTTTCATCCCACATCGCTGGCAGGAGACCGCACGCGTCGTGATGGTGATGGCGCTCGCGCCAGCCATTTCCATGATCCTCTTTGAATCGCTCCACCCGGAGTTGGCTGCGCGCGTCGAACCACTTTTTTCCTGGGACAACATCAGCACCGAACTCCTCATCGTCATCGTCGGAATCCTTCTTGCCACCTATGCCTCTGGTATTCTTAACGCATTGCGAACCGATGTTCGTGAAGCTAAAAGAATCGGCCAATACCAGCTCCTGAGCCGCATCGGGGGCGGAGGTATGGGCGATGTCTTTTTGGCAAAACATGCCATGATGAAACGGCCCTGCGCCATGAAGCTTATCCTGGCCGAATCGGCGCACGACACCAATGCGCTCGCTCGTTTTGAACGAGAAGTCCAGTCAACCGCCAGCCTCACGCATCCAAATACCATCGCGATCTACGACTTTGGTCACACAGAGGATCAGACGTTCTTTTATGTAATGGAATATCTGCCCGGCCTTAGCCTTGCGGAACTGATTCAAGAGGCTGGCCCGCTGCCTGCCGGGCGGGTCATTTATCTGCTGCGACAGGCCTGCCGGGCCCTTGCCGAAGCGCACAGCGAAGGCATGGTGCATCGAGATCTCAAACCGGGCAACCTCTTCGTCACCGAGCGGGGCGGAGAGTGCGATTTTATCAAAGTACTCGACTTTGGATTGGTAAAGTTAACGCAAGACTCTGAGAATCCACAGCTCACCGCCGAGCAGGTAGTTAGCGGAACACCCCACTACATGCCACCCGAACAGGCCACGGGAGATTCCGATCTCGATGGCCGCACCGATTTATATGCCCTCGGGGCGATCGCCTACCACATGCTGACCGGGCGCCCCCCCTTTGAGGCCAAGACACCGATGGGCGTTCTTTTGGCACATGCCAGCAAGCCTGTGGTGCCCCCCTCAGAGATCGTCCCCGATATCCCGTTGGATCTCGAGGGGATCGTGCTCCGTCTTCTCGAAAAAGACTCGTGCAATCGTTTTGCGGACATGACCGAACTCGAGGCGGCTTTGAGTACGTGCTCCTCTGTCGATGACTGGAATAGCCAGCAGGCCGCAGTCTGGTGGCACCAGCGAGCGTGCGATGCGCCTGTTGGTGAAGTGACATAGCGGTTGGCGGAACGGAGATCCGGCGAACCGATGTCGAACAGGCCCGCAAGGGCTAGGCACGCGCATTCCCTCGCGGGCTGTCCGACTTAAATCGAGATGCCTTCTACCTTTCACCCTGGCCAACGACTACTTCACGCAACTTCCCTCTGTGGCTTCAAGAACAACATGCTGCTGTGCATTTGCGACAGCTATTGTCTTTTCTAGGTCCGCTTTGCGAAGCTCATCCCGAACGACCGGAATGTCGCGAGGGGCTTCGATTCCCAGGCTGACCCGCTTACCACGCATCGTGCATACCACAATCTTAATTTGATCTCCGATCCACAAAACTTCTCCTTGACGACGACTAATCACTAACATGACGGCCTCCCCGTGCTTGAGACGGTACGGTTTAGCACAACATCCCCGTGAGGCAGGGCGCTGCGCGGATTCCATCAGCTCCAGAGCTCAGAACAGAGCGGAGGAGCGGCCTTGCTCATCTGTCCGTATCCTTCTCACCCGGCCGTATAGCCCGGCGGGAGCAGGCAGCACATAGAAAAGAAAAGCGAAAATGCTGAACTACCAACTCCTTCGCGCGAATATAAACTTTTTGATAAACGCCTGTCAAGTTTTTTGTCAATCAACATTCCGCACCGAACGGATCTGTTCCCCAGCTTCACAGCCAACTAGTTAATGGGGGGGGGCGCTTGCCCGATTCTGAGGCGTTTTCAAATTGGTCGCATCGCCATAATCGCCTACTGAAGAAAACAGAATTAAAGAGCCGTTGCTTCACCGATATTCTCTCGCGGCCAAAACGTCTTTAGGCGACATCGGGCAGGAGAACCGAACGCCTCCGCTCCCCGCCTGCCATCTCTGCTTGGCGAAAATGAGGATCACACCGGGCAAAAAACGGATTCGGTGGTGAGCAGACGCACCAAAAAGCGTCCAAACCCGACTGAGCGGGTTCGGCGCCCCCTCAGAAGGTGGTTAGAATGAGGGGCCAATCCCATACTCCAACAGAAATGAAACCAATATGCACCGCGTGTTAGTCTTGGGCGCCGGGAAAATAGGGCGAATGATAACCCATCTATTGATCTCCACGGGAGATTATGAGCTTCTGGTCGCCGACGCCAGTGCAGCAGCACTCGAACGCATCGACGAGCGAGAGGGTCTTTCGACCCAAACCATCGACGCTGAAAACAGCGAGCAGCTAGCAGCTGCAATGAAAAATGTCGATTCGGTGATTTCTGCTTTGAGTTTTTATTACAATCCCCGCGTTGCCAAAATCGCCCTCGAGATTGGAGTGAACTATTTCGATCTCACTGAAGACGTTGCAACGACACGAGCGGTCGCCACCTCCGCCGAAAAAGCAGCCCCGGGGCAGGTGTTTATGCCGCAGTGCGGATTGGCGCCTGGCTTTATCTCCATTGTCGCGCACCATCTGTGCCATCCCTTCGACGAACTCGACAGTGTGCGGATGCGGGTCGGAGCACTTTCTAAATTTCCAACCGGACAACTGAAATACAATCTGACATGGTCGACCGATGGCCTGATCAACGAATACTGCAACCCCTGTGAAGCGATCCATGACGGCAAGCAGATCGAGGTCCTTGCACTCGAGGGTCTGGAGCATTTTTCGCTCG
>JASMGX010000269.1 GCA_030751095.1 Pirellulales bacterium | reverse complement strand
CACGTACCCTCAGGAGTTGGACGTTGTTACTCAGCATGCCGACCACCTGGTTTCGGCCAATCCCGAGGTGCCCCATCATTTATCAATGTTCTACGACGTGGCACCAAAATGGACTCTCGTTGATACGCGCCCCACTGCAATCGAGTTGGCGACATCCAGCGAACCGTGTGAGCCGGTCCATCCCGATCGGCCCTACCTGGTTACGACAGGAATGCTCAGCGAATTGATCGGCCTCGGAGATCTACTGCAGCGCGTGGAACAGTTCTTGTCGGATGGCGCGGACGAGTGGATTCATGCCGGCACGTGCGACGCATCGACTTTGCTGAAAATCGGCGCGCAGCTAACGGCTCGCGGGCTCGCAGACCGATTTCAGATCCTGGAGTCATTGCATCGTGACCAGTATGTTGCTTTGCTGCGAGCCGCGATGGTCCATCTTGTTCCTTTGGGCGAACGAGACACAAATCTGGCGGTTTACGAATCTCAGTCTTGGGGCGTGCGACTGGATCTGCCCCAGCGGTTTCCCTTCCCTGCACTCTCTTCACCGGAAGAGAGTGACAGCTCCAGTCAGTCTGATGCTTTGACTCCTGTGCAATTTGCTGGACGCTTACTGGCATGAAGATTCTAATGTTTACCTGTGAATTTGCTCCGTATCTGGGCGGAGTGGCCGTTGCCACGCACCGCTTGGCGCGCGGCCTCGTTGCGGCGGGTCATGAGGTGGTCATTCTGTCCGCCAGGAAAGGTCCTGAGTTCGATTCGTCTGAATCGGAGAGTATCGTGCGAGTCGAGCACGACGTGGTGGATGGATTGCCCGTTTATCGATTTCACAAATGGTTTCATCGGCCGGAACAATACGCGCAGGGAATCCATCTGCTACGGGATCTTGTGGAGGACATTCGACCCGACATCGTCCACTCGTATTTTGTCAAATTTTGCGGTTACCAGGGGCATGTGTGTGCCCGCTGGGCGAATGCGCCGCACATTGTATCCTGTCGCGGCAACGATATCACCAAGTATCTGCTCCAGTCCACCGATCAAATCCGACTCGTGCTGAATTCTGCCGATTATGTACTAAGCGTTTCTCGTAGCCTGTTGCGGTGGGGAGAGATCGTATCCAGCTTACCGAGAAAAGCTTATGTTCCCAACTCGGTCGGCCCGGAATTCCTGTCCGCGGCCAACGTGCCTCGCGATGAGGCCCGCAAGAAATGGCAACGTGATGCCAGCATGCCGGCCGTCGGTACCGTCTTTCGGCCTTCCTGGAAAAAAGGGGCGGACTACTTGCACCAGCTTCTGCGGCGCTTGGGAGGCAGTCACCTCCCCGGCCTCAGTCTTGTTCTCATTGGTCGTTACCACGAGCAATCAATCGAGCCGTTTCGGAAGAGCTTTCTTCAGAATGCTCCAGAAGGAGCCGAGCGAACCATTCACGTCATGTCGAGTGTGTCGCGCGAGGATTTGCCAGGGCTGTTGCGATCTCTGGACTTGACGTTGATCACTAGCCGACGCGAAGGGATGCCCAATGTTGCACTTGAGTCGCTCAGTTGCGGAACGCCTGTTGCCGGTACCGCAGTGGATGGCGTTGTCGATATTCTGCAGGGGGAGCGGGCCGGACTCCTCTTGGACCGGTTCGACGCCGACAGGGCGGCTACGGAAATCATTGCATTGTTGCAGGATGAACCTCGCCTGCAGGGCCTACGCCACCGTGGGCCTGAGCTGATCGCCGAAAAGTACACGCTGTCTCACGAGGTCGAGGCGCACCTGAATGTTTATCAAACAGCGCTGCAGAACTACGATGCAAAAACCACACCCGGTTGGGCGGATTTCGATGGCCGAGTCGCTTAACGATGACAAGCAATGGAATGCGCCCCTCTTGATCACCGGTGGTATTCGCAGTGGCAGCACCGCACTCACCCGTTTGCTATCGACTCACGATAGGATCTGTATATTCAACGAGTACAGCCTCTACACGGACCCAGTATTGGAAGACTCGGTTTGGCATCGAATTCGCGATATGGGGGACGACAATTTGCCTCCGCATGCGATTAGTAAGGATATGGCGAGCCTGCAACTCAGGCTTGCGGACGAACTGCCAGAACCAGTTTGCAAGGAAACTACCAGGAACTGGTTGTTCGGGCTCCTGCAAAATCGAGTGCAGGTCTACGGCGATAAGATGCCCTATGTCTATCTAGCCAGGATGGAGGAACTCGCTAATCAATTTCCGGGGGTGCGGTTCCTTCTAACCTTGCGCGATGGCCGGGATGTGGTCGCTTCGCAGGTTCGGCAATACTACTCTGCGGCTGCAGCGGGCGTTGAGCCCGAACGTTGGATGCGACCGACAATCCAGGAGGCAGAGCACCTCTGGCTCAGGTCCGCCAGGATATGGCTCTCGTTACGCTCGGCACCACCAGCTCCCTGCCTGGAGATACCCTACGAGCAGGCGACACGAAACCCTGAAAATACCGTTCGCAGCATTTGCGACTTCGTCGGAATGGAGTATTGCGAAGAAGATTTTGCTGAGTTCCTTGTTACGTATCAGCCGGTTCATATCGATAGCTGGCGTGATGAGCTGCCCGATATTGAAAACCATCTCTCGGACGATTTTCTCGATGCTCTGGAACAGCTCGGTTACCGTTAGTACTCAGTCAAGGAATTTTGAACCAAAGAGGCACAGAGATACACAGAGGACAGTTTGCGACCCTAGCCAGATGCTTTGGGGGGAGTTAGGATGCCTGCCAGTCAAGGCGGTGTAGCAACCGCACGTTCCGTTGTTGGCAGGAAGGGATTCGAGACGAGCATGCAGGTCCAGCAGAAACTGCAAAAAGAGGGTGTTGGCTGCGCGGTAGATGTGTGTGGACTGAAGTACATATCTCATCCCCGCAAGCTGATCTACTTTGAAGTCCCCAAGACCGG
>JASMGX010000268.1 GCA_030751095.1 Pirellulales bacterium | reverse complement strand
CCTCGCCTGCTAGACTATAGCAAACAACGATACCGGGGATACAGAAATTAAAGCATTCTCACGGACTGCTCTGAAAAATCGCGGGGATTTCATCGCCTCGTTCCGAAGCAGCGGATCGGGTCGTTATCCAAATCTCTTCGGATCCTTTCGGTAGTACGTAGATCAGTTTCAATTCTGGGTCATCAGGACCGCTAAGATTTTTTGCGGGATTGGCTTCCAGAAGAATCTGGATCAGGATATCGCGACCGGACTGATTCCGCATATCAATTCCTAACGCCTGATTTTTGGTAATCCCCTCTTTTTCAAGGTCTTTGCCTTGAATGATAATTGGGATTCGGAGCTCTTGGCCCAGTAAACGGCATGCCTCTAAGAGGCTGTCTCTACTGATCACTAAATCTTTAAGTTGCGAGAGCTTCTGCTCAAGCGTTAGCTGCTGATCTTTTGTGTCAGACTTCTTTGGAACGGCGGTGCTCGTTTCCAGAAGGGTTAGCTCCCCGCCCATCGCCAAATATGCCCCCGCAGCTTCCGGCAGGCATGCTCGTAAAACGGCATGCCGTCCCTTGGCGCGATTTCTGTCATGGCGTGTGCTCTCGTATAGGCAGCGGAGCATATCCGGAAAAGATGCGAGAAGGTCTCGGCTGTAATCGCTGATGGAAAGCTCGAGCAGGTAGATATTGAGTTGTCGGGACATTTCACTGAGTCGATTATAAAACTCAGAAGCAATCGCTTTGGGCATTTTGTCTCGAGCCGGGTAGAGGCACATTTCGGAAAAGAAGATGTCCGTGAAGTGGAAACTCAGCAGGCCTGCCTGCACATCTTCTCCGGGGCCAAGAAACCAACTGACAGCAGTGTGAAGCGGGGCCAATGGTCCTGGGTAAAGTGTTTCTCTCGAACTTCGAACAAAGTTGGTAGAGAAGAAAATGTTGACGTGTCGATCGGTGTCGGCGCTTTCGGCCAATGATTGCATCGGTGTAGAGAGCCACGATGGCTCATCTAAAAAGTCAATCACCTGCTTTGTATTTTCGATTCGGGCAATGGCAAAAACATCGGACCGGTTCGCAGGAAGGTAAAAGGCCCGTTCGCCGCTGAGGTAATATCGGGTGCCGTTATAGATCTCCTCGGTTGGATTGCCCCACCGACGGAGTAATTCATCAAGCGAGTAGTTCTTGGGCAGGTGGACCACCAAAGTGCGTTGGACGCCGCCATCGGGATCGTCGTAGAGGGCCACGTCGAGTTGGGTGAGTTCGTTTGGAGAAAATCCAGTTTCTGTCTCGATCCATTCTTGAAATTCCTCACCAAAGGGGCCAAGTGCCTCAAGGATTGATCGAGCATTGCCTTTTCTAATGAGTCCCTCAGGGTGGATCATGAATAGGATCTTGGGATTTGGTGGCAAATACCTAATGTCCGGTGGCCCGCCACGGGTCGGCGAGGACCACAAAAGTTTGCCGTCATCTTCGACGATATCTTCATAGGTATGTGGTGGCTCGTCTGGTAGTTCCCGTTCGGTAGCGGTCTGATCGATCGTCTCCCTGAGCAAATCTTTTTCAGTTGTCTCGGTCATCGAGTCGGCAACCTTGGGGGTGTCCGATATTGTTTCCGGCGAGTTGCGAGAATTTCTGTTTTCTGGTTGTGGCAAAAGGATCAATGCGACAGCAAGAAGAATCGCGGTTGTTAACCCCAGGGCATACAACAACACTCGCCGAGACCGGCGCGGCTTCGTTTCCGCCGATTGGTGGATCGAGTCCTTTAATACGGACAATGCGTCGGACTCAATGTGACGATCCGTCTGGCGAAAGAATCCGTCCCAGTTCCCATCAACCGCTTCGCCCCGTTCAGACAGGAGTGATGGGGATGCTGCCAATGGGTCGCAGATCACCTGCTTACGTCGCTGTCGTGCCGCGCTCAGATAGAGGTGATAGGTGTCCGCACTCGGGCGGTCACGAGGGACATCAACGGGATCAACAAATCGATGGAGGGTCTCAATGAGTGTTTCAGCGCTGGCGTAGCGTACCGCAGTATCCTTGGCCATCATATAGCTGACAATCTGGTTGAATGCGGAGGGGACGGCAAGGTTCTGGTCGAGTGGTACGATTGGCTCCGTAGCATGTCGCTGCAATTTGTTAGCGATCGAGTCCTGATGGTTGTGAGAATTCATGAAGGGCGGATGGCCAGAAAGTATCTGATAAATCGTACACCCGAGAGCATAAATATCTGCCGCCTTTGTAGGGGTCGCTCGCATTGGATCTAGTTCGGGTGCCGCGTAATCCGCCCTCGCCAGATCGAGTTGGCTGTTGGGAGTGTGCATCGCGAGTGTCTCTGGAAGGATGAGTAGCCGAGCGTGTCCTTTACGGGGCAAGTAGATGTTTCGTGGCTGCACATCTCCATGAGCAATGCCTGCTGCGTGGAGCGCTACTAAGCCATGAGCTACCGATTCGGCAATGGCTGCTGTGACTGAAAGGGAAAGTTGCTGGCCGCCGAAAAGCACTTCTGAGAGTGCTGTGCCACCAAGATCATCCATGACGACATAATAATGTCCCGCTGAATGAACAAACTCAAGCGGTCCGGCCAAGTGGCTGCTGTCGACCTCTAAATATTCAGAATAGATTTTACAGATTGTCGGCCAGGCTTCCGGAAAATAAAAGTTTGCCTGTTCGATGTTGCCAAGGAGTACTTTGTGGTCAGAAGGTTGGTGGACTGCGCGGTAGTATCCCTGGTATCGCCCTTTGGCTAATTTTTCCTGCAGTTGAAAATCGCCAAGAGAACCAAGAGAGGAATGGTCGTTATCGGCACCTAGGAGGCTGTTGGCCTGTAATCGGGTTAACATGGCTTTGGAAACAAGCCACTCGGCGAGTAGTGGAGGATTTGCCTGTTCGCTACCACGGATTTGGGCGAATTCTTGCCGTAAATCCACCACCTGATTCTGGGGAATCAGGCCACTCTTTGTCAGTAGATTCCAGAAATGGTGAACTGAATG
>JASMGX010000267.1 GCA_030751095.1 Pirellulales bacterium | reverse complement strand
TATGGCACTGCTGTTTGCAGCATCCGTAGTCGACGGTGCTGCGACATGGCCGACAACAACGCAGTCGGGCTGCCCCACAGTAAAATGCCTCAGCATCAGGTGCCGCGAAGATGGTCAGCAGAGCTGCCATACACGGGATTGCCATGATTCGAATCATTGTTTGCCTCCTTCTCCTGCCAATATTCGCAGCGATTGCGAAATTTTCTGATTGCATCCGCCTTTAGTCATCCTCCGATGGAGGCCTCGAAAAGTCGACATAAACCGCCTACACCTCGTAAAGCGTTAAATTTTCGAGTACCTATTTTCCTTCCTGTATACCGCAGATTCGGTAAAATACAGCATCTAGGTCATATGTATCGTCAGTATGAGATGATAGCTTGAGATATACGGGATAAATAAAGTGAGTGATATAAAAACTCTCGGATGTCCGCGCAAAATAGAATGATGCGTAGTGGAAGAACGATTGAAAGAATTAATGGTATTAGTCGTTGTGAATCGTTTTTGATGATTTTCCGGTCCTGACCTCTATGAAGCCGGATCGGTCTGGGCCCCGCAGGGCGGTCTCTGTCGGGAGGAGGCTTTGACGCATCTCAGCCTCTCATCGGAACGAAGAGTACTCGGCCGATGTATCGGTGGGTGGTTCTTGTTGATAGATCGCTGCCTGCGAGCTCGAGGCCGATCACTCCGCGCGGAAACACCTGGAGCGTCCCTGACATATCGGCAGTGCGGTGATGCCCCTTCGCTGTAGTGTGGCGTTTTGTTTCGCCGATATGTAAAGCTTTGTCGGGGCTGAAAAGTCTGTGCCGCTAACGAGGCACCGTGAATTGCAAGTCGCCCGAGAGAACCGCCATTATCGATGATGGTATGAATTTGGAGCCCGAGGGGGTTTTTTCTAAAGCAGGTCTACCGACAGGCTTTTCGAACTGGCAAAGGTTGTGATTTGCCTGGGGCTAACTTACAGTAGAGAGTCGGCCGAAAAATGCTTCATTTGAGATGACTTCTTGCGGGATCAAGCAGTATGTCAGATTCAAAACGCAAGATTGCAAATGGGATATCCTTTGCATCGGTCCCGAAGGTGGTAGTGAGCCGACTGAGCCTTTACTTGCGTGAGCTGCAACACTTGCGGGCTGAGAGTAAGGAGACAATTAGCTCGGGAGAGTTGGGAAATCGTCTTGGCTTTACGGACGCGCAAGTGCGAAAGGATCTGGCCTACTTTGGCCAATTTGGCTATCCGGGCATCGGTTATCGCACCGATGAGTTGGGGCAGGCAATTCGCCACATCCTCGGAACCGATGTCGAGTGGCGCGTCGTCATTGTCGGGATCGGAAACCTTGGCCGAGCCCTGTTGGGTTACAAGGGGTTCGCGCGACAGGGTTTTGAAATTGTGGCCGCCCTCGATTCCGACAAGAAAAAATCGGGATCGGTCCTCGAGGGTGTGGAGGTCCACTCGGTAGATCGGCTTGACGAAATTGTCAAGCGGCACAAGATACGCCTTGGGATGGTTGCCGTACCCGCCCCAGCGGCCCAGTCCGTGGCAGACCAATTGGTGGCGGCGGGTATTGAAGGAATCGTTAATTTTGCACCGGTTACAATCAATCTCCCGGACCATGTCAGCAAAGTGGGGGTCGATTTGGCGATCGAACTCGAACAGATTTCCTTTACGGTGGCAAAAAGATTGCATGCCCTCAGGCGGTCCTAGCAGATCCGCTATGCAGCCATAGCGGGCACCATCGGTGATGCACTTCCCGAAAACGTGCGACTGCTATATATAATATGGGCGAATCTGGATACTGCCCGGTGGTGTAATGGTAACACTGCGGATTTTGGTTCCGCCATTCCTGGTTCGAGTCCAGGCCGGGTAGCTCATGGCGGTCGGCGGTGCGATCTGTTGCCCTACCCACCAGTTAAAGTGACTGCCGGCCGTGCTTGTTTTCGGCCTGTTCCAACGATGCCTTTTGCAGTGGGGCTGCTCTTTTTTGCCACTCTCGAGACGGCATTTGGACCGCATCGATTGGCCCGCCGCACTTTGTTGTGCTAGCACCGCTCGGCCCACTCAGACGAGGTCGATCTGGCCTTTCCACGATGAGTCGATAGAATTGCCCGTGGGCTGATGGTTCTCCGATGTTTATTTGCAGATACAAACTACAGTGAAGGGGTTTTCGATGGAAGATGACGGCAGAGATCACGTCCGCAATACCGGATGGCTCCGCCGCTGGTTTCTCATCGGCGGGCTGTTGCTGGTGGTTCTGGTGCTCTTGATCGGTGCCTTGCCCTGGATTGTTTCGCAGACCCCTTTGAAACAAACCATCATCCCGCGTTTGCTGCCGGAATTTACTGGTACAAGCCACATTAGTGCGGCTCGACTCGGTTGGTTTTCCACGATCGAGCTGGAAGATGTACATTTGACCGATGCCCAACATCAAACCCTCCTTAAAGGTGGACATCTGAGCGTCGACCGTACGCTGCTGGAACTTCTGCTTCGTGGGATCGACGATGCCACTGTCCGTTTTTCGGACGCGTCGATCGATCTGGTTTTTTTGGAGCACGGCAGCAACTGGGAGGAAGCAGTCCGACCCCTGTTTGCGAAAAAATCGTCGACAGAACCGTTGCCAGCGGTCAATCTGCAAATCGTTGATGCGGCCATTCAGATATCGGATGCCGATGGAAATGTACATGGCAAAATTTCTCAATGGACATTGTCCGGTCGATACCGGCCAGAGGAAGAACCGCCTCTTACGATCGAAAGTTCGGCCTTCGTTTCCGGTCAAAAAGCCAATGGGGATGTGGGAAGATTTTCGGTGGTCCTGCGAGCGACTCCGCCGGGTAGACCGGAGGAGCAGGGTTCCGGAGAAATGGCTCTCCAGACCGAATCGCTCGCGTTTGGAGATTTTGCGCCGCTTGTCGCCAGATTTGCACCCGATGCGAGCGTCAGCGGCACCACCACCGCGGATGTCACCATTGACTGGCTCGGTAAAAAAACCCGCCTTGAAGGGCAGATCCAGGGCAGAGGTTTGACGATCCGCTCCGAGAAGTGGATGCCCGGAGATGCCCTTGCACT
>JASMGX010000266.1 GCA_030751095.1 Pirellulales bacterium | reverse complement strand
GGCGCACAAAATGCCTATGCATTTGGCTCGGGATTGGAGGATGCCGCGACAGCGACACGTCTTGCAGTCGAGGTGTTTAATACTGAAACGATCATGCTTTATGTGCCCGGCATTATTGTGACAGTGTTGTTCTTCTATGCTGTGTTGTTCAAAAAAACGCATTTGCCCAAGTGGTACGTCCTTCTCTTTCCAATGGTCCTTATAAATTCTCAATACATCGTGTTGCCATTATTGCCTGACAATCGCTTCAAGGTCTCTTTGATGGGAGGCTATGTAAATGGCTCTCTCACGATATTTTTTCTCTTTATGGCGGTCGCATTATGGAATGTCGGGGAGAAACCGGAATGCAAAGGTGGCAACTAGAATGCAGAGCGGGCTACAAGTCTGCGTATCCCGATCTCGCGCCGCATCATGAATTATCCAGATGCGTTTTGTCTTCGCAAAGATCACATGAATGAACCGGCCAAGTGGAGGTCTCCCTTCCCCAGACCGTTCACGCCCAAGCGGTAAGGAGTGAGAAACACTTACTGGTTTCGTTTAGGACGGGCAGGTGAGAGCGATCCGGGCGGTCGGAGCAGCTTTGCTGTTGGCCGCCGCTTTTGCTCGATGTCGGCGACTTGCGCTTCATACGCCGCCTGGAGACGCTGTACGATCTCGGGGTGCTCTGCTGCCACATTGGTGGTTTCGCCAATATCGGCGAGGGTATTGTAGAGTTGGACTGGGTGCTCGGAGAGGTTCTCTTGTTTCTGGGGACGGTCCTGGTGATGTTTGCCTTCCTGCCAGGGATAATACTTCCACTTGCCGCTGCGGACCGTTCCCGGGCCGTGCATCAGGCACCAGGCGGCGTGCGGACTTTTGGCTCCCACCTCGCCATGCATCAGCGGCCAGATATTGTGTCCATCGATTTCTCGATCTGGGAGCTTGCCACCAGCCAGATAGGCGAGTGTCGGCAAAATGTCGACGCTTGCGACCACTTCGCGACAGATGCTGCCTGCCGGGATATGTCCTTTCCACTGCATCAGCGTCGGCTCGCGGATGCCACCGTCATAGACACTTCCTTTACGGGAACGGAGCGGCAGGGACGATCCGACGGCTGCCCCGTTGTCGCTAGTAAAAATGATCAGTGTATTTTCATCGATACCGGCCTTGGCAACCGCCCTTAAAATTTCGCCCACCGACCAGTCCACTTCCTCGATCGCATCCCAAATGAGCTTCTCGGTGCGTCCGGCAAAGGCGGGGGAAACCGCCAAAGGAAGGTGGACCATGGTGTGGGGCAAATAGAGAAAGAACGGGGCATCCTTTTGTGATTCAATGAATCGGATCGCCTCCTCGGTATAACGCTGGGTGAGCGTGGTCTGGTCTGCCGGATATTCGATGATTTCTTCATCGCGCATCAAGGGGACCCAATCCATTCGTTTGTGTCCGGCTTTGACTTCGTCCAGCGTCAAGCCTTCGCGGAGCACAATATTTTTGGAAAGTTTGTTGGCCGGATCGATCCACATATCGTTGCTGTAGGGAATCCCATAGTAGGAATCAAATCCCTGCATCGTAGGCAGACAGGGGGGCAGATGGCCGAGATGCCATTTTCCGACACAGGCAGTCTTGTAGCCGATCTCGCGCAGCATTTCCGCAATCGTAACTTCATCGGGATGCAGTCCAGTCTTGCTGTGGGGAAAAAGGACCGCTTCCATGCTCAGTCGCTGGTAGTGGACACCGGTCAAAAGTGCAGTCCGCGAACCGGTGCAAACAGCGCAGCCTACATAAAAATCGGTGAACTGCATCCCTTCGGAGGCCATCCGGTCGAGATTTGGTGTTTTCGGACCCGTCGCCCCATTGAAGCCGACATCTCCGTACCCCATGTCATCAATAAAAATCAGGATCACATTGGGTGGCGGCTCTGCCTGAGATGCGCCAGCAGCGAGGAGGACAAATAGCAGCGGTAGCAATCGTGGCATGAAAAAATCCCTCAGTTTTCCGGGATCATTATGTATAAAAAGATACGCAAGCTCTCCAAAGAGTTTTGCATCTGCTTTGTTCGCTCTGCAAGCCGGCAGCTTGGAAAAATCTAGAATTCTTTATTTTTTGCCGTTTGCTCTTGTCGGTTTTTCTCCCTTTTAGTAAAAGCACAGCCGCTCAAAGCGGCCTAAAACGATCAAAACGTGCGGGAAATGAAAATGCGGCAGTTTGTTTCAAATCGTCACACGTCCGCTCCCCCCAAAGGGATTTTTGTTGCCCTTCTAATGAGTGTCCTTCTCGGGGTAGTGCCTCAAAATGCTCCGGCCGGTGACCGGCTTGATAGCCGCAATGTTTCGCAGGATGCCGAAAAGGAAGAGTTACTCGCGTTGCTCGAGGTCGGATTAAAACCGGCGTCACCGCGGGAATTTGCCTTTCTGGAAAAAGTGGTTCAGATGGTGGCAGAGCGGCGTCTTTCACGAGAAATGGTCGAGGGAACCTTTGTATGGGCCCGGAGACAATCGGGCTGGTCTTTTCCGTACTTCGAGCAGGCACTCCGCATGCGGGCCCGTCGCGCCGGCATCAAAATCTAAAAGCCTGGCAGTTGGTCGATTTCAAGGATTCAGAAGTTTTGTGATCTGTAAAGGATCGGTCGGGTCGTAGCGAAGTAGTTTAGAGACAACTTCGCGTGCCCTTTTTTTCTTGCCGAGTTTTAGCAAACAGTGGATGAGTGCTTTACCACATTCCAGAAATGGCCTGTTCGATTCTTGTGTGTAAGGGACTTTTTTATTGTCGCCAGATTTGTCGATTGTTTTTGAACCAATCTGAAAGGCATGGCCAAAATGTCCGCGGGCCAGTGGGATGTCCCCCATTTCGAGTGCCAATTTCCCGAGCAACTGATGCGCGCGAATACACTCATGGCAGCCACTAAGAAGCCACCGCAGCTCTTCAATAGCAACATCGGTTTCTCCTGCACGGATCATCTCCTCCACTTCTTCTAGGTCTAATTCGCGATCCAAGGCACAACGAGGGTGCAATAACTCACAGATTCCCTCACCCTGATCCGATACCCGGCGAAGACGTACCCGCTGACGGTTTCGTGGACGAACTTTCGATTTGTGCGATTTCTTGCTGCTCAAGCGACTGCAACCCATGTT
>JASMGX010000265.1 GCA_030751095.1 Pirellulales bacterium | reverse complement strand
GGGATTATCACTCGCAATCATTCGGTCCCCACCAAAGGGAGTGATAATCCTAGCGGCGATATAGTGGGTCGGCACTCTTCCCGCCTCAGCGGGTTCCCGTTGATTGGCGTAATTGGGAGTGTCGCCAATGAGTACGATGGCGCTGATTGGACCTCGCTCGGCCCGTTGAAGAATTCTGGTGTGGATTTCTGCAGCCGTGCCACGACTCTCGATAAAACCGAGCGTGTGCCCCTGCCGTTGACGATATGCCATCCACGGCTCGATCGCTTCTCGGAAGTTCTCAGGACAGACGATGATGGTCTCGCCAAGACATCGCCCCCCAAAGACTGTCCACACGGTGGCAGAGAGCAGGATGAGGATTGTCTGAGAGTAACTGGTTATTGCTAGCACTTGTACGACTCCAGGAACGCAGTGTCGCCGGTCGATTGGCGGGTAATGTACTCGAAGGCGCATCTTGGATCGATAGCAGCCCATGTATGTTTTTTGTGCCTGATATTGATTGACGGGGCAAAGATGGCCTAAGGTGGTGTTTTCCCCAGCAAGGAGCAAGAGAAGCGAGCGAACCGGTTGCAAACAGTTGGCCCCGGTTCATCCGAGTGACACCGTTCTCATGCTAGGCATTGACATGGCACAGCAGCCACCAATTCGGCTATCGATCCATGACGAGAATAGTGCGGCGCATCCTGCAGGATCGGGAGTCGCCCTCAAGATGATTCCATGATGATGAATAGTAAAGAAAAATATTATCCAGAAACCCGATTCGGCGGATTTACCGATCTTGATGGGACCGTCGCTTTTTTTAGTAGAGTTAATTCACTGATTGATGGTTCTTCAGTTGTTTTAGATGTGGGTTGCGGACGAGGTGAATACAGTGAAGATCCGATACCCCTAAGGAAAAACCTTAGAGTTTTACAAGGAAAAGCCGGTAAAGTCATCGGAATCGATGTTGATCAACATGCTCAAACCAATCCATTTATAGATGAGTTTCATCTTATACAGAGTGACTCTTGGCCCATTGAGAGCAACTCGATTGATTTGATTGTCTGCGATAATGTTTTGGAGCATATTAATAATCCAGAGCAGTTTTTTACGGAGATCCACCGCGTTTTAAAAAATGGAGGCTTTTTGTGTGCAAGAACCCCAAATCGTTGGAGTTACATTGCGCTGGCAGCAACGCTGATTCCCAATAAGCTCCACTCAAAAGTGACATCTGCCGTACAGGACAACAGACAAGAAGAGGATGTTTTTCCAACATTATACAAATGCAATAGCATCGGTAAGTTGAAGCGCATCATGAAGAGGAGTGACTTTGACGGTATCGCGTACGGATACGAAGCCGAGCCGAGCTACCTTTCATTTTCCAGAGCGGCTTATTTTTTTGGTGTTTTACACCAACGATTCGCCCCGGGATTTTTAAAACCCGCGATATTCGCCTTTGGAAAGATGAGAAAAAATGCCGCCTGAGAAGGCCGTTGGCGATCAGTCATCCACGGCTCGATAGCTTCTCGGAAGCTCTCCGGAGATGCGATAGTGGTCTCGCCGAGACCTCGCCCCAAAGACTGTCCACACGATGGAAGAGGGCAGAATGAGGATTGCCAGGGAGTATCCGGTTTTTGCTAGCACCGGATTTCAGGGGGGCAGTGTTAAGGGTCGATTGGCGGGTAAGGTACTCGTAGGCGCATCTTGGATTGATAGCAGCCCATGTATGTTTTTCGTGCCTGATATTGATTGACGAGGCAGAGATGGCATAAGGTGATCTTTTCCCCAGTATGGAGTAAGGGGATCGCGCGAACCGGTTGCAAACCGTCGAACCCGGTTCATCTGAGTGACACCGTTCTCACGCCAGGCATTGACGATGACACAGCAGCCGCCAATTCGGCTATCGATCCATGACGAGGATCGTGGTCCACGACTCCTCCTGCAGGATCCAGAGTTGCCCTCAAGACGATTTTATGGCGGATTGAAGATGGCAACATCTCGGGAACTTTCAGCGCCGATGAGGCGGGCTATCACGATCGCTCGGCAGGCAATAGGAAACTTGCAGGAGCAAGATGGTCATGTTGTTTGTAAATCTCTTTCCCCGCTCGCCTGCGCTGAATGGCTGCTGGCGGCGTATTGGCTCAATGCATTTGACCGGGAAGTCGTCGAGCAGATGGCCGATCAATTGATTGCCCTGCAAAACCCTTCAGGTGGCTGGTCCATCGCGGTCGGGGGTGCCGACAACATTTCAACGAGCATTTTGATCTATCTGGCACTCAAGCTTGCCGGAACTTCCGCAAATGATGAGACGATGACGGCCGCTCGTCGCTATCTGATCGCGTCTGGTGGCATTCAATGTGCCGATGCCCGCGCCCGTCGCTATCTGGCCCTCTACGGTCAGATTCCTTTTCCCACTTGTGACCAGGACGAGAACCGGCATTTTTCGCATCTGGAAAATCGAGCCTGGAAAACAATCTGCCAACTGAAGGCGACCAGACAACTCGCTCCGCACTTTGGTGTTGGTGAATTGTTGCTTTGCCCGGTGGAGGTGCGTACCCCGAACCGCTGGATTGGGAGAGCGCTTCGAGCGACATATCGATTACGCGCCCGATATATTTCGCGATCGAATCGAGATCATCTTCAGATAGAAATTTGGAAATGTGGCAATGGCGAGGGATTCTCTGGAATGCAATACAAGAAAAATCCCAATCGCCCACTTTCGAGAGATGTGAGAAGACAGAGTCATTCCATAAGCTGATTGAACTCGTTCGAAATCAACCGGAGCGGGCAGCCCAAATACTTAGCTCATGCCAACCCCGGAAAACAGCACTTGCGCTTGAAGCGATTGTCGGGGCGGGCATTTCTAGCCAAGCCAATGCATTGCGCCTTGCCGCGAAAGCGATTTGTGCGGGGCCGGTTGAGGCCTCTCATTATGATGCTGCAGTCATGCTTCGGTCGCTGTGCCGTTTTGGCAGTGCCGAGCAGTCGCCAGATGAAGGGGTTCCGCCCGAGTTGCAGTTGCTGCTGCCAGAAAAAGATGCCACGATTCATCAGTGGGATGTAACAGAGTTTCAAGAGCGGCTCGAAGATTGTAGAACAAAATTACGAAACCAGTTGACAGGTTCCCAACTTCGTGACGGAAGTTGGCAGCGTTGCCCGT
The DNA here is from genome assembly GCA_030751095.1 of Pirellulales bacterium. Lineage (GTDB taxonomy): Bacteria > Planctomycetota > Planctomycetia > Pirellulales > UBA7805 > UBA7805. The sequence goes on along the minus strand of JASMGX010000265.1, from coordinate 33 downwards.
ATGCCACGGCATACGCGCTCGGAGCGTTAGCTG
>JASMGX010000264.1 GCA_030751095.1 Pirellulales bacterium | reverse complement strand
CGGTCGCGCCTTGAAAGGTGAGACGGGAACAAGGTTCTTTTATTAGTCGCACAAACCGAGGCACCACGCGACGCCAAGGCAGAGGTCCCGACCCGAACTACCCCCGTAACTCACCGCTTCGCGAATTGCACGCATGAGATCTTCGCTGGGTGAGCAGATAGCACGGGCGAGGCGTGTTGCGTGAAGTGGAAAAACTCCTTCGAGTGAGGCTCGTAGCAGGGTCCGGCCGGGAAGATTCGTCCGCGAAAGATTTGCAGCGAGGGAATTTCGGTTGATAGACACGAATTGTGGAAACAAAGATTCGACGAGCAGAGCTCCGACGATAACATCGTCCCCCGACGGTGTCAGGCCTTCGCCGACTCCAATTATCCCGCTCAAGTCACATGCGGAGTCTTGGTCCCGTATAGAGCCGACGCATAAACTGCTATTTGCGGCCGACGCAGACAGCATTCTGAAATTAGCACCCACGTTTTACGCCCAATAGGCTGTTTTCGCCCCAAGAATCGCCTACTCAAACGGTTTTTTCTGGGAGCGGCGCAGTCGCCAGGTAGAATTCCTTTGTAAAATAGGATCATGATATCGCTATCTGATGTTCCAAAACTGCTGAAAAGGGCGGTTTTCGGGTCTTGTCCGACTGAAAGCTGCAGACTGCTTGAGTTTGATTTACAAAATCGTAGCTCCGGATTTCTCTTGCAGAAAGTGTGATTACTAAAATTTACACGCGCCCTTGATGTACAGGAAACTTCTTTTTCTGGTCGAATAATTTATCGTTCGGCGATTTTTTTACAAAGGGCACTTGCTCTTTTCCAACTGATATGTAAATATATCAGCATGGCAAACACAAAAATGGATATTGTTTTTGATGGACCGCTATTACGCGGATGGGTATACACCAGCGGTAACAAATGCAGCGATCCCGGGTGTTCGTGCCAGTCGGATCCGTCTAAGCGCCATGGGCTTTACTATCGCTGGTCGGGTACGGTAAACGGGAAGCTGATTACTCGCTCCATTTCAAAGGAAGCCGCCCAGGAATGCCAGAGGAGAATCGCGAATTACAAGGCAGTGCTTAAGAAGATCGATGAGCTGGTCAATAATGAGATAGCCAAGGAGCCGTGGAAAAGCATAAGCAAAGATCCTGAGTAAAACCAAATCGCATTTTATATATGGGAGGGAAAATGCAATCTGTGCTACAAGGAGAATACGACGGCAGCGCCGGACAAATTCCATTGATACACATCGTCGATTACGATGATGTTGTACTGATCAATTCGGCGCAGGCCCAGTGGTTTCTGATACTTAAAGATTTACCATGGGAGCGCTACCGAACTCACGGAGCGAACTACTATGACGCGCTGTATGAGTTCAACTGTAGCCAAGCGAAAGCGAGGCAAGAAGGACTCGAGGTGCAGTACGCAGGAGAGCAGGAGTCGAAAGAACAGGCGAGACAACGAGTGCTCTGGGATCGAGCAACTATGCGAAGCGCGCAGGGTCTAGAAAGCTCGATTGTGTATCAGAGGCCTGCGCCTCTGAGTGAATCTTCTCATACGGACCCGCAGAGTATTGCCCCGGGAGTTGTTCCCATCCGTTTTGGGGGGAGAACGCCCAAGTGCTTCTTTTCGATGTTTAAGAGTTTCCTGGGTGCAACGCTGATGGGCTTCTCTCCGGAACCGGAGTCGGTGCACATGCTGCTGGCGAGCAATCCCAGCTTCGTACGTGTCTGCGGATTTACCTCGGCGATGATAAAGGATAGCTACTGTTGGAAGCATGTTCCGAGTCTGAGAAAACTGCAGCAATTCGACCAAATCATGACCGGATGGGGCATTTGGGGACGGATCAAGTTGGAAGAAGTACGATCGAACCTCGCAAGCGGGGCTATTCGGAAAGAAAACGAGCTGGTTGGCGATACCACGCACTATTATGCTTATTCTTCGTTTGAGACGGTAACGTACCTCGACGAAAAGGGAAAAGAACGTACGAAATCCCAATCAAAACTCACCAAGAGTTGCCGTTGCGAGGACCGGGAGAATTGCTCTCATCCTTGGCAACAGCGTGATGAAGGAGCCGGCACGATCGTCAAATCGAACAAGAAGATGTACTGGGGGCACAAGGCAAGCATACTGGGGTTTCCACGACAAGGGGTACCCCTGGATGCGGCAGCGGTGTGTGATGCTGCGACATTTGACGGCAAAACACTCTATCCTCATGTGGCAAGGGTTTTCGACGAACTGCCTGAGATCAAGAACGGCATAGAAAGAGTTTTGTATGACAGCGCGTGTGATGATGAACAATTGAAAGCGCAATTTCGCGATGAGCTTGACATAGAGTTGAAAGCATCTTTGAATCCGAGGCGGAAAAAAGAAATCACAGAGGACCTGCCGCGTGGAATAGAGAAAATAACGCCCTACGGAACGGTGATCTGCGTGGCGGGACAAGAGATGGATTATAAGGGAATGAGGATTGAAAATGAGAAGTTCATCTACGGCCCACCCTTGGATCCCTATGGCCAGCCTCTGTGCCTGACATGCAAGCACAAGGTGGATTGCTGTCCGAAGGCGAATGGCGGGCGAATAATCAACATCTCATTCGATCTGCTTCCCCACATTGATACCGACGATCCACCAATGGCCAAGAGGTTCAAAGCAATCATGACGCGTCGACCTTCTGTGGAGAGGATGATAAAACGGCTGAAGATGGACCTTGGTGACGACCGGCTCACCAAAAGAGGCAACGCTGCTTTTCAGGCATATCTTGACAAGACAATGATCGCCGTCCATGTCTTGCTTCGCCACTAAAGCTTTTGCTTGATAGGAAGACCCAAACACAATTCTCACTAGAAGACTGAGCCGAAGGTATGTCCCCTATAAAGGGTGGTCCGGCAGAATTCCCCATTTTGCGTAGCAAAAACAGCCGCGATGTCGTAACGGTCGGCCTATGCGCTTTGCCACACCGCGATTTCCGTCCTGCCGCCATAATTCTTCGCACTCAATTGCGTTTATGCGTCAGCTCCTTAGATTAATAGTGTTCGACCAATACTCCGGGAATGCGTTCGAAATGATGCGTATCTCTCGTGAGAATCGGTACGCCGGCAACTTTTACCGTACACCCGATGAGTAGATCCATCACCGGTACATGTGTTCCCGCTTTCCTTAGAAAGGCCTCCATCTCGCCGTATATGACT
>JASMGX010000263.1 GCA_030751095.1 Pirellulales bacterium | reverse complement strand
CGACCAGGGTCGGCACCGAAACTCGATCATGTCCCAAGCATACCAATTCGGCTGGAAACTGTATAGCATCTCGGACGCTATCAATGCAAAATTCGAGCGCAACAAACTATTTGGCGGCAATCGGTGCATGCGGTATAGTGGATGGCAGACGGTTCGCCACAAAAAGAGGACCTCCATGTCGCCAACGCCATTTGCTAGCACGCTTGTTTCACTAACGCTGTTGGCGTGGCTTTCATCTCTTGCCACCGGACAGACGGTGCAACTGCCGACCTTCGGTCACACCGCCATTAAGACAAGCGTTTCTGTGCCGGTAGGTGGTAGCGTTCTTTTAGGCGGCAGCCGGACGGGAAACGATGGGCGGACTGTTTTTCGCACACCCCTTCTACCGGGGTTTGGAGGACTCGCTCCACGAGCTGTCTGGACGAGTCGGAGTGCGGGCTCAATGAGCGTGCAGGTCTCGGTTCATGATTTTGCAGCAACGGACAAAGCACTGCGGCAACAAGCATCTGCCCACAAGGAAAGTCGGAAACCGTCCCGGACAAAGTTCTGGCAGCGACAAGCTGCCCAAACGCGACCGGTTCCGTTCGACACAATTTCCCGCAACGCAACGCGTCGTTAAAGCATGGCAGGGAGCGAAGATACCCGCCAAACACTCTCTGTGTGTCCACTCGAGGCGTGGAATTTTGTGGGCTCTGCGTAAAGTGGGCTAAAGAGATATTGCCCCATTGTCCGATGAAAGAGTCGGGCAACAAGCGAAGGGAGGCCGGTCATGCTAGCAGGGACGCGACGCTGGACTTTGATTCTTATTATCTTTTCGTTCTTCTTTTCTTTGAAGAGCTTTTCCGGCATTGCATCTGCTCAGCAGGCGGTCCGCTACTACACGGAAAATGGTGTGACCTATAAGGAAACTCGCACCAGAACCCAAAAGCCCGTCGTAGAACGTCGCATGGAGACGCGTGAAAAAACAGTCTACAGTGAAAAGGTTTCGACCACGTACGAACCGTACACGCAACTGATTCATACACCCGTGACGACCTACCAATGGGAAGGTCGATGGAAGGATGTATTCAATCCATTCCGGCCCGCGCACATGGGCTACCATCTTGTGCCGATGACCCACTGGGAAATCCGTTCTGAGCAGGTCCACCGGCCGATCACAAGGCGTGAGATGTTGCCGGAAAAACGAACCTATCAGGTACCGGTCACCACCCACCGGTATGTGGAAGAAGAGGCGGTCCATCGAACCGTCGTCGGCAAGAACACAGGTGGCACCGCTTCGGTTGCAAGCCGCTCGGCGATTGGCGGTATCCACCAGTTCAAAAACGACCCTCCGCTTCACGGTTCAGCTTGGCGGGCCAGCACGACCCAATAGAGGTCCACGACCCAATAGAGATCGGCCAGTCGCCGATCGGTTTTTCGCGCTAGGCTGACTTCTCCTCGTAGAGCAATACCATCTTGCATTGCATGGAAGAATCAACGTTTTTGATTTTGTGGCAAAACTCTCTAGCCACTTGCTGCGAAGAACGGATAAGAGTTTTGGGGAGAGGCTATTGCTTCATCCGCCCTGCTGGGATCTACGTTTTGCGCCGCCACGTTCTGCAACATTACGTTCTGCAAAATTACGTTTTGCGACGCTATGCTTTACGACACTACGTTTTTCGACGCCGTGATTTACGTTTTGTGGTCGTTTCGTTACCCCATTCCTTGGTCAACGACTCGAACACATCGGGCGACTCGTAGCGGACCACATTTTTGCCTTCGGGCATGGGACCAATCAGGCCCTTCATGACCGGAAGGCCTCGCAGTTCCAGATCGGTGCTGCAGTCATCGACGCCGAGTTGGGAGTGCATTTTCAGAATTGCATCAGGCGCATCGAAATCGCGAGTCTTGATATCGCCATCGGCGCCCCGCGTAACAACCCGGTAAATGTTCTTAGGCATTTTTGCAGCTCCTTGCTCAGTGACTCAAATCCATTACTGCCTCGCAACACCCGCAGGACAACATCTGCCTCTGGATGCTCGGTCTTTCTACCAGACCGGCAGCGAACCGTTTGCGGGATAAGTGGTATCGACCATACCGGCCCGCCGCGGGCAAACATTTCGTTTACGGCGTTAGTGGCGGCACACGAAGCATCCTCCGCAAAACCGCCAGTGCAGGCACGAGCTACAAAGTCTTGGCTCTTTACTGTGCAACGTAACGCTTCGCACGATCATGCCACCGATCAGATGCTGCTGGTAGGCAATGTAACGATTCTCGCACCGATACAGATTGCAGCAGTATTGCCCGCAATTCTGCGCGGGAGTAAATTGGAGCCAAGCTGTGCTACAACCAAAGCGGCGACCGGAGGGTACGCGAATTGGCTAGCAGCCTGATTCGAAATCAGGTGCCCCGCAAGGGGTTGGGGGTTCGAGTCCCCTGCCCTCCGCTTCTATTTCTGCTGAAAACGTGAGGTTCGGTTTTATCAGCGGATACATCAGAGGGGCAGGTATCACCAAAAGTATCACCAACTGGTGCATCCTGAGCCGCAAATCGCCTGTGAAGGTTCGCTGCAATATCCTCATGAGACAGGTCGATGTAGTAGGCCATCGATGTCTTGATGTCAGCGTGCCTCATCAGTTCTTTCAATTCATACGGGCTTACACCTGACAATGCGAGACGCTGTCCGTACGTCCTTCTGAGGTCATGGCAGGTAGCGGTCTGCCCTGTATGTGGATCGACAACCACGCCCCCAGCCTCCGCTATTGATGAGACTATTCTGCTGCAACGCTTATCGGACAGGTTACGTCCTGTTGCGGTTTGCTCGCCTGAGAGATCAAACACTAGCCCTTTGCGTTGTTCTTTTGGTGTTTGGAAGAGAAACCGCTCAAAGTCGGGATGAAGTGGTAATGTCTGGCTCTTACCGTTCTTTTGAGCCGATCCGTGGATTCTAAAACAGGGATATAACCCACTGAAGTCCAGACAAAAATCGCTTTCTTCATCCCACGATAGCCGCAGTGCCTCACCTAGTCGCAGGCCACTCAACACCAGCCCTCGAATAAACCGCTGCCATCGCTCCGCGTCATGCTTACGGACCAGGGGGGCAGCGTCGATGAATTGCTGTATCTGCTCATCAGTGAGGGGTTTGCCCTTCGAGCGATTGCCGCCATTATCAACCTTGAGCATACGCACCTGCGGTGCTGAGCTTATG
>JASMGX010000262.1 GCA_030751095.1 Pirellulales bacterium | reverse complement strand
TAAAGGCGGTTTTTGGTCATCTGCCCGCACCATTTTTCAGGAACTATTGATGTTAAAATCCGGGGTGTTTACGCGTCGTCGATTTTTTCAGCATTCAGCACTGCTGGCCGCCTCGGCACCACTACTGGCCGGTGCCGCTGAAAATCCCTGCCCCGTTTCGCTCCAAGGACGGATCTATAAAACACTCAAGGTGGGGATGATTGGAGTGGAGGGGTCTCTGGAGGACAAGTTTCGAGCGGCCAAGACAGCCGGGTTCACCGGGGTCGAGATGGACTGCCCCGGCCTTGATGTGAAGAAAACGCGTGCAGCGAGTGCTGCCACGGGGATGCAGGTCGATGGAACCGTAATCTCCTCACACTGGAGTATTCGCCACAGCGATCCCGATCCTGCCAAACGGGCTACAGCCCTTGAACATTTAAAATCTTCTCTCCGCGAGACACGAGCGGCCGGGGGACACACCACGCTCCTGGTGGTTGGACATGGTAAGGATGGCTCCGCCGCCGAAGTCTGGCAGCGTTCCATTGCAAACATTTCTCAGGCTGTGCCACTCGCGGCAGAACTGGGCGTGGTGATTGCGATTGAAAATGTGTGGAATCACTTCCTATACGATCATGGGGGAGATGCGTCGCAATCGGTCGATCCATTTATTCGTTATCTGGATGAGATAGATTCCCCCTGGGTCGGGATGCAGTTCGACATTGGAAATCACTGGAAGTATGGTGCGACGGGCAACTGGATCCGTAGATTGGGCCGCCGCATCGTCAAGCTGGACGCCAAGGGTTTTTCCAGAAACGATGACACATTTACAAAAATCGGCGAGGGTGACCTTGATTGGCTCGATGTCCGTAAGGCACTGCGAGAGATTAACTTTTTTGGTTGGTGTGCCGCGGAAGTCGGAGGAGGTGGCCCCGATCGACTGCGTGAAATATCGACAAATATGGATCGGGTATTTTGTCTCCAGGCATAAGCTCTAAGAGTACAGATTATATTGGCATTGTCGATTGTTTCCTCTGTTCTTTGATACACGAGCCTCCATTAGCAAACTTGAGATGATGAACGATGGAAAGACAACATAGCCGGCTTGGTTTTTTTCTTTTTTCGATCTATCTCGTCCTCTACGGCGGCTTTGTATTGATCAATGCCTTCCGCCCCGATTGGATGCAGGTCCAACCACTCGGGGGCGTCAACTTAGCCATTCTTTATGGTTTTGGTTTGATTCTTGTCGCCTTCGTGCTTGCCTTGATCTACGGTATTTTTTCTCGGGATGAGCCTCCGGAGGAGCGGGCGTGACCGATCAACCCTCTACGTTGGCGATCGTCGTTTTCTTTTTGTTCGTTGGTGCGACGCTCGGACTGAGTTTCTTTCTAGGCCGCCAGGCCAAGTCTTCTAAAGGGTATTTTGCCGCCCATGGGCAAATCCCCTGGTTTGTTAACGGCATCGCCTTTGCTGGTGATTATCTCTCGGCCGCCTCGTTTTTGGGCATCTGTGGGATGATTGCCTTCTACGGATACGATGGTTTTCTCTATTCGATCGGCTATCTGGCCGGCTGGATTGTCGCTCTATTCGTCGTGGCTGAGCCAATGAAGCGGTTGGGCAAGTTCACGTTTGCCGACGCGCTCGATTCTCGATTTGGCTCGCGGGGCATTCGTTTGGCCGCCGGGATCAGCACGCTCGCTGTAAGCATCTTTTATTTGATACCCCAAATGGTGGGAGCTGGAGCCTTGGTCCGGCCACTCCTCGGGTTTCCCCACTATGTGGGCGTGCTGCTCGTCGGAGTGACGGTGATTTTGATCGTGGTGACTGCCGGGATGGTTTCGACAACCTGGGTCCAGTTTCTCAAGGGCTCGCTGCTGGTGGTCTTTAGTGCAGTTCTCGTGGTGTTGATTATCGATCGTGGGTTCGAGGTCGAACCACAAGCTGCACATCGCTTTATGAGTCTCGGTCCGTTTTCGAAAACAAATGTTGGTGCGGAACTTGAAGCACAGCCCGAGCTGCAAGGCCAAACAATGCTTCCAGCCAAGGGAGTGTGGCAAGATCAACCGTTCGTTCGCACGCGTGACGAGGCAAGTGGACGGATTACCGTTTGGAGTCGCGAGCCTGTTGGTGACGAGAAGGTCATGCTCCACGAAGCGCAAATGACCACCAAACGACAAGATGGTCAAGTCCTCATCGCCGGTTTGCCGAAAGGAACAGACCCGGGAGAGGCGACACTCTATCCGGTCGGTCGCGTGAGTCGTTTGCCTGACAACAAGTCAAAGACCGGTCCACTGGGTCCGCTCTCCTTTTTTAGCACCCTTGAAAACAGCGAGATTATCCTCTGGCGAAAGAAAAAACTTGCCGATGCCGCGCAAAGCACAACCATTTATTTTCAGCAACCGACACCCGGCAGTCAGGTACTGAGGCCTGGGGAGCACCCCCGCTTTAAGGGAATTCGAAGTGATGACCCACTAGCAAAGATCGAATTTCTTTCTCTGATGCTTGCCCTTTTTTGTGGGACCGCCTCGCTGCCCCATATTCTGATTCGCTACTACACGGTGAAAGATGTGAGCGCTGCCCGAAAGAGTACCATCGTGGGGATTGCGAGCATCGGATTCTTTTATATTCTCACGCTCTATTTGGGCCTCGGGGCCATGACTAGCGGTGCGCTCGATGTAACCGACAGCAACATGGCAGCCCCGCTGTTGGCCAAAAGCATGAGCCAATGGCTGTTTGCGGTTATTTCAGCCATTGCCTTTACCACGGTTCTCGGTACGGTCAGCGGGTTGATTCTTGCGTCGGCAGGTGCCGTGAGCCACGATTTGATCTCCAGCTTTCGCACCCGTCCCCTCGACGACGCAACCCAGGTCCGCGTGGCCAAGATCGCCTCTTGCGTTGTCGGTGCGATTGCAATCGCGCTGGGCATCGTTTTTCAGCAAATGAATGTGAGCTATCTGGTCGGTTGGGCTTTTAGTGTGGCAGCCTCTGCAAACCTGCCAGCCCTGGTGATGCTGCTGTTCTGGAAAGGGGTGACCCGGCAGGGAATTATTGCTGGCGTGCTGGTGGGGATGGTCAGTTCACTTGCCTGGATTCTGCTCAGTGGCGACACCTTTGAGAAGGTTTATGGGCTGGATGCTTCTGCAGCCCTTGTTCCCTTCAGCCAACCCGGAATCGTCACCATTCCTCTCGGGTTTGCCACCCTGGTGATCGTTTCGCTTCTCACC
>JASMGX010000261.1 GCA_030751095.1 Pirellulales bacterium | reverse complement strand
TATTCCAGGCGGCCGTCATTTGCTGTTGACAATCAGAGGATGAATGTATAGATTAATACCAAGTATCAAGAGTCCCGGGTGGCCTCCATTTTTTGTAGGACCCGGGCGGCAACCGAGTTTTTTCCGCTACGAAAAAATCACGGTGCCGAGGCCAAACCTTGCCAAACTGCAAGGTGATGCGGCGAGGGAGAAAGCTCCTTTCAGCAAAAATCTCCCGAGCCAAATGTGGGCCCGCTCTGTTTGATGCCATAGAGAGCGTACGACGGAGAATGTACGCATTTTTTGAACCACTATGGAACCATCAAAGGAGAAAACCATGGGAAAAGAAGACAAGAAAACGACAAAGAAAACAGGAATGGGCAATCCGGAAGGCCAACGCAAATACTGGGAATACCTCAAAGCACAGTACAACAAACGGGGCGGCATGCCGATCGATACGCCCCTGTATCGAGCGCTCCAAAAATTGGCCGAAATTAGGCGATGCGAGCGGAAACGTAGAGACTCTGAACTCTAAACGGATCGGTGGCAACGAAACTAAAAGTCGCCATACAACGTGAAGGTGCTGCCGATGCTATGACCGGATGCACCGAAACATTCACCTGGCAGCTTACTTCGGATCGGTTGTCGCCGTTTCCCGCAAAAACGCGTAGTTTTTGTGTATTATTGTCATTTTTTTGGCCAGCGGCCACAGGCATGCGTAAAGCGTGTAGAGGTCGAATTTTTCGGCACGCAAAATGATTCGAACAAACAGCCCCCCGCCCTCGTCTACTGATTGCAGGGCGGGGGGAGAAGAGCCACTGACTCGCTTTAGTGAAAATGGATTGCTTTAGAGGAAATGGTCTCTGGCTTGCTCAGTGAAAATGGCCTGCTCTAGTAAAAATGGTCTCTGGCTTGCTCAGTGAAAATGGCTTGCTCGGTGAAAATGGTCTCTGTTAATCAAGGAGAACTGAATGAGTGAATACGAAAACCAGGAATCAGAAGCTGTTCTCGATGATGCCGCGTTGGCCCGGCGAATGGCCAAAGAGGCATTGCAAAAGTATCTAAAACAAAACGCAGTGGGTAAACACACACCCAAAGAGACATTGCAAGAGCATCTAGAATATTTTGGGATCGACGGGCCAATCGCCAACGCGATATTGCAAAGGCATTTTGAAAACTCCCGGGACCGGGAAATCGGCAACGAGACATTCCAAGACCTTCTTAAACAATGCCGCGACCTTAAAAACCGCCTCGACCTTAGAAACCGCCGCTACGAAACGAGCCTGCCGCTTCCGGAAATGGAACTCAAGCTGGTTGCCTCGCTCGGCCCCTGTCAAATCCTGGCCGTAACCGCACCTGACCATCAACCGGCTCTTGAATATGTTCTCGCTGCCAAGGCCATGGCCGATAAAACACTCGTCGTCGAAGAAGTCAGCCGCGAAGGCTCGGTCCCCACGCTGCTGGTAACAAACCACCTCGAGATGCCGGTGCTGATTCTCGAAGGGGATCTACTGATCGGTGGCAAACAGAACCGCCTGTCCAACTCGAGCGTGCTGATTCCTAAAAAAACGAAGATGCCGCTCCCGGTCAGTTGTGTCGAACATGGCCGCTGGCACCACAAGTCGCCCCGTCCCGAGTCGACACGTCCCGAAGCGACACAAACCGAGTCGACACACCCCGAGGCGTTCGCCCCGTCGCTCGACTGCATTGCAGCGCCGGTGCATCGGGAACTGAAGCGGGCGAAACTATCTCAGCAGCCGGTGAGCGTCCAGATGAAGGTCTGGGACTCTATCGAGAACGTGCAACAAGCGCGGGCGTATTGCTCGGAAACGTCGGACCACGAAGAATTACTGCAGATCTCGCGGAGCGAACTGGAAGATTTTTTAGAGTCGACCCACTGTCCCGACGATGCGGTCGGTGTGGCAGTCGTGGTTGGCGAGGACAGCTATGCACTCGATCTGTTCGATCAAGCCGCGACCTGCCGGCATTACTGGAAGATGAAAATCCATTCGAGCCTGATGCAGCGGGGAAGGCTGACCGATTGCGAGCAGCTGTTTTCGTCCGAGAAGCTCGAGCAGGACATTGGGGAGCTGCAGCAGAGTCGCTGGCAGGTCCGGCCCGAGCGAGCAGCAGGAAAGGAGAGTCGGCTCGGTAGTGAACTACAGACGCTCACCGATAGGGGGAGCATGGCGACCGCACTGGCCTATGAGCAGTTGCCGGTCCACTTGACCCTCCTCTCGCAACACTAACCCAACATTGGTCTCCCTAAAGAGTGCCCTTAGCCCGCGCGGACTGAAGCAGCCGGATTACCGGATGCTTCGGCCGTGGGCGGGGCCACCGGAGACGGCCACACTCTCTTTGCCCTCTTCACTCTTTGTCCTCCTCACTCTTTGTCCTCCTCACTCTTTGCCCTCCTCACTCTTTGTCCTCTTCTCTCTTTGTCCTCCTCACTCTGGCGCTTCTGCCGCGGCGCATGTGCATCGAGCAAATGAGACAATAGCAACTCTGGCCGCTAGCCCCCACCCTCTTCATTCCAGAATGATGCTGGTGTCTAATAGGCAACATAAGGACAGCCACTCTTCCTAAGGGTGCGACGATGACAGCTGCGATTTCTGTTTTTACTGCTGATTTGTCTGTTTTAGTTGCGGAAAGTCTCTGGGAGCGACCGTCCCTCTTTGGCATTCCGTTTGGGGCACTCTTTCTTTTCTGGTTGGTGATGCAGAGCCTTCAAAAAGGCAATACGAGTTCCGAAAAATCCCGTTCGGAACTGCAGGCAATGCGTCGCGAACAAGATCGCGAACGGCGTCAAAAAGAACGACGGAATAAAATGCCCAAGTGCCCCTGCTGCGGCGGGCGATTAGAGGGAGAGTATCCGAAGTGCATGCATTGTGCGAGCGATCTTACTTGGAAGGATGGAAAACCCTTCAGGCCCGGTGACGAAAAACACTTTATACCACCTTAACGCGACGCAAAGGCTGAAAGTGATCCGAATGCCTGGAAGGAATGCTCGCGTTGCGGGAAGAAGCGTTTCATTTCGATGTTTCGTGATTTTGATTCTTCAGGTCCGACGCGTTCTGTCTGCAGCACCTGTCGCGATCGGGGAAGATAGCCATTTTGTCTCAACCTGCACGCGCGGACTTGCATGGTTCTTTCTAGCGCAACATGCTTTACAGAAAGCGATTAGCCCCCATACACTTAAAGACATGACGTATGGAGGCAAGCGCCCATCACTTTATTTATTT
>JASMGX010000260.1 GCA_030751095.1 Pirellulales bacterium | reverse complement strand
GTCTCGGACTACCGATGCCGGGCCACCTCTGGCAAAAAGATCGCAACTGGGGATATCGTACGTTCAAAAATCAACAAGAGTTGGCAGAGGGTTATGTAAAACTAATCGATCGACTCACCCCATTTATCGCACTTCCGGGTCTTTCGGCAGCCGTCTATACCCAAACGACAGATGTGGAAGGGGAAGTCAATGGACTCATGACGTATGATCGAGAGGTTGTAAAACTGGGATCACCAGAAGTAGTCGCCGCCAATCGGTCTGTCTACCAGACACCTCCTCCTGCGAAAATGCTTGCACCGACATCCCAAAAACATGTCACTTTTGCCAAATATACGACCGACGAGCCGAAAGGGAACTGGTTTGACCCCACGTTCGATGATTCGAGTTGGAGAGAGAGTATTGGTGGATTTGGCAGCGGGCGTGCCTGGAACGTTATGCCACGAACTGCCTGGAAAACGGATGACATTTGGCTTCGCCGCACCATTGTTCTAGACAGTTTGCCGGAGGGAAAAGTGGTACTGTTCGTCTACCATGACGACGCGGCAGAGGCGTATGTGAATGGACATCAACTAAAGTCGCTTCCGGGTGCGGACAACCACTATCGAATATTGTCGCTTTCAAGTGCCGCTCAACAATCGTTGCACGTTGGAGATAATGTTATCGCGATCCACTGCCACAACCATCCAAAAACCCACGGGTTTGTTGATGTTGGTGCGGGGGAAATATTGGCCGATGGTGCCTCCTCACACAGGCCTCAGCCGCGTCGCCGTCTGAAAAATAAAAGTGTTCTCCCTCGCCGATAAACGAGTTGGAATCTTTATATCGACAAGCGACCGGTAAAAATAAGTAGTTCGTATTTTTCACCGAGACACCACAATGTACAGTTTCTGACCCGGCGGGATATTTAATGGAAACAGCGGTTATTGATGAACTGACAGAAAAACTTCTTGCCGACCAGGAAAAGGCACCGGTGATTGGTGCATCGCTGGTGCCGCTCATACTCCGTGCACAGGGGATTGAAGTGGTTCCTTCGCTACAGGGTGGGCAGATCATGCCGACCATGGATCGCGTGAGCCGCATTCTTAAACAGGTGTTTTTTAAAACCGAACAAGGCTTGGCGTTCGCCCTACTTGGAATGGCGAAAATTAGCCAGACGCCCCAAGTGGGCATCGTAACTTCAGGACCAGGGGGCCTCAATACGGTCACTGCGCTGGCGGACGCCACCCGCGATTGTGCCCCTGTTGGGATGATCGCTGGCCAAGTTCCGCAAGAACTGATCGGTACCGACGCCTTTCAGGGTACCGATATTATTGAAGTCGTGCGTCCGGTAACAAAATCGGCGAGGCTGGTAAAAAGTATCGACCAACTCCTTGAATCGGTCCCACGCGATTTAGGGACCGCCATGAGCGGCAAACCGGGCAGCGTGTTATGGGATCTCCCAAAAGATGTACAGTTTGCACCAGCAGACATTCATGCCTGTCGCGAAAAAATCAAGTCGTACCACAGCTTTGTACAAAAACCAGAACTGGATACCGAAAGTCTCGATCGTGCGATTTCACTGCTCTACCAATCAGACACCCCGGTACTCATGGCCGGCTACGGCCTTGCACTCGCCGCAGTGCATGACGAATTTCATGAATTAATCGAAAAAACCAAACTGCCTGTCATTCACACGCTCCCCGGAAAATCGGCTGTTCTGTCAAGTTACCAATACAATCTGGGCATGCTGGGAATGCACGGTCTTTATGCTTCGAGTGCTGCGGCACATCATGCCGATCTCATTTTCGCGCTCGGCGCTCGATATGACGATCGGGCAGTGGGGAACCCCACGCTCTTTGCCCCACAAGCCCAGGACCGTACAGCACTTGTTCATGTGGATTCGGAGGAAACACAATTTTACAAGGCCGATGCCCTCAAGCCGAGCAAACTCAACGTGCTCGGTGATGCGGGTGATGTTGTCCGATACTTGTTAGAATATCTGGATCCCAAGAAGATTCAGATTGACTCTTGGAGACGACAAATCGAACAATGGCAACGAGAGAGCCCCCCACCAAAAAGCGAACACCACAATTCCGAATTGCTGGACATCATTCATGTTCTTGAAACAATCAACGACCTAACAGAGCATGATCATGCCGATAAAATTGTGGTTACCGACGTCGGCAACCATCAGATGTGGTCCGCCCAGAGGATTGCCATAACAGGTCCTAGGTCCTTTGTGACCAGCGCGGGAATAGGAACGCTCGGTTCTGGAATATCCCAGGCGATAGGTGCTCAACTCGCCGCACCGGAGAGGTTGGTAATTTCCATAGAGGGCGATGAGGGATACTATGCATGTGGTCCAGAATTGCGCACTGCTGCCCGCTACAACCTACCCATTAAAGTGATGGTTATTAATAATGGAGGCCAGTGTATTGTGCGGCAATGGACCACGCATATGTTTGGCGGCAATAATGTTGGTGTGATCGATCACGTCAATGGTGTTGCAGATATGGATATTGTGGCGAATGCTCAGTCGTATGGTGTTGAAGCTGAACGCGTAAGCCTAAAAACAGAACTCCCGCTTGCGATGCAGCGAATGATCGCCGCAAATGGGCCATATGTGATTGAGTGCGTGGTGCCTCACGAAGACTGTTATCCCTGGATCAAGCCGGGAACCGGATTTTTAGACATTGTTATGGGAAAAGATTAAGGTGTCACGCAATGTGTTTTCTTGGCCGAATAGTCTCTCGTCCGTTGAACATCTCTCTGATTCTCTTCTTCTCGATCCCAAACAGTGCTTTTTCGGCTGCCCAGGTGCGGCCGAATATTTTGCTCATCGCGATCGATGATTTAAATGATTGGGTCGGTTGTTTAAAGGGACATCCACAAGCCCTTACTCCGAATATCGATGCACTTGCGGCGCGGGGTACGCTATTTGCCAATGCACACTGTCAGGCCCCCGTTTGCCAGCCATCGCGTGCCAGTTTGATGACATCCCTATTGCCCTCTTCTTCCGGGATTTATTTTCTCAACCCGGGCATTGACGCTTCGCCGGTTGCCCGCGAGCAGATCACGCTGCCCGCCCGTTACGCCCGCGAGGGATATCAGGTAATGGGTGCGGGAAAGTTGTTCCATACTACGAGCGGACAGGTGTTTTCTCAACTTGGAGAATATGGTGGGGGGTTCGGTTATTTTGGTCCGCAACCGGCTAAAAAAATCACGTACCAGCAAGGGCATCCCCTTTGGG
>JASMGX010000025.1:13870-29568 GCA_030751095.1 Pirellulales bacterium | reverse complement strand
AACAGCATAGGTATTTTTCGGAATGCAAAACCCAAAAAATTCCGCATCCAGATCTCGGCCGAAAAAGCAGAACTAGGTGCCGAAATATTACAGCATCCAAAGCAACAACTTTCAAAACAAAAGGACGGTTCACTGCTTATCGAGATTCCAGCGGCCTACGAAGAAGAAATCCTTCCCCGGGTCTTGTCGCTAGGTAAGCATGCCGAGGTACTTATTCCCAAGTCGTGCCGGAATAAGCTTGCCGCAATTGCGCGCCAACTTGCCAAGCGGTACGCTTAGAATGTCCCGCAAGTGTATCGTCAGAGATCAGGACAATACGCGCGGGCGGCCAATCGAGTAGTAACAGAAACCCGCTGCACGCATTTGTTCGCAGTTGAAGATATTCCGTCCGTCGAAAATAACGGGCGTTTTCATCCTCGCCCGCATCTCTGCAAGGTCGGGGGTACGAAATTCACCCCACTCTGTCATCACCGCCAGGGCATCGGCCCCATCAAGAGTGTCAAGGAGTCGGTCGCTGTAGGTCAAACGGTCCCCATACACCTCGCATACATTTGCCATTGCTTCAGGATCATGGACAACGATTTGGCACCCATTCTCGAGCAGATGATCGATGAGAACCAAAGCGGGTGCTTCTCGGATATCGTCTGTTTTTGGTTTGAAAGCAAGGCCCCATACAGCAATCTTTTTGTCTACCAGGTTGTTGTCAAAATATTTCGATATCAAATGAGGAACCACTTTTTTTTGTTTTCCATTCACCTCATCGACGGCCTGTAAAATTTGCGGATCGATACCACGACTCTTTGCCATATGCTCCAAGGCTCGCACGTCTTTGGGAAAACAGCTGCCCCCATAACCGGCTCCCGGAAAGAGAAAAGAGAATCCGATACGGCTGTCATGTCCGATACCCCGTCGCACGTCATCAATATTTGCTTCCATCTTTGCACACAGGCTTGCCACCTCATTGATAAAGCTGATCTTCGTTGCCAGCATCGCGTTGGCAACATACTTTGTCATCTCTGCGCTTTCGGGAGACATCGATAGAAATGGTTTATCTGTTCTTAAAAACGGAGCATACAGCTCAGCCAATATTTTGCTGTCCTCGTTGCTGCGCACGCCAACAACGACGCGATCGGGTTTCATGAAATCATCAATAGCAGCCCCTTCTTTGAGAAACTCCGGGTTGCTGGCGACCCGACACTCCCGCCCCGTACGCTCCTTCAGCTGTGCGTAGATTGCGGCGTTGGTCCCGACCGGTACGGTACTCTTGGTAACAACGATGGCATTTTCATTGAGGTGTGGGGCAATGGAATCGACGACACCCCATAGGGCTGAAAGGTCTGCCGCCCCAGTTTCGGACATGGGAGTTCCAACCGCAAGATAAACGAGCTGCGCGGAGGGAACCACGACGACGGCATCAGCGGTAAAGTGGAGCCGTCCCGCTGCAATATTTCTCTCGATCAATTCACCCAGCCCAGGCTCGTAGATTGGCACCTCACCATTTTGGAGGCGGTCAATTTTTGTCTGATCGATATCAACACAGGAAACATCATTGCCGCTCTCGGCAAAACAAGTTCCCGTGACAAGTCCTACATACCCTGTTCCAATGACAGCAATCTTCATTTAACGACCCACTTTTTGGCAGGAATGTCGTGCCCATCGAGTGGTATGATAACCATTTAAGAGGAATGTCCACCAGATGCACATGAGTATTTTGTCTCTGTGGACTCAGATTTCCTCGCGAGTAAGCATGGCAAGATCCGCATCCACCATCATGCGAATTAAGGCCTCAAACGAAACTTGAGGTTCCCAGCCGAGTCGGGCCCGGATTCGATCTGAATTTCCACATAGAGCACAAACTTCGGCTGGCCGATATAATTGGGGGTCGATTTCTACATGATTTTCCCAACTTAGCCCTACATGGCTAAAAGCGATTTCTGCCAATTCGCGTACCGAATGTTTTTTACCTGTCGCAATGACATAGTCCTCAGGATTCTCTGCGTTGAGCATCAGCCACATGGCTTCAACAAAATCTGTAGCATATCCCCAATCCCGATACACATCGAGATTGCCCAATTGCACCTTTGTTTGTTTGCCAAGTTTAATGCTGGCAACGGCGCGCGTAATTTTTCGGCTCACAAAGTCGAAACCCCGACGTGGTGATTCGTGGTTAAATAAAATGCCACTAACCGCGAACATATCGTAACTTTCGCGGTAATTGATTGTTATGAAGTGCCCATATGCCTTTGCCGAGCCATACGGACTCCGTGGCGAGAGTGAGGTGGTTTCTGTTTGGGGTTCCTCGGTAGCCTGGCCGAACATCTCGGAGCTACTTGCTTGAAAAAACCGCACGCGATCGTTATGTTGTCGGACGGCTTCCAGCATTCGCAATACCCCCAGACCAGTTATTTCGCCTGTGAACAGAGGCTGCGTCCAACTCGTTGGAACAAATGATTGCGCGGCAAGATTATAAACCTCTTGGGGTTCTGTTTTGTGCAAAACTCGCAAAAGAGATGTCTCATCCAACAGGTCCGCCTGATGGAGTTGAATGCGAGGCAGAATATCCACGAGTCGCTGCAGTTGTTCATGGCTGGCACGACGAACAATCCCGTGAACTTCATAACCCTTTTTCAGAAGGAATTCCGCCAAGTAACTCCCGTCCTGCCCGGTAATTCCCGTAATCAGCGCGCGACGCGTCATGGTCATTTCCAAAAGGGCTTAGGGTACAAGAAACTTGGCAAAGCGAGTCAGTGTGGCTCGAGCGTCTGGAGGGGCAACTCACAAGGGTTTATTTATTGTCCGCGTCCGGATCCATTTCTGTTCGCACATTCTCGCTTTCAGATCGATCTGCTTGCTCTTCGGAGATGCTCGGCGAGGCAGTTTCTTGATGCTCCTCACCATTTTCTTCCTTGGGAACGCGAACAACGGCCACCAGAGAATCATCCGCGCCAATCGACATGATTCGGACACCCTGTGTATTTCTTCCGATCACACTTACGTCACTTGCTGCAATGCGTTGGATTTTCCCACGCCGGGTCATAATCATTACCTCGTCACCATCGGTGACACGGGTAATTCCAATCACCGGACCATTTCGTTTTGTTGTTTTGATATCCCGCACACCCTTGCCCCCCCGCCGCTGTATGCGATATCGACTTGTGGAACTGGTCTCATCTGCTTCCTCGTCCTCGCCTTCGGCCTGATTGGCCGAACTGCTCTCACCAAGACCAAAGAGCGTCCGCTTGCCATATCCATTAGCACAAGCTGTAAGTAGCGTTGCCTGTGGATCAACCACCACCATCCCCACCAATGGGTCTCCCGCAGACAATGAAATACCCTTGACCCCCATGGAATTGCGGCCCATCGATCGAACATCCGATTCTTTGAAACGAATGCTCATGCCACCGGCCGATGCGAGGACGACTTCATCGCCCGGCTTGGTCACCACGACATCTACAAGCTCATCCCCCTCGCGGAGGTTGATCGCAATAATTCCACCCTGTCTGGGCCGACTGTAGGCCTCGAGTGGGGTCTTTTTCACCAGCCCTCTGGCGGTAGCCATCATTAGAAAGTGGCCCGGCTTATCAAAATCGCGAACGGCACGACAATCCGCAATTTTTTCCTCCGGGTTTAAATTTAATAAATTGACCACCGCCCGCCCGCGACTGTCACGCCCCAATTGAGGCAACCCATACACTTTTTGCCAATAGACCCGACCCTTGTTGGTGAAAAACAAAAGGTATGCATGAGTGCTGGCAACAAACAGGTGTTCAATGGGATCCTCATCCTCAGTTTTTGCACCCTTGAGGCCCTTGCCGCCCCGCCGTTGTGAGCGGTAGACACTTGCCGGTGTCCGCTTAATGCGACCACTGTGACTGATGGAGACAACCATGGTCTCCTCAGTAATCAAATCTTCCAGATCAACATCACCGATCTCTTCGCCAGATAGTTGTGTACGCCTCGGTTCTCCATGTTTGCGTTTCAGTTCCGCGAGATCATCGCGGACAATTTTGAGAAGATTGCTGTGGTCTGACAAAATTTCCAAATACTCGGCGATATTGTTAAGAAGCTTTTGGTGTTCATCCCCAAGGCGCTCTTGTTCAAGATTAACCAGCTGGCCTAGCGTCATTTTGAGAATGGCATCGGCCTGGACCGGAGTCAGCGTATAGGAGCCCGCTTCTCCACGCTCCTCCTGAAAAGCGGTAAAGCCTCTTTGTCCCAGGGCCCGCTCAAGCAGTGCCGCAGGACATTCGATTTGCATCAGCCGCTCTTTGGCCTGCGCCTGCGTTCCACTATTACGGATGACCTTCACCACTTCATCGATATTGGCGAGCGCCAACAACAAGCCTTCAACGGTATGTTTACGGGAACGCGCTTTCGCCATCAGAAACTGCGTGCGTCGTCGGATGACTTCGGTCCGGTGGCGAATGTATTCCTCGATCAACCGCTTAATAGACATCTGGCGGGGTTTACCATCCACCAGAACAAGAAAGTTTAAAGAAAAGGTGACCTGTAACTGGGAAAAACGATAAAGCTGATTGAGTACAACATCGGGGTCCGCGTCACGTTTAACCTCGATGATCAAACGAACAGGCTCTTTGAGATCGCTTTCATTGCGAACTCCCGAGATGCCTTCAATCCGACCACTGTTAACGAGTGCCGCAATATTTTCCTCAATGCGATCCCGTGCTGTTTGATAAGGAATCTCACGGACAATAATCCGCATCCGGCCCTTTTTGAACTCTTCAATGTCCGCCCGGGCCCGTAGAGTGAACTTGCCTCGCCCTGTATGGTATCCACGCCGGATTCCTGTGCGTCCACAGACAACTCCCCCAGTGGGAAAATCAGGCCCCGGACACATCTCCAAAAGTTCGTCGACAGAAACTCCAGGATCACTGATGACTCGAGCGATTGCGTCACAAATTTCAGACAAATTGTGCGGTGGGATGGAAGTGGTGTAACCGACAGCAATTCCATTTGAACCATTGACAAGCAAATTTGGAAATTTGGACGGTAGCACCGTCGGTTCTGTTCGTCGCTCATCGTAGGTTGGAAGGTAATCGACCGTATCAAGATTTAAATCATCCAGCATGAGCGCCGCGGGCGAAGCCATCCGGGCCTCGGTGTAACGCATTGCAGCGGGCGGCAGTCCGGCGATCGATCCAAAGTTCCCCTGTTTGTCTACAAGGACATGCCGCATATTCCACTCTTGCGCCATACGGACGAGCGTTGGATAAATGACACTTTCGCCATGTGGATGATAGTTTCCACTGGTATCCCCGGAAATTTTTGCGCATTTGACGCGAGCAGCCCCGGGGCTCAAATTCAGGTCATTCATTGCAACCAAGATGCGCCGCTGTGATGGTTTGAGTCCATCGCGAACATCGGGTAGCGCGCGACTGACAATCACGCTCATCGCATAGGTTAAATAGCTATTTTTCAGCTCTTCTTCGATGGCAACATCGATCAACGTTCCAACAATAGGGGCGGAGTCGCCATTCTCAGAATCCTGGGGACCCGCATCATCGGGCGTTGGGGAATCGGAATCCTTAGCCAAGAAGTAGTCCTTTCGTAGCGTCCCAAAGGTGGAATAGAGCCACCGTGAAAAGGTCCCGGGACACCAACTAGTTACCCATCAGAAGCCATGTTTTCACAGCAATTGAATATACCTTTTTGAGGCCTTTCTCACAACGGCCCACGACCGAAAAGAGGCGTTTGGGACGCCCGCAAATTGGGATTCTCCGCGCTCCTGCGAGAGCGGCTCCACAACACCTCTTGAGGGTCCTTCCTGCATACGCATAGCGGGCGAGACGATCTGTAGATAATGGTCAGGAAAAAGGAGCAAAGAAGGTTGCACTCCCCCCATTAGCGACAACAATCACCAAAAAACGGCCTTTTGGTGGAGGCTGTTGGAATGAGATTGCAAGGTAGGGGAACAGCTCGGGAACAAGCCGCCGGCTTTCTTCGAAGGAGATAGCTCGCGTTAGAACCGTTGCTATTGTCTCCCGCTTCTCTGTCTCCCGCTCCCCATGCTCGCACTCGGCATTGGCAAGGATTGCTGAATCGACGGCATCATCTCCTTCCCAGCTCCGCGCAATCGTCGCACCGACACGATCTTCGCAGTCAATTAAAAACAGAACAGGATCCGATATGTCTGTCCGGAGGGCCTCTTCGTGAGCATCCTGCAAGCGCGACAGGCAATCCTCAACGAGCTGCTCGCGGACCCCCATGTCGAGATCCTGGTTCTCTGCACCACCAAAAACACCACCCATTTGTCTTCACCACGAAATAAGAACTGAGCAAGGATCAAACACCCATGTTGCTTAGTATATCAACCATACTACCAAGGAGATTTGAAAGATCGGGATGCCGACCTTCATAATGGAGTGCCACTTCCGATAGTCGCTGAGCAATCGAAGCGTGTTGCTCGCCACGATTACCGGATGGCTCTTTCGATGGATCAAGGATTTGATGTAGATCTTCTACCGCGCCCTCAAGCAAATGGCGGACTTCCTCATCGACGTTATCCATGGATCCCAATTTGTCGTGCAACTGATCGACCGTTGCTTTCAGTTTTGTAAGCTCTTCCGACACAGGACAGTCTCCTTATAAAATCCTAGGCGCCAATGACGTGGTATTCCAAAAATGACTTGCGCGGACCACCCCTGGCTGGTAACATCCCCTGCCATTATAATACCCGGCTTCTTGTCGGTTCTTACGATATCTTCGCTAACACCGTCAGACAAGCCAATTGCCCTGGTGGAGTATCGGGACAGTGGTCACTATAGACCCGCCTTTGCGTTTCCAAGATTAATTTGAGAGGGGGAGTCGCCGTGTCGATTCGTGTTGCAATCAATGGATTTGGCCGTATAGGTCGCCTTGTGTTTCGAATTATGATGGCCCGCCCCGATTGTTTCGAGGTGGTTGCTGTCAATGATCTGACGGACAATCGCACCCTAGCGACCCTGTTAAAATACGATAGTACCCATCGAAGATACCAGGGCGACGTCGACTACAATGATGATGCGTTGATCGTCAATGGCCACTCTCTAAAGGCCCTTGCGGAGCGAAATCCGGCAGATCTTCCTTGGGGCGAATTGGGCGTCGATGTGGTTGTAGAGAGTACCGGGGTCTTTGCCTCTCGTGCGACCGACAGCAAGCCCGGTTACGACACCCACCTTGCCGCGGGGGCAAAAAAGGTTGTGCTTTCCCAGCCCGCCAAGGATGGAGCGGATCTAACCTGCGTAATGGGTGTCAATGATGACAAACTTACAGCGGAACAGAAATGTGTCTCAAACGCGAGTTGTACCACCAACTGTCTTGCCCCGGTGGCTAAAGTCCTGAATGATTGTTTTGGTATCGAAAAAGGCCTTATGACGACGGTGCATGCCTATACCAACGACCAGCGGCTTCACGATCTGCCACACTCGGATCTCTATCGTGCGCGCTCAGCAGCTCAGAATATTATTCCCACATCAACAGGTGCAGCCAAGGCAGTGGGCCTTGTCATTCCTGAACTCAAGGGAAAGTTGACCGGGATCGCATTTCGAGTACCAGTCCCGACCGGAAGTGTGGTAGACCTTACTGTATTGCTTGGAAAATCAGCAAGCGAAGAGGAGGTGAATCAGACCATCAAAGAAGCAGCAGCAGGTCGCCTCCAGGGGATTCTCTGTTACACCGAAGACCCCATTGTGTCATCCGATGTTATTGGGGATCCACACAGCTCTATCTTTGCGGCTGATTTTACGCAGATTATCGACGGTAATCTGCTGAAGGTTGTATCGTGGTACGACAATGAATGGGGCTATAGTTGCCGCACGGTCGATCTGGTCGAACGTATGGGCCAGCTATAAAGGCTTTTGTTCGTCAGCGATTTGGGCTCCACTCGGGTCGTTTTCTTCGGGCTGGTTTTCTGTAGGTTGATTGTGGATTCCACGACGCGGCTGATTTGCGATTTTCAGCGCCGCTGGCAGGCGCCACATGACCAGGGTTGGGTGTGTGTGCCGCATCCGGCTTATCGCTTGAGATAGGGATCGCCGCAGTAAAGGTACGAGGCCGTGGCCGGGTCCTTTTCGTCCACGCGCCACTTGTGCTTTCGCTACCGAAAGCCCGATTTGACGAGTTTTGTGAAACATCAATGAGATGATCGGCCACCAGACGATCTCCATTGGGGGTGATCAGCCGCAAATAAAGATGCAATACTTTTTGTTCCGATGGTTTGTTTGTCCAGGGAAGCTCCAAAAGCAAGCCCTCTCCGGGGGGCATGCCCTTGGTAATCATCTCCATCTGCTCCGGAGAAAATTTCCAGTTGGCAAAACGGGCCTGTTTTTCCGAGTACGCCTTCGGGTTAAGGACCGCTACCGACAGCTCCCCAGCTGGCCGAACTACTTGGTTGATTGCATTGCGTGGCTCCAACAGGACCCAGATACCCCCACTATCAGGCTCCCCGGCATACACACCAACGTTCTCTTGTCCTAGGGCTAGACTATTTATGACCGGATCGACCGGCAGATTGCCCATCAGCGGCGTGGGCACGGCAGAATGCCTCACAATCGATTCTTGATATCGAGCCAGAGTGACCTTGTCGGGCAGTGGATAAGCCCATTCGCTATCAATGAGCTGTGCCATGACAGCGTCAGAAGAGCCCCCACCATTAAGCTGATTTAGTGAACCTTGTTCAATATCCGGCAATTCGATTTTTGGAGGCTTGATCTTGCCAGGTAATTTGACGGCGGGGGGCACTAATTGAACATCATCCGATTTGCGTTCGCTTCCAAACGGGGAGTGCTTTTGACCAGCGACACCACTTTTCTGATGGCATGCCTGATTTTCCTGGCGACATTCATCTAAGTACGATTTATAGGTCTCGATGTAATCTTGAAGCTGGTAGATCATGTCCTCCTGATAGCGGAGTTCCCGTTCAAGGGCCTCCGTGCCACGGGGAGTCGAACATCCCATAGTCCATACAGTGAGGACCAATAGGCTAAGCAATCCTTGCCAGCTCATCATGGTTATCTCGCTTCCGCATCCATGCAGTTTATTATGCGATCAATTAATTTGTACTTTAATGCTTCCTCGGGCTCCATAAATCGATCACGATCCGTATCTTCCTCAATACGATCTAGCGGTTGTCCGCTGTGTTTGAGCAATATCTGATTGAGTCGATTTTTGGTGTTTTTAAATTCCTTAGCGTGAATCAGAATATCTTCGGCAGTCCCCTCCATGCCAGCGAGTGGCTGATGAATCATAATTCGCGAATTGGGCAATGCGTGGCGTTTGCCTTCAGTGCCTGCCGCCAACAGGATCGCTCCCATCGATGCACATTGACCAATGCAATAGGTTGCCACATCACAGGTTACCAATTGCATGGTATCGTAAATTGCGAGGCCGGAGGTCACGCTACCGCCAGGCGAATTGATGTAAAAATGGATATCACCTTTTGCATCATCCGACTGGAGAAACAGCATTTGGGCCACGATGGCATTGGCCACTTCGTCATTCACACCCGACCCGAGAAACACAATTCGATCTTTGAGCAGACGGCTATAAATGTCCATCGCCCGCTCTTCGCGACCACTTTTTTCAATGACATAGGGGATCAGTGGCATCAGCGAACAATCTCCAAATTTTTATATTTTTGTTCAGTCAAAGTATCTAGTGGAAGCCTCAGTCGTCTTCCTCATCTTCGTCGCTAATCGGCTTGGTAATAATTTCGTCAACGATACCATACGCCTTGGATTCGTCGGCCGTCATGTAATAATCCCGATTGGTATCCTTCGCAATCTGCTCGATGCTCTGCCCGGTATGTTCGCTGAGCACCTTATTAAGGACTTCGCGTGTTTTGAGAATTTCATCTGCCTGGATTTCAATATCTGAAACTTGGCCCCCCACCTGACCGTAAGGCTGGTGGATCATGACTTTGGCGTGGGGGAGCATGTAACGCTTGCCGGCCACCCCACCCGCTAATAAAACAGCCCCGCCGCTGGCCGCGAGCCCAACACAGTAGGTAGTAACGGGGCAAGAGAGTATTTGCATGGTGTCGTAAATAGCCAACGTGGCACTGACACTCCCCCCTGGAGAATTGATATAGAAATTGATATCTTTGCGACGGTTTTCGCTCTGCAGGTAGAGCATTTTCATTACCATTTCATTGGCATTTCCGTCGTGAATTTCCCCCTGCAAGAAAATAATTCGGTTCTCCAAAAGTAGATCACCGAGCGTCATTTGTCGCTGGCGCTGGTAATCGCGATTCAATTGGGGATTGGCTATCGGTCGCGCCAGAGAGCTAGCGGCCAAATGATCCAGAGAACCAAAGAAATCAGTCATCCAATATCCTTCCGTGGCAAACCACTCAAACAGAGACGATGCAGTGCCTACCCGTCTTGTTGAATGTTGTTTCCTTCCACTGTGTATTTTTAGTAAGAGAAATATCTCTTAAGTATGATCTTTAGGGGCGGTCAGTTCCTCTTGCTCTCCGTGAGTGGCAACAGGAATATCCGACTCTTCACCACCGCCGACAGCCAAATCAACTGCCTCAACATCACCCCCACCGGGCTCGAATTTTACATCCTTAAATTTGGCATGCTCAAGGACTGAATCGATCACCTTCCGCTCGACAATCTGATTTCGCAGGCTATCCATGAGTCCCTGTTTTTCGATTTGCGCTCGAACACGTCGCGGTGTATCTCCCGTTTGCATAGCAATCAAGCCAATTTCCCGATCGTAGTCCTCTTCACCCGCCTCCACATTCTCTTCTTCGGCAATACGCTCGAGAATGAAGTGCTCACGTAATGCGGTTGCTGTCGTCTGCTGGCTATTCTGTCGCAATTCATTAGCGTGAGCCTGGATGTCGTCTTCTGGAAATCCGTTCCGACGGAGCTCCATGACTTTTCGCTCCAACTCCCGGCCACTTTGTCGCTTGAGCATCTCGGGGGGTAACTCCCACTCAGCAGCGGTGGTCAGCAGTTCGGTAATCTGCTGTCTTGCGCGCTGTTGTTGCTGATATTCGGCCTGACGCTGCAAACTATCCTTAATACCATCCCGCAGATCGGCCTCGGTTTCAAAATCACCCAACTGTCCGAGAAATTCGGGAGTCATTTCAGGCAATTCAAACGTTTTGACATCGAGAATCTCAAACTCAATATCAACCTCTTTGCCGGCAAGATCTTGATTTGGTGCGTCCTCAACGAGATCCATTTTGGCCTTCCGTGTCTCACCCGATTTGGCACCCTCCACCAGTTGGTCAAAGTTTTCGACTTTGCCATCACGAAAGCTAAGGGTTTTTCGGACACAGACAGTCCGCTCCGCCTTTTCCTGAATGGCTACGTCGCCGTGTGAGACTGAAATAGCTGTGGTGATATAATCTCCGCGGGCAACGGGATCTTCGGTAGGAACTTGCCGGCCATGATTTGCCAAGACTCGATTCAATTGATCGTCAACATCCTTGTCAGTAAATTCCGCTGTGGGCCGTTCGATTTTAAGACCCTTCCAGTTCGGCAAATCAAATTCCGGACGAACTTCGAGATCGAACTCAAAGGTCATAGGGCCTTCATCGGGCACCTCGACAGCACTTAAATCAATATCTGGTTCGCTAATTGCCGCAAGGTCATGGTCCTCATTCACCTGCGACATACTGTCGAGCAATAGAGATCCCTTGATTTGATCCGCTACGTCTTTATGGAATCGCGCCTCGATCAACTTGCGGGGTGCTCGCCCGACACGAAAGCCAGGCACGGCAGCTGTTGGCATCATTTCACTAAATGCATCATCGAAGTAGCGATCGATATCTTCACGCGCAACGGTCACTGTAATATGCCGCTGGCATGCACTCGGGCTCTCGATCTGAACATCCAAATGTAAGTTAGTGGATGTTGCTTCCTGTTCAACATCGGGCTCGGGTGTTTCTTGTAAATCTTCGTTGGTCATCGGTATGCTGAAGCAGGTGAAGTTATGGTGTTAATATTAAGGGCAAGATGGGCTGATCGCTCAGTCGACCAACCAATTGGCTTGTCCAGTAGTACATTGTCAACAAACAAAATCAAAATAAGGAGCGGGTGATGGGATTCGAACCCACGACAACAACGTTGGCAACGTTGTGCTCTGCCAACTGAGCTACACCCGCCTGCAACTCATAAAAATCGCTTTCTATAACACCTCATACACTTGCCACAACATGCAGGTCAGGCAAGCCGACAGATGCGGGCCAGAAGGAAATTCGTCGGATTATAGGAGTGCCTGTGAGGCACGCAAGGCCAATCGATATCCGAAAAGCAGGTTAAATCTTGGCGCGCCCCTACGTCAAGGGGCGACGAAATCCCTTGGTAGAAAACGGTTTAGAATGATCCTTTGCCTGCCAATGGGCGTTCGCCAGCATTGCTATCCTCCCTCACAGACCGTTTTGACAGCTATTTCTACGAGTCGTTAAGGGAGAAAGAGTCAAGTGAACGGCTGTAATATCTGACATTTTGGCGGCACGAACTTTGCCGAGCGGCTCAAAACCCGTGCGTATTTTGGCCCCTGTGACCGGGGTGATTGCTATGCAGGAATATGAAACGATGCGACTCCCTGTCTCCGCAGCCCTCTGCCATGCGCGAAAAAATTCTCGCGGGTGAGACGCACAAAATCTAAAAAATTGAGTACACGAGCTGGCTTGGATCGAAAATAATCCACATGCCACAGCCACTAAGGATGAGCACGCCCCCCCAGAACAGAAGTTTGCCGGGTCGATTTGGCTCCACTTGGACAAGCTGCAACTCGGCTCGCAGGATGTGTTCAAGGCGTTGCCAACTGCCGCGACTCTGTAGAGCGGAAGTCCGCCTAAGCGTGATATTTTTTAGTGGCGAAAAGAAATCCATTTCCAGTTGTATTCCATGATTTAAAATTGTGAGTACATTTTCATCCCATCGATGATCCCATCCCAGACGATGCATCGTGGTCGTCAGCACTGGCCGCAACTGCTGTTCTGTCATGTTATAGATTATCAAACGAGGGTAGAGCTTACTTGATAATAGAATCAGACAGAGTGCATAGAGGACAGCAAGCAATAGCCACACGAGTGTACCAAAACGGATCATCGCCGCCGGTGGCATGAGCAGATGATAGGGTCCGACAAAAATCATCCCCGAAAGGCCGGCACCAAGTACAAAAATATCCCGAGTGCCATTCAGAAGCACTGGATGATGAAACAAATTGATTTTTCCTATGTAGAGCAGATAAAGGCCCAGGGGACCCAAGGCCAATCCAATAGAAACCGGGTCCATCGCAACTCACTTTTCACAGGTATGGAAAATAAATAAAACGACCTAGTTGGGAAAATCAAGCGGCCGTTTGTTGCATCGCCTTAAAGCGGCAAAATGTCCGCTGCACCCACTAGTTTATTCTTGTCTCGCCACATTGCAGGTTATGTTATCAGGCCCGTAGGGGGCTTTGCCTCTTTAGGATTCTGGCGGAACCGGTTGTTTCACCTGTTGAATCCATTGGTCATGTTGTTGCTTGGCGAAGTGCCGATGGGTGGCAAAAACATCCACCAACCCCAAGAGAAGAATCCACAAAACCCAGGCGGTTATCCCTAGCCAATACCATCCGAAAAGCAGGGCATGGTGAGGTAGCCACTGACTGCCGAGCATTGCGATACCGGTTATCCCAAGCATGAGACTGATTTGTATCCGCCGCGCAAACTGCTTTTTGAAAAATCGAGATTTGAATCGCCCGGCGCAAAATTGTTTTTTTTCGTTGCGTCTTGAGCGGATATGCAGGACCGTCAAGATTGCGGACGCACCAATCAATAACAGAGAAACAACAATCGTTGCCCAATCCATGAGTTGGCTCCAATAATATTGATTACTGTGTGCTTCGCAACCATTCGAGCATCACCCAGCCAACTTTAGATAATGACTCCGCAGAGCAATGTTCCGGGGTATCCTCCGCTGTATGCCAATAACGATTCTGCGGCCATTTGGGGTAATCAAAATCGATGATTTCACAAGTTGGGATTTTGCCAACATTATGCAACATTAAATGGTCGTCCCTGATAGGCTGCCGCATTTTTGGGTGGGTGCGTGGAATAAATTCGTGCACACCGAGATCTTTGGCTGTTTTCCAGATTTCCTTGGTGATAGGCCGCGTGTCTTTCCACCACACACTATTTCGGTCTTGATATATCTGTAAATGCCGATCACCAATCATGTCCAACACGACCGCTTTTTTGTACCGATGCTTCGGGGGATTTTGGATGTAGTCTCGCGCAAAAAATTCAGATCCCAAAAAATAGCGATCCTTGGGAGAATTACTGAATACATATTCCTCCGCATCAACAAACAGAAAATCGATACCATAGTGGGTGGAAAGTGTCGGTATGTGATTGCCAAGTTCCATCAATAGTGCCACACCGCTGGCACCATCATTCGCGCCGAGAAATATATTTCCCCGTTGATACGCAGGGACGCGGGCGTTGTCTCCTTGGGGCCGAGTGTCGTAGTGGACACAAAGGAGAATCCGCTCCTGCCGATCGGGATGCCATTCTACAAGCAAGTTTGAACCGCCCTGGGGGGACTTTTTGATAGGATGTGGAAAACTAAAATGCTGCAAGCGGACCTTTCCCCCAAGGTTGGTGAAATATTCGGACAGTATTTGTTGTTGTGACTGCATCGCAGGTGAGCCGGTTATTCTCGGCCCTAGAGTACAAATGTGCTGCAGGAATCCGAATGCACGATTTCCATCGATCGGATTATTCTTGTCCGATTGCGCAACCATCCGAAAGACCGGTGATTGACGATGTATCGAAGGGGGTTGTGGCGACAAATGTGAAACGCGTTGCGCACGCATCGTAGGTGCGAAAGATGGTTCGGCG
The DNA here is from genome assembly GCA_030751095.1 of Pirellulales bacterium. Lineage (GTDB taxonomy): Bacteria > Planctomycetota > Planctomycetia > Pirellulales > UBA7805 > UBA7805. The sequence continues at coordinate 14,723 of JASMGX010000025.1, read as the reverse complement.
AGGCCCATATTTGTGTTCTTGATATCCTGGCATCCAACGACAAGGCAGAGGACGGTTCCAGTAACCGCCACGACAATCGCCACTCTCTTTTTGTAAAAACAGATCCTCGGCGGAATAACTGGAGGCTGCATAACACCACTTTCGGATTTTTGGACGCCGATCGTGTCCGCGGCACAAACCCTAACAAATAGAACGGACCGATTTGTCTGCCAGTTGGTTATGCTCGGGAGCCGACCACCTCAAAACTTTTTGGTATCGGTTGCCAGCCGATGAGCATTTTATTTTGTCGCCTCTTGCTACCCCACTGGCTATTGTAGGGGAGTCGGCCTGCTAGCGTACGGGCGATTTGCCCCAATCCGAGAGTGATTTGCCAAACACGACGACGGAATGGCTTGAAAATAGCCTCTTATGCGTGATACCATACCAGATTGCTTCGATTCTCAATTTTTACGACTTAGAATGGATAAGAATGTTTTCTAAGGATCAATATCAGCTGCTCGATTTTGGTGACGGTCGTCGTTTGGAACGTTTTGGCGAATTTATTCTTGATCGCCCGAGCCCGGCTGCTGAGGGTGTTACACGACAAAAGAGCGAGCTTTGGGATTCGGCTCACGCCGCCTATGTAAAACGCAATGCCAACGAGGGGGGGTGGCATAGTGTCAACCAGATGCCCCTGTCTTGGAAGATCAAGCATGAAAACTGGGATTTAGAATTAAAGCTCACCGATTTTGGCCACATAGGAGTCTTTCCGGAACAGTCAGGAAACTGGGATTGGATGACGCGCCAATTAAAAGCGAGTGGCGAAACGCTCAAGATTCTTAACCTTTTTGCCTATACCGGTGGAGCAACATTG
>JASMGX010000025.1:0-13771 GCA_030751095.1 Pirellulales bacterium | reverse complement strand
GCTAAAACGAGGAAATAAATATCATGGTGTTGTGATGGATCCTCCCAGCTATGGACATGGCCCCAAGGGAGAGGTCTGGAAAATCCAACAGCATTTGGATGAGCTCCTTGATCTGTGCATGGAGCTCACCGAACATGATCGCAGATTTATCTTGATCAGCTGCCATACTGAAGGCTATGTCCCAGCCGAGTTGGAGCAAAAACTACAACGAGCGCTCGGCAGTAGCAGCCCTGGAACTTTTGAATCGGGCGGTTTGGCAATTCGCGCCGCAGACGGCAGGCCCTTACCTTGTGGGGTTGCTGTGCGCTGGTGCAGGGAGATGTAAACATCAAATGGGCTTCCCGGCGATAACGAGTCCCCGCAATCAAAAAGTGAAAACGACGGTGAAGCTGCGCCGGCGGAAGCACCGCGGAAAACAGGGCCGCACCTTAATTGATGGTGCTCGTGAATTGAGTCGTGCCCTGTCCGCGGGCGTGAACGTCACGGAGATCTATTTCTGTCCCGAGCTATGCAATACAGTCGAGAGTCGACGTCTACTTGAACAACTCGATGAGTTGGCGATGGATATCTATGAGGTTACAGAAAATGTTTTCGAGCAGCTCGCATTCGGTGACCGCGCAGAAGGGTTTTTGGCGGTTGCGATACCGCCAGATCTTGGGATTGAGGACCTATCCCTTCCAGAAAATCCTCTCATCGCAGTGGTGGAGGGGATCGAAAAACCGGGAAATCTTGGCGCAGTGGTCCGCAATGCTGATGGAGCGAGAATCTCTGCTGTGGTGGTCGCCGACCAGACGACAGATCTTTACAACCCAAATGCGATTCGGGCCAGCTTGGGTACGGTTTTCACGGTCCCAGTTTGTACGGCCACTTCAGAAGAAGTGTGTGACTGGCTGCAAAAAAATGACGTGACGATTTTTGCCACCTCTGCCAATGGCAAGAACGTCTACACAGGTGTTGATTTCCGTTTTCCCGCAGCAATTGTGTTGGGTTCTGAAGCGACGGGACTATCCTCGGTATGGGACGATACGGAAATCAACACTGTACACATTCCCATGCACGGTCTTGCCGATAGTTTGAATATATCCGCCGCCGCCGCTGTTCTGTTTTATGAAGCACAACGACAGCGTTCACAGAAGCCGGTAGGGCCACTGGCGCATCAGCCCCCATATGTATAGCGAGGGCCCGGACCGCATGGCGGAGATCCTGCCCGGCGCTTCCTTGAAAAGATGATGGCGTCCTGCGGTGTGTTCCGTTAAAGCAGGCTGTCAAGAAGCAGCCTCACCTTGCGCATCTCCGCCATTTGATCAACTTCTGGCAAAGGTTGAATATCAATCGATAAGGCACGATTATATTTAACTTGTGTCAGCATGTTGACAAGTCGGCCATATTCGATGTCGCCCTGCCCTACCCGCACCTGAAAGTTTTCCTTGTTGGTGTCCCTCAGATACACATGGTAGGTATATTTTAGTATATGGTCGAAAGATCGACCCGCATGAACGCCATAATGGAAATGACTCGGATCGAGTGCAATTCCAAGTCCTTTCACATGATCGCAAAGTACGGTGATTGTGTCTGGATCTTCTGAAATTCGATCCCTTTCTGTTTTCACCGCAACCACCACACCCTCATTGGTCGCAATGTCGACCAATTTTTGCAAACGTTCGACCTCTGCATTGAAAGGAGTTCCGAGCTTGGAAGAGGGAACCACTAAAGTGACAACTTTTGTGGCTTTAGCCAGCAGGCAGATTGCTGCAAACTGGCGATAATATTCATCCTCGTCAGCATCAATTTCCACGCTGTAGGCGATTGGTGTCAAACGGCGAGTCTGTCGGCAGATTAAAATTGCTCGATCGGGATCCGCAACGACCTCGGAGGGTTTGAGCCGCCCCCCTTTTTCATGGATTTGGATCTCAATCCGAGTGAATTCAAGATCTACAAGTTTTGATAAGGCAGCATCCAATGAAAGATCTGGAAAGCAGGTGCAGGATGCAGCAAGATACACGCATTAACTCCTTATAGGAAAACGGGCTCGAATCAGCACCACGGGACATGCTGTTCTCCCGATGCTCATGCAAATCAAACATTAATCTACCGTCGAAGGTAGCTTTGAAGCAACACCGCCTTGAGAAGAAGAAGGTTCCATGGAAGAACGACTACTGGTTTCCTCGAAAGTATGCTCGGGGCCATCAATGATTTCGATATGGGGCACTAGATCCCCGCTTTATAGACCCCAGGCTTGTTGCCTATGCCACAAATCGCACTACAATTAAGGAACCCGATAGTAACATTAGTTTGCGCGGCGACGCCCCACAAGGATCCGCTCCGTTTTCCGCGACACCCATCTATGGGAGGATTCTGATGGGAGTAGACAATCCGACTCCACCCGACCCAACGGGTGCCGTACCATCCAGTCCTCACTCGGTGTTAGCCCACCATGTCAGCATGCCTAATTCTCAGCTCACGGGTGTTCCACCCCGCATTGTTTTGGAACAATCGTCCACTATTTTTCGAAAGATCGTCCTGTTGTTTTTGGTGATTGCACTTGGCGCTTCAGTCTTGGTGAATATTGGCGTCATTGCCCAGTACCATAGTTATATTCAGCCCGACCCCGAACTTCTCGAAAGTCTACAATCGGGGCCCCCAATGGCGAGAGATAAAATTGCGGTCATCACAGTTCGTGGAGTTATTCTGGATGGCAATGGATTTGTGAAGCGACAAATTGATCGTGTTCGCAAGGATGATCGTGTCCATGGAATTGTTCTGCGTGTCGACTCGCCGGGAGGGACCGTAACCGCAAGCCACTATATTTATCACCACCTCAAAGAGCTACAGCGGCACAAAGAGACTTCAAGTGGCAAGAAGTTTCCCATTGTTGTTAGCATGGGGAGTCTTGCAGCCAGTGGGGGCTACTATGTCTCGATGGCAGTTGGCGATGAGAAGGAAACAATCTTTGCCGAAGAAACAACGTGGACAGGTTCCATCGGCGTCATTATTCCCAGTTATGATATTTCGGGTTTGCTTGCAAAATATGATGTGGTCGATCGCTCTTATGTGAGTGGGGATTTGAAGCAGATGGGTAGCCCCACGCAAAAGAGAACCGCGCAAGAGAATGCTGTGCTTCAGCAGTTGGTTGATGAAAGTTTTGCCGGATTCCGGGACGTTGTTGCATATGGTCGGCCCGAGGTGGTCAAAGATAAAAAAGTTATGGCCGAGGTGGTAACCGGCCAGATATTTACTGCCAAGCAGGCACAGGCCCTGGGGCTGGTGGATCGATTGGGCTATCTGGAAGATGCTACTAGTCGGGCTATCGAGCTTGCCCACCTTGAAACTGAAAATGTTCGCGTTGTCCGGTACAACAAACCCGAAAGTTTTTTTGAGCAGGCGTTCGGTGGACAAGCTCGTGGGCCGCTCTTCGATATTGCCGCTCTGTTGGATTTAACGGCACCCAGGGCCTACTATCTCTGCACATGGCTACCAACGGTTGTGAGCAACCGAAACTAGTGTGCTTGTCTGCCACCACTATTTGTGGTGGTTGTTACTCTGCTCACCTGGCTGAGTTATTGTTTTTTAGTCCGGCCATTATTGATTGGGCCACGGTTTTTCGAATCGCGCTGCGTACGATTTTTCTCACCAGGAGGACCTCGGTCGGGCTTCCAACTCGGCTGGCTCTGCAGATCGCGATAATATTCTCGCAACAACTCACGATAATCTTCCTCCCGGAGAAGCTGTCTCATTTGGTCTCTCTTTTGCGCCGGGAGTCTCTTAAAATAGTCCTTCAGCTGCTCACGGCTTGGTTGCCGTCGTGCGGACGGCCCGGGCACATTGCCCCTTCCTTTTTGTGCTGGACCAATCATTGTCATGAACCGCACCTCGTTGAGGAGAATGCGAACCTCCTCCTCGACGGAAGACTGTTTGTTGAGTTGTTTGCGGGCAGTTGGCGAGAGCCGCTCTTTGATGGCGATATACCTTTGTTCATCAAATGTGGGCTCTTGTAAAATGTCGTTTTTTCGCCACTGTTTCCACAGGAGTGTGGTCAGGCGGCGCTGTCTTTCTGACTTTGTAAGTTGTCGAATCTCTTTTTGTTGTTTTTGGTTTGCCCCGCGCAATAACACATCCTGTTTTCTCACCGCAGTCCTTCTCAGCCAGTCCAGCACAATTTCGCGTTCCCGGCGTGTTAAGTGAATTTTGTTTGCTGCTTGCGGTCGGGCCAATAATGTTTTGACATAAGCGATCCGATCATCTCGAGAGCGAATCCGCAACTCGACATGTTCCTGAGGATCGAGCAGTTTATACCATTCGTAGTATTGCTCAAGTGCGCTAATTAAATCGTTTGCATTTGGATCGTCAACCAATTGTTGGTGTAAATTTTGAAGCTTGGATTGTTCATCGAAGTTGAGCGCCATGAAGTATTCCTGCGCGTTGAGTAGCCGTGTTTTTTCTGTCGGCGGCATGCGATCGATATGCGCTTTGCGTGCCGCGGTATTGCCCAGGTATGGGGGTAATGGATTAGAGGCATCTGTCGAGCTGTTCGAAAAATGATCGATATGGCTAATGGCCTGCACGAATGCCATGTTTTCAGCCAATTTATATTTCTCAAGATTTTGCAGGATGGGAAAGTTTTCCAGAACAGCATCGTTGTGGCTCTTAAGCAGGCCGCAGGCACTCAGGAGTGCCGCGATAGCCGTAGAAAGGATGAACCCTACTAAGCAGGCAGCCAGTACAGCAAAGCCAACAAACGCCCACTGCTGAATAAGCTGGCCTGCCGAACCGCCGTATTTTACGCTGTCAGGCCGTTGTTCATGAAGTGCAACCATTTCCACGGTAGTTGCAGCAAAGTTTTGGTGGACCTCAGATTGTGGTAGTTCATTTAACAACATCCAGCCCCGGTCCAAATCCTGAAGACGAGAACGAAACGCACTATCGGTGGCCAATCGCTTCTCAATATTACCTAGTGCCTCCCCGGTGAGCTCTCCGTCGAGATAGGCGGTGATTTCTTCGTCGATCTTTTGTGGATTCTTCGGTGGTATGTTTGATTGGTTCATTGCATCAATCTAGGATCAGCACTAAGGATTTGTTTTTCCGGGATTCTGTCCATCTTGAATGTATGGGGAGAGTGCGTCACGCAAGCTTCCTCGAGCGCGGGATAGCAACGACTTGACGGCCTGAGGAGAAAGCTTCATCACCTCGGCGATGTCCGCGTAGCTCATATCCTCAAATTTTGACAATAAAACAGCCATCCGCTGCCGTTCGTTCAAGTTCGCGACAGCCGCCCGAACGACACCCCGAGTTTCTGAATGGTCCAATTGACGGTTGGGCATCTGACCACTGGCAGCAAGCGCCATTTGGGCCAATGGATCCGCTGATAGCGAGCCGCTACGACTCGATTCCACATGCACTTCCCGTCGACGGGCCAACGTCCGACGCGCGTTGGATGCCACATTATTTGCAATAGTAAAGAGCCAGGTCGAGAATTTTGCTCTTGGCGTATAACGCTCCCGAGCTCGATACACCCGAAGAAACACTTCTTGGGCGAGGTCTTCCGCCAGGTCGCGTTTTCCAACAAGATGTTCTAAAACGGCCAACAAACGATTTTGATACCGGAGTACCAGCTCTTCAAAGGCGCCCGCGTCACCGTTGCGGACCTTCAGCATTAACCGTACATCTGGGTCGCGAACTTCGTAAGAATCTGCGGATTGACTGCCGGTCAAGTCATCCCCTCTGGTTTGCATGAAAGTGCCGTTGTTTTCCATCTCCCAAGTTCTGTTGAGTCTAAACCAACCGAGAGCAAACTGCCAGGAGTTTTAGCGATCGCCCGCTGCGAAACATGTATGATGCATTTCCATGGCGCCACGACGATGGCGTTTTTCCACGGCCGCTACCCCGGGTTGTTACAGTGGCATCATCGAGGACCGATAAATATAACTTTCTTTACTACCCCCCGATGATGATTGGCCTAACAGAGCGTATCATCCAACGATGCAAACCCGCTATGTTGCCGCCGCCATCCAGATGAATTCTGGGCCTGACAAGTACACAAATCTTGAGCATGCGGTCGGTTATATTCACCAGGCTGCCGCCGCAGGTGCGAAACTGATTGTTTTGCCAGAAATGTTTAATTGCATGGGTTCTTATTCTCACTTGGTGGCTGAGGCAGAACCGATACCCGGCACAACCAGCCAAACACTCTCAAAGGTGGCCGCCGAAGAAAGCATTTATTTACTTGCCGGCAGTATTATCGAGCGAAGCGCCGAAAGTGGAGTTTTCTACAACACAAGCATGTTGTTTTCTCCCGCAGGTGAAATGATAGTCCGATATCGGAAGATCCACTTATTCGATATTCAGCTATCTGACCAGAGAGAAACGGATGAATCGCACTGGATCAAGGCCGGTAATGACATCGCTGTGGTCGATACGACCTGTGGCCGAATGGGTCTCTCTATCTGCTATGACTTGCGATTTCCAGAATTGTATCGGCAGTTAATCGGCCGCGGAGCGGAGATCTTTCTTGCTCCTGCTGCCTTTCGAAAAACGACCGGCCAAGACCACTGGGAGGTCTTGTTGCGAGCACGGGCGATTGAAAATCAAGCATATATTATTGCTGCGAACCAATGTGGTACACATGCTCCGAAGATTGTGACATATGGACACTCTATGATTATTGATGCGTGGGGAAATATACTCACCAGGGCGGATTCCAAAAAAAGTGTGATATTTGCGGAAATTGATCTCAACGCTTTGCATAAAGTGCGTGGACAGTTACCTGCCTTTAAACACCGTCGTGACTTTAGTCCTGCGAACAGAAAGAACTAGTTTTTCAGTGTATCCTGCGTCGGTTTCCACTCACCGGCAGGTATGAAAGCCATACACAGAAGGCCACTCCGTTCAAAACAATCAAACGGCAAAAATTGTGAGAAGGGAATGTGTCTCCGCGCCGCGACAACGAATATTTTTTGAAGTTAGAAATAAACAACTTTTTTCACCACCATCGGTTGACATTTTCTAGCCTAACGGCAAAATGCCTCTAGTGAGAAACTTGCCTAATCAATTGTCACCGTGTTTGAACGGTTTTTAATACCCTGTCCTATGAAAAGGATAGACATCATCAAAGATTAATCCGAAGTTGTCTGATACAGGCATACGATTATTTTTGAGGATGTCATTTTCTTTCTTGGATAGAGAGACATTGGTTCCTCGGTGAGGTTTCTCCCTCAAAAGTTTGATACGCACCACGATGACAAGGCTGTCAGAGTGGATTGCGACAGACGGTTGGGGGGCGGCGACTGTAAGGATCGACAGTCGGCGACTCATGTCGCGGCCTGGATGACCCTCCCCATCCTTTTTGCTTCATTGGCTGGCATGCTCATATGGCCACGAGCTTGATCGGGCTCGGTTCCAATCTTGGACAGCGCGCGGATTTGATTTCGTCGGCGCTGGCGCGGCTTGACGCCGAACCAAACGTTTCTGTAGCGAAGTCGAGCAGGACTTATGAAACGGTCCCGGTCGGCGGTCCCGCAGGCCAAGGATTATTTCTTAATGCAGCGGCAGTCTTGGAGACAGACTGTTCGGCGAAGGGGCTTTTGAGCCTGTTGCAGCAAGTGGAAGCGGATCTTGGGCGTACTCGCAGCGTCCGATGGGATGCCCGCTGCATCGACCTCGATTTATTGCTCCACGACAATCAAATGTGCATGACGGAAGAAATCATTCTTCCTCACCCTCGCATGAGCTTTCGCCGCTTTGTCCTGGAGCCAGCCTGTGAAATTGCACCAACGATGGTCGATCCTGCGTCGGGCTGGATTCTTGCGGATCTGCTTAAACACATTCGCACGCACCACGATTATGTCGCTGTGACTGGTCCGCAAACGGTGGACACTGGGCGGTTTGTCGAGGCGGTTGAAAACCGATTAAAAGAATGCCACGACCTCACCCCCCGGTTGATCCTTGTGCCCCAAGACGCTGTGGCTGAAGTCGTGGCCAAAGAAGGTGCCTCTATTGCCACTCCCGATCTAAGGCTAAAATTTTGGAGTCCAAAGAGTAATGTGTACGGTGGATCGTGTTGGCCCGATAGAGACACCCTACTCATCAGTAATTTTTGGTTGGGCCAGTCGGCCGCTACAACGGACAGTTATTTGGTTCGCCTGCGGTACAAAACAGCTCGCCAAAAATTGCCCGCATATGCAATAAACGCCTTTACCCCGAAACTACTCGTCCTGCTCGATCCGCCAGAACACGAGGACAAAGTTTCGGTAAACAAATTGGATATCGACAATCAGACATCGCCATCCAATACATCGAACCTGACACCCATTGAGCCACGCTTTCCCGAAGATCAGGGGCCATGCCTGCGGCTGAAATTTGCAACCGAACGCGAAAAACAGGAGGCCATTGAGGAGGTGGTAGCATCCATCCTTGCGATGCAGTAATAGTAATAAAGGCAGCGCCGCTGCCGGGCTATACAATCGCGCCTCTTTATTTTGTTTCGAACATGGTGAAATTACAGACGTCTCTCCCCGAGCTGGTTACCGATCCCGCGACGATTCGCGCCTTGACCCAAGAGGCTCGCGAGCAGGGAAAAACGATCGGCCTGGTGCCAACCATGGGCGCGTTGCACGACGGCCATTTGAGTCTCGTGAAAGCATCCACAGAACAATGCGATCTCACCGTGGTCACCATCTTCATTAATCCGACGCAGTTTACAGACAAAAACGACTGGACGGAGTATCCTCGTGACCTGCAATCCGATATGGAGAAGCTTGCCGGCGGGGAGGTGAGCTTAGTATTTGCCCCTACAGCGGAGGATATTTACCCGCACGGCCATGTGACCTCCATCCACATCGGCCCGCTTGAGAAAATCGTTGAGGGGCGGTGCCGGCCGGGACATTTTTCGGGGGTCGCGACGGTTCTGGCCAAACTTTTCCAAATGATTCCCGCCGATACCGCCTTTTTTGGTCGCAAGGATTATCAGCAACTCAAGGTTGTTGAACGCCTTGTTCAGGATTTAAATGTACCGATCAAAGTGCATGGGTGCCCAACCATACGTGATGAAGACGGGCTTGCTCTCAGTTCCCGAAATGTTTTTCTTAGCCAGGAACAGCGGCAGCAAGCACTCTCCATCCCAAAGGCTTTGAAATTGGCAGAGAGGCGTATTGAGGAGGGGGAAACGGATGCCCGAGCGATTGTCGCTGGTATGCGGAGCGAGCTTTCGTGTTCTGGCGCGCTACACATCGATTATGCGCTTTTGGCGGACGCCGAAACCCTCAAACCGGTGACAACCATACAAGGTCCCACGGTAGCCCTCATTGCCGTTCGCGTTGGATCGACGCGGTTGATAGACAATGAGGTCATGATGCCCCAACGTTGACCCGAATCGATTTTAGCTCAGCCACGAGAAGAATTCTTCAGTGCGCCAAACACTCTTTTATATTCAGGACCAAGTACGAGAGGTTCCCGTCTTTGGTGTGGGCCTGCTTCTTGTGCTTTGGGTGGTTTTTAGTATCGGCCTGATTATCTGGCTCGCCCGGCGGCAGGGAATGACTGCCGACACCCTGGGCTATCTTCCGGTGATCACTATCGTGGCAATCGTCATCATTTTCGTTTTGCCAGGCATTGTTGAACCGGGTCGCGGCTTGCCGATTCGAAGCTATGGTGTGATGACAATGTTGGGGATTGTCGCTGGCGTCTACTTGCTCGCAAAAAGGGCGGCAAAGGTTGGCATTGCGACCGACACAATCTACTCATCGTCCGTCTGGTTCTGCGTGGCCGGCTTCGTCGGGGCACGATTGTTTCATGTTATTGAGTATTGGGAGAGCTCCTATCGACATACGGGTGCAGATGGATCTATAGACGTTCTCGCCACGGGGATGGCAATGATCAACGTACCCCAAGGTGGCCTTGTCGTGTACGGGGCTTTTGTCGGCAGCACATTGGTCTTTTTTTGGCTCATCCGAAGATACAAGTTGCCGGCTCTGGCATTTGCCGATTTAATCGCGCCAAGCTTGATGCTCGGGCTTGCCATTGGCCGCCTTGGCTGTCTGCTCAATGGCTGCTGTTTTGGCGGGAGTTGTGCATTGCCCTGGGCGGTCACCTTTCCTCAGTCGAGCCCCCCCTACCAGCGACAAATGGAGACCGGTCTTGGGATGGGAATCCAGGTAGCTTCCGAAAAGGGGCCGCAAGATGTTTCTGAAACAGAATCGAAACGAAACCGCACATCGACGAAGCGTTCCGCCCGCCCGATCATCCGCTGGCTAAGCCCCACGCTCAAAAAAGAGGGACTTGCTCCGGGCGATGAAATTATCCGCATTGCGGACATAGAGCACCCCAGCCCAGAACAGGTCTGGCACGCCCTTTCATCCGCCAGCGCCCACGGCGGTTTGGTTTCGATTGAAACGGACCGAGGGCAGGAAGCGTTGCTTTCGCCCCTCCCGGCCCCTGCCCGCAGCGGTCCGGTCCATCCAACGCAAATATACAGTTCGATCTCCGCGTTTGTGCTCTGTCTGTTTTTGCTCGCCTACCATCCCTTCCGGCGCCGCGACGGCGTGGTCTTTGGTTTGCTGATAACAATCTATCCGGTGATCCGCATTTTGCTTGAGACGATACGCACCGATGAAGCGCCTCAGTTTGGAACGGGACTGAGCATCTCTCAGCTTGTCAGCCTGACCTTACTGGGACTGGTCGTGCTTTATTGGATTTGGGTCCTGCGGCAGCCTCCCGGCTCACTCTGGAAGTCCCCGGAGAAGTCCCCGAAAAAGTCCTCGGCCGGCTGAGGATGGAAAATGGGGCAGAAAGAAACACTCCTTACCGCTCTTTTGCCCCGAGAGAACAACTATCCGTAAAGAGCACAATACTAACGATTTGACACCACCGCTGGGATCGACAATCATGATCCGTGATTGCACCCCGGCGCTTTTTCCCGAGCGTGCCGGGAACTTTTTTCACAATTCGGCGTCTATCTGGATGGAGCGGTCTGTGAATACCGCCATGCCCCGAGTCACAACAGAAGATCTTCGGCTGATCGACAGTACGCTCGCCGGCCAGTCGGAGGCGTTTGGGGCATTGGTCGAAAAATACCAGGATCGACTTTATCACTCCATGTTACGGTTAACCGGATCACCCGAAGAAGCCCGCGATGTAGGGCAGGACGCTTTTGTGCAGGCATTCGTCAAACTCAAAACGTTTCGTGGAAGCAGCAATTTTTACACATGGCTTTATCGCATTGCCTTCAACTTAGCTATGACCGAGCGGCGGCGAAATCGCCCGGTTATTTCCTTGGATCAAACCCGCGATTTGGTTGGAACCGAACCGGAGGATCGGGCCGATCGCCCGGACCAGCATCTGGAAAAACAGGATCAGGCAAAACAGGTTCGCCAGGCCCTGCAACGACTCGGGGAAGAACATAGCGCCGTGTTGGTATTACGAGAAATCGAGGATTTTTCGTACGATGTTATTTCCCGGATGTTAGACCTACCAGTTGGGACAGTTCGCTCGCGCCTGCACCGAGCTCGAATCCGGATGAAAGAAGAGATGGAGCGCATCCTAAAGTAAGATTAGCCACAACCCTTTATTGACTTTCTGTGACAATACGGTGAACGATGGATCATCACGAAGAACTCATTAGCGCCTATGTGGATGGCGAACTCACTGACGAAGAGCAGCAGCAGGTCATGCAGCTGCTCTCTGAAGATGAGACGGCCCGACAATTGTTTGCTGATTTTCAATCGCTCCGATCTTCACTCCGATCGCTACCGGCCGAGTCAGTGGACCACGATTTTTCCAAAGAGGTCCTTGAGCGGGTGGAACAGGTTTCTTCGGAGCAGTCCCGGGTGACGGCGTTACCGGCCCGGCAAGAACCGCGGGAGCCCACATTTCGGCTCCGCACGCTCCTGTGGCCGGCCATGGCAATCGCCGCCGCGATTATGTTGATGGTCTTTTATGATGAGCCAATTTCCAACGATCAACAATCGCTCGAGTCAGCTTCGCAAAACGGATTACTTGCCCGGCTCGACGACGCTCCAAAAGAGCCTGCGATGATGGCGAAGCCGCAACAGCCACCCCGCATAACATCTTCCATACCCGAACCGCTGATAGACTCACAAGAGGCAGTCGAGGGCATTGTTATCGTCCCCTCAGAGAGCCAGGCCTTTGCTATAGAAGGCAGCTTGGAATTGGCAGATGGCAGGTCTGGCGGCGTTTCAGCAGAGGGTTTGGCCCAAAAAAGAGAAGCCATAACAGACGCAGCGGAAGACGCAGAACGGGCACAACAGAAAATTTCGTCCCAGAGTCAGATCGCGACTGCCCGGAGGCGAGAAGAGACCTACCGAAAGCAAAACGCTTTTGCCGAGCGCTCGCCGGTGATGAAGCAAGACGCGGCCCACCCGAAAGCGCGAGAAAATATCCAAACCCAGAAGCTAGCAAAGTCTGCCCACGCAGCGTTTGGCGAGGCCGCCGGCTCCCATACAGGTTTAGCGGCGGGTAACGGCGGGTCAGTCGTCGGTTCAAGTTTTGAAATCACGTACCAAAATGCAGCACCGATTCCGAAAACCCGGGTGAAGAGATTTAGAGATAGATTGGAAATCCGTAAAGAGGCGGTAATCGACGCGCCGATTGCTGCCAAGGCACTAATGTACCAAGTGGGCCCGTCGCAGCCTAATCTCTGGCCGTCGGCACCTTTCCCGGAAAAAGCAGTTCCGCAAGAGCAACACATTTCCGACAATGTCAAAAAAAAGAGAGGGGCTCTTAACATAAAATTTGAATGGGAGTGCGAGGTTAGCGGAAATCAAATTGCGATCGTGCAAACGCAAAAGTATAAAATCAAGACGGGTTGGAGGCCATTACTTGGAGATGACATAAGACAACACTGGAAGGATTTAAACGCGCGTTATAACAAGGAATGGATTGCAATGAAGAAACACCTAACCACCTGGAATCGACATAGGACAGACTGGATACAGCAGTCCGAGAGCATACGAAACAGAGGGCTTTTAGGTGGTCAATTGAAGAAGGCGCTTACCGACCTGAGTCGAGTTGCCAACATAAGAGAAACTAAGTTCGCTCACTATAACAAGTCAAGAAAACGATTACAGGAGATGATCGATGACGAAGTCAGCGAATTTGATACTCTTCATACGCTATGGAATCAATTTGCTTATCAGTCAATCGAGTATCGCGTGTTTTTCATAAACGGTAACCAAGAAGTAGATATCTTTAAGAGCGTTAATGTTCCCTTGCGATCTGGAGGGGACAATCTTCTAGCACAAAATGCCGTTAATAAAGTTAAAAACAAGCACAAGGCAGATTTGGATAGTTTGGACAAAGATGTCCTCAATCCGAAAATAAAAGAGTTTTTTGAAGAACAAGACCTGTTGAAAAAGTACCGCCAAAGGGTGAACAGTCTGGCCTTAGGTAGAACGCCGACGACTGGCAAAATACCTCCGATCATCTTAGCCAACGAACCGAAAAGTCCCGTCGGGTCGTTGGCAGGGCTGAACCCGCACGCCAGCGAAGCGGCCATGATGATCGACCGCATAGCGGCAGGGCGGAAGAAGAGCTGCCAACAGTAGGCTCCCATCGCGTTCGGCTGGTCTTTGTTGTCGAAGCAGACCCAGCGCCGCCATCCGCATCACCACCATCTGCATCACCACCATCTGCATCACCACCATCTGCATCACCGCCATCTACATCACCGCCATCTACATCACCGCCATCTACATCACCGCCATCTACATCACCGCCGTCGAAGTAACACTTGCGTTCCAATCGAACAACCAACGCGTCGTTT
>JASMGX010000259.1 GCA_030751095.1 Pirellulales bacterium | reverse complement strand
AACGGCCGTATGTTCCCAACATGCAGCGAAGTCCTTGAAGTGGTTCGCAGTTTGAATTATGTCAAGCAGCCGCCAATACTGGATACTCCCGTTGGAGCAAATAGCTGAAGAGCATTTGCATGTCTGCTGCGAGGTTTGATCGCCGTACTCGCCCTTTTCGATCGGCATACAAAGTCGTCCCTTTCCGGTCTTAACATACAGGAGCCGGGCAAGGGCGACTTTTTGATTCTGGAGTGTTGAATGCGTTCTCCGCCCGTCGCATAATGGGGCGTGCCCCGATCATTCCCGGGAGCATTCAAATCCGGATCTTCCTACCTTGCAAATCATCCGCCACGTCGATGCCCTGGATACCTCATTATGCGGGGGCGCTCTCTCGATAGGCAATTTTGACGGCGTCCATCGAGGTCATGCCGAAATCGTCAAACAGGTCGTAGCCAGGGCCAAGCAGTATGGTGGCCCTGCGATCATCTTTACCTTTGATCCCCATCCAGTGCGATTGTTGCGGCCCGATGAAGTGCCACCCCCTCTGACTTGGACCGAACGAAAAGCAGCGATCCTCGAATCGCATGGTATCGATATACTCTTTGCGTACCCGACCGACCGATCCCTGCTCGCATTGTCGCCGGTCGACTTTTTTGAAAAAGTGGTACTCGGTCGCCTAGCAGTACGGGGCCTGGTAGAAGGAGACAATTTTTGTTTTGGAAGCGGACGCTCTGGCAATGTTGCATTGCTGCGAGAGCTTACATCGGCAAACGGCATCGACCTCGACATCGTCGCGCCTGTTCAATTTGATGGCAGCCCCGTGAGTAGTTCACGCATCAGACAACTAGTCGCCGCTGGTGCCGTTGACGTGGCAAGCCAATTGTTGACACAACCGTACCGCCTACGTGGAATGGTTACCCACGGAGCAGGGCGAGGCGGCCTTACTGGATTTCCCACTGCGAACCTCGAAGCAATCGACACCATCCTGCCCGCGAGCGGTGTGTATGCGGGCAGGGGGTTTTGCGGCGAGGAAACTTGGCCAGCAGCCATCCATATCGGCCCGAATCCTACTTTTTCTGAGGCAAAGGGAAAAGTCGAGGTACATCTGATCGGCTGCAATGAATCCCTATATGGCTTTACGTTAGAGGTGAATTTTTTAAAACGCCTTCGTGACATTGAAACCTTTGCTGATGTAAACGCACTCTGTAAACAATTGGCCCTCGATGTCGAAAAGGTGCAAAACGTGATCGGCCTGGACAAATGATTGGTACAGCAATGTACATCCTGCCGATATAATGCCCAGTGAACCACCTCTCAAATGCAAAGGCCCTCTGCAGCCATGTCTATTAACTGGAACCGTTTTTGCGAGATTATTAATAGCCACCAGACTTTTCTGCTCTCGAGCCATGTCCGCCCCGACTGTGACGCCCTTGGCAGTGAATTGGGGATGGCGGGCATTCTCACCTCCCTGGGAAAACAGGTAACCATCGTTAACGGAGATGCTGTTCCTCCCAATCTTGCGTTCATCGATCCAGAGCAATGCATTCTTCAACTCGGTGAAGACATCCAACCGGCCGATCTGGTTGATTTTGAAGTAATGATGGTACTCGACACCAGTTCCTGGGCACAACTCGGACCGATGGGAGATATTCTGCGGTCGGTGGGTGAAATTAAAATGGTGCTCGACCATCACGTTGGTGAAGACGATCTGGGGGCCGAACTATTTAAAAACACAACGGCCGAAGCGACTGGGCGACTCGTGGTTGAGGCAGGTGGAGAACTCGGTGTGCCACTTACTGCTAAAATTGCCGTACCACTTTTTGCTGCCCAAGCAACCGATACCGGATGGTATCGGTTTCAATCTACGACTGGAGACACTCTGCGCATCGCAGCACAACTTGTCGACGCTGGAGCCGTTCCTCAGGACCTGTATGCATCGCTATACGAGCAGGAAACTCTAGGCAGGCTGAGACTACGCGGACTCATCCTCGCAAAAACCACAACCGAACTCGATGGTCTCCTCGCGTACACATATGTTGAGCAGCGAGATTTTGATCAAGCTGGTGCATTACAGAGTGATACTGAAGATGTGATTAATCAACTGCTCGCAGTATCTGGCGTCAAAGTTGCCGTCATCCTCGTTGAACAAAAGACCGGTGGTTTTAAAATCAGCTTTCGCAGTCGCTGCAAAGTTGACTGCAGTCGTGTGGCGGCCCATTTTGGTGGCGGCGGACACAAAGCGGCAGCGGGCGCCTTTGTCGAAGGGTCCTTACACCAAGCCCAGAACAAAGTCCTCAATGAAGTCCGCAAAGCTGTTCTTCTTGACAGCACACTCTCACCATGCAATGATATGCCCCACTGAGTTGGCCGCCTTTTCAACAACCGTACCGATATTCGCTCTGCTAATTGCGTACACTGTAACTGTACTCCATCACTGCAGACGATACGTTGTGCTGGCCTTTAACCGGTACGGGCACCACACGCACAAATCAACACCAAACTGATTGCTCGGCACTCCCCAAACAAGCGGCTTTGCCCTTTTCATACCTGCCAGTTCTCCGCCTGAAGCGACACGCTCATGCCTGACACACACTCGACACATCACCAGAGTAATGCTCCAGAGGACTGCGCACCAAACAATCTCCGGCGCATTTCAAAGTTGCAGGTGATGTTACTTTTTTTTGCCACGGCGCTGGCAGGTGAAGTGTCGCTCATCGCGAGGATCCAAACGACACACACCCAACTGGACTGGGGGCATTTTCTTGGTCCGTTCCACATCATTGCTCTTCACTTCCCATTGGTGCTGCTGGTTTTAGTCGCGGTATTTGAGGTAGTTTGGTGGCAGCGGGGTGGCAAGGAACTTCGCGGCATCATTTATTGGCTGATGCTGTTCTCGGCAGTGAGCATGCCGGTCACCGTAGGAATGGGCCTTTTTCTTGCTCAAGAGGGCGGCTATGACGAGGCACCACTCGAGGCACACCGATTCTATGGGGTCATCGCCATGTGGACGACCGTATTGGCAATGCTTTTTATGACATGGGCAATTCGCCGGGATAATCATGCGGCACAATTAGGCTATCGAATCTTGCTGGCAGTCACACTCGTATTACTGATCAGCATTGGTCATTCGGGTGGAACATTATCGCATGGATCTCAATTTCTGGTAAAAAAAGCCCCGGAATTTATTAAGCGATTCATCCAAGAAAAACAACCGGATGCCGAGATGCCGGTCGAAATGCCCAAAACGAAAGAAGA
>JASMGX010000258.1 GCA_030751095.1 Pirellulales bacterium | reverse complement strand
GTTGCATTGAGTGGCGCACGGGCAAGGTCCGCTGGAGCGAAAAAGGGCTCTCTCGCTGTAGCCTGCTCTACGTCGACGGCTATTTTTTATGTCTTGGAGAATACGGCACGTTGCGACTTTTTCGGGCCAACCCGAAAAAGTTTGAACAAATCGCCAGTACGGTTCTAAGCAAGCAAGATTCGGGATCTGCTGGGCGACCGCTCAAATATCCCGCCTGGGCTGCGCCTATTTTGTCGCACGGCCTACTCTACATTCGCGGTCGGGATCGCCTCTTCTGCTTGGAACTCATTGCCCAACAGGAGGCGTCTGAAGATGAATCGGTGAAATAAAAACCGTTTGTTCTCTGCCAGAACATCCCTGTCAAGAATTCGAAAAAGAGAACCTGTCAGGCGGGTACGGCAAACCGTTTTTCCAGGGCGGCCTTGGAGCAGCGAATCAACTGTTCATAATCTTCCTGCTCGACATCTTCTCCCAGCAGCTCGATATCGTAGTAACCATCATAGCCAGCACCTGAGAGCGCCTCGACA
The DNA here is from genome assembly GCA_030751095.1 of Pirellulales bacterium. GTDB lineage: Bacteria > Planctomycetota > Planctomycetia > Pirellulales > UBA7805 > UBA7805. The sequence goes on along the minus strand of JASMGX010000258.1, from coordinate 2,715 downwards.
ATCTCTCTCCAGGGAACGTTACCCTTGCCGAGTTGGCAACGATTTTGTTCATATTTGGGTGCTGCGCAACCATCTCCAAGGTGGACGATTCCTATCCGATCGACAAACTCTTCAATCCGCTGCACCAGATTCGACTCATGCCCCAAATGATAGGTGTCAAAAGCGAGTTTGACATGCGGATGGTCAAATTCAGAAATGATTTCCAGCGTACTCTCGAGTGTCGTGAGAAAAGTCCATTCCTCAGCACACGCCGGGTGCATCGGCTCAATTGCAAGATCGACCGCCTCTTCCTCGGCAATGGGCGCCAGCGCAGTGAGGGCGCTGACAAACAACCGGCGGGCGTGACGGCTGGTATGGCCTCCGCGACCGCCACTGTAGAGAACCAGAGTCGGGCAGCCGATAAAACCGGCCATACGGATCGCGGCTGCTGCATCTTGAAGACTTTCCTGATAGCTGCGGCCATCACTCCCGGTAAAGCCGCCAGCCCATAAGAGATTGGATACCTCAAGGTTTGTCTCTCGCAACAACTCCACCCCCTTTTCCTCACCATAATCGGAAAGCTTTTGTCGCCAGATGCCGATGGCCGAAATCCCCGCCTCGGCATAATGGCAGACATCTTCTTCAAAAGACCACTGGTAGGTCGTCAATTCATTGACAGAAAGGCGGGGCATCGAGTACTCCAGCGACCACGGTGAGGACATCTTCCATTTTTCGAGCCCGTGAGCAGCACAGTATGCTCAATCCCCCATGTCGTGTAAACGCTTTTCTATCAATCGGGGGATTGACTCGAGGCTCCAAAGCAAGTCTTCCGAGGCCGCTTTGCTAGCAGTGGTGCAGCAGAGCAATTATGGCTGTAAAGACCGATTGTCCACGGCCGAGATGGTCGGGGAAAAACGCTCGAAACACTCACATATTTTTCCCAAAGCCTCCATTGTTAAGGATTTTCTGCCCTTAGAAAATTTGTGATCGGCATTTTTATCCTGTCTTTCCTTTCTTACTCAACTCGCGCGACCGACATGTCCGATATTACCGTCACCGACAGGTCCTTACCGGCCAAGCAAAAACCGAGTCGCGAACAAGGAGCTTCTCAGCAAGAGAGTATTGCCGATGGCGAATTCCCGTTTTATTACGTTTCCCGTGGGGCTGCTATTGCTCTTGTGCACCACCGCGGCCCATGGACAGCGTTTCCAGCCCTTTGGTCCGCTCGATTTCACTCACGATTTGCAGCCCTTTGCCCCTGCAGAAATCAGCTCTTACGGCGGGGGCCCTGACCCCAATACGGGATTCTTTTTCAGCTACGACAGCCTCCACCTCTATGTGAACCGGCCCGCAACGGCACTGGTGCCGAACAAGCTGGACCGGAGCCAAGGCAACCGAATCAACTTTGGCTACATGTCTGAGAGCAACAACGGTTGGCTGGGCGAATGGATGCGAATCAATGGACCGAACGTCCATGATGCACCGAGTGACCAACAGCGGGATTATGTCACACTCAACCCGTCCGGGATCGATCCAAACACCGGGCTACCGATCATGACCAAACCTTCTGCAACCACCGAAACCGTGCCCCCCGGATTTGCGGAAAATGTGGCCAGTCTGAGCAGTTTTGAACTATCCAAAGTCTGGCGACTGAAACCTTTACACCGCGGAAGCCATCTGGAACTCTTTTTTGGAGGTCGGTACACGACCATCACGGCGGAAGATTCTTATGATTACGACCGACTCTATACCCGCGATCTCTCCACAGCGGGAGCAATCGGATCGGGGGGACTCGTTCCAGGGATTCCTTATCCAGCCATAGGCGGTCCTCCCAATATGGGTCCGGACATCCAACTCCCGGGCTACACTCCGCTCGGAATCCTTGCCGAAAATAAGATTTTTGGCCCCCAAGTTGGGATGCGATGGTTCAAGAAGAAGGGCCGCTGGAGTATCTCTGCTGAGGGCCGCGGGTTTGCTGCGATAAATCACCAGTACATCTCCGGCGGCTATCCGATCGCAAGCCCAAACCCATCGAATGTTTCGGCTGATTTTGGTAATACAATAGGGTACAACTACGTGGGGACAAAGTCGACTTCGGTGGGGGGCGGCACTGCTACAACTGATGGACCAATCTTGCAGCAGCTTGTCCCACCCGAACCGAGGACTGTCGTTACGTATGAGAGGCGGCAGTGGCTCTGGGCACCGGCAGGTGACCTGCGACTCGAAGCGAGCTGGGATATCACAAAATCGTTTGCCCTCGAGGCCGGTTTTGAGATGCTTTACTTCGCCAACGGTATCGCCCGCGGGAAAGGGGTGACTCCAAATCAAACCGTTCAAGACCCTACTGCGGCCGCCGGTGTCAACAAACTCTATCCGGGCAATTTCATCGACTTCACCGACCAGGATATGATCTTTACCGGTTGGACGGTCGGCTTTGTACTCAATCGCTAGCGGCAAGCAATCCCGCTAGAGCAGCTACGCCAAGCTGGACGCACTATCAAGCTGCGCGCTATGTAGAGAGACACTTTGGCAGCCGAGGAGAGTGTCGCCTGAGATCCACGAGAGCGAGGACGATCTTCCCAACAATCTATCTACTGAATCAGCTGGCCCACTTCTGTTCAGGTAATACAGCTGTTCAATCCATCAGCTGTTCAATCCATACGGTCTCGCAACTCGGTAAGCTCGGCATCGAGACGATGTCGCAAAGGACTTTCAGGACGCAGCTCATCAAGGAGC
>JASMGX010000257.1 GCA_030751095.1 Pirellulales bacterium | reverse complement strand
TGCTTATAAGTGACTTAGATATGGTCACTGAATTAGCAACAACGTTTCCTCAAATCGTTATGGATCTCGCATCAAGATTCTGGCCTGGGGCGCTTACAATCGTAGTTCCAGCATTGGAGCGGGTGCCCGAGTCAGTAACAGCGAGAACAGGGACCGTTGGTCTCAGGATTCCAGACCATAGTCTCGCACGCCAATTGATCAGGCTCTCTGGAACTCCGATAACGGGAACCAGCTGCAACGTGACTAGCCAACCGCCTATGGCCAATGCCAGCGATGTAGATCAGCAATTCGGTGAAAAAATCGACTTCTGTATCGAATCACCTTGCGGATCAAATACAGCCCCGAGTACCGTCATTTCTTATGCCAACGGTAAATTATCAATTTTGAGGCTAGGCGCAATCAGTATTGAATCTATTAAGAATACTATTGGCAAAAACATTGTAATTGGCGTGGTCGGTAATCTGGCCAGCCAATAATTTATCTTCAGCAGGAGACTTTTATTGCCAGTTACGGGAATATTGCCAGGACTTACACCTAGTGATGCAGACGAATTTGAGTCTGCATTAATGAAATTCGTCGATTCAAGAGAATTGCCGCTCTACAAGATGATGGCCTATCACTTGGGCTGGGTGGATCAGAACGGTGAGCCCGAACCAGTTACGAATCAGGACAGATCCCATGGACACATCGTTCTCGCCACGTCAAAAGCTGCCGGGGGCGAGAACCAGACAACCATGCCATATGCAGTCTCAGTAGAACTCTTGCACAACTTTATCCTGGTTCATGAAGACGTTCAAAATGCGAATACGGAAAGAAACAACCGAGCCAGCATCTGGTGGTCTTGGGGTCCAGCACAGGCCATTAATGCCGGTGATGGTATCCATGCAATGGCTCGAATATCCATATTCGAGCAGAGAAAATCCAGCGGCCTTTCGGCGAATCCGCGTTTAATTTCCATGGCACTGGAGACGCTTGACAATGCAACTTTAGAAGTTTGCGAAGGGGAGTATCTTGATATTTCCTTTCAAGAACGAGCCGCCGTAAATATAGAAGATGTGTTGATGGTGGCACGTAAGCGAGGTGCGGTGCTCGGTTGCGCTGCAAAGCTCGGAGGAATAGCGGCAGCGGCCTCAGAAGACCTACTCAATTCACTGACTAGATTTGGCACAACAATCGGTACTGCGCGAAATTTAAACACTGATCTGAGAGCACTTTGGCCGGAGCAAGATACCGAACGAGACGAAGTCCAACGCGGAAGGCTGCAATCGAAAAAAAAGTCACTCGCTGCAGCTCATGCAATCGAAAATGGCACTCCTACTACCCGTCGTCGTTTGGGAAAAATTTTCATGAAACGTGTTCTAGGGCCAGATGATATAGACGAAGTAACATCAATCCTCTCGGAAACCGAGAGCAGATCGTTTGCCGAAAATACTGTCCAGAGTTTGATCAATGAGGCGATTCGTGAGATCGAATCAACTAGCTTCTCAGATGAAAGCAAAAACTCGCTCATCGAAAGCGCCAAATTAATAGTTGGATCGCACTAAAGAAAACACATCTATTATGAACAAACGATCCATCACTAACGCTGATTTTGCCGGTAAAACGGTGTTAGTGAGGGTCGATTTCAACGTACCAAAGCGCGGTGAAGTGATCTCTGATGACTCTCGAATCCGAGCTGCGTTACCAACCTTATGCCTCCTAAGCAACGGAGGGGCAAAAGTTGTGATCTGCTCGCATTTTGGCCGTCCAGCTGGACAGGTAGTCGAGCAAATGAGGATGCAACCAATACGCAAAAGGCTTTCAGAAATCCTGAATAGGCCTGTCCTAGATGCTGGTGGCCCGAATGGAACACAACCCGCCAAAATAGTTTCTCAACTTGGAGCGGGCGACTTCGCACTTCTGGAAAACCTTCGATTTGAACCCGGCGAGGAAGAAAACGACAAGAATTTCTCCAAACACCTGGCATCCTTGGCTGATCTTTTTGTTAACGACGCTTTCGGTGCTGCACACAGAGCCCATGCCTCTACCACTGGAGTGGCTAAACATATACCAGCTTACGCGGGACTGTTAATGGAACGTGAGATCACGGTGCTCGGTCGATCTCTGGAGAGCTCAACAGACGCAACAGTTGCAATTATCGGTGGAGCAAAGGTCGCTGACAAAATCCAAGTACTACATCACTTATCCAAAAAAGTTGACACGATCCTCATCGGAGGAGGGATGGTCGCAGCCTTTTACGTGGCACAAAACAATCAGGGTGGGGCAACGGTTGTGACAGAAACCGACCTACTAGCAGCTGAAGATGTACTAAATGCTAACGGAGCAAAAGTTATATTACCGTCAGATGTCTTGACCGCCAGTGAATTTAGTAAATCTTCACCTGCATCTATATGGGAATCGAATAACGTACCTAATGATGAGCTTATCTTAGATATCGGGCCGCGGTCTTCTAAAAAGTATGCTCAGGTCATTTCACTCGCAAAAAGAATCATATGGAACGGCCCTATGGGTGTATTTGAATGGCCTGCATTCGCAAATGGCTCTATTGCAGTTGCAAATGCTGTCGCCGCCAATAACAAGGCCACCTCAGTAGTCGGGGGCGGATCTACAGCAGAAATAATAGGATCACTTAATCTTGGAGACAAAATCACGCATGTCTCAACAGGTGGGGGAGCTTCACTCGAGTTTTTAGAAGGCAAAACTCTCCCTGGCGTAGCAGCATTGATTGATGCCACCGGTTAAGCCATCCACGCTAAGATTATCTCAGGAATATCTAATGAAATATCGAAAACCGGTAATAGCTGGCAATTGGAAAATGAACACCGATGTTGAGTCGGGAATCAACTTGGTTAAACAGATTCTCGATCTCAGCAACAACATAACAAACGTTGAAAAAATCATTTGCCCGCCATTTGTTTCGTTAACGAGCATTGCAAAAATGTTGAACGGATCCTCTATTCAACTAGGAGCACAAAACGTAAACGCAAATGAAAACGGAGCGTTCACAGGAGAAATATCTACCGCGATGCTGCAAGGCTTGATTAGCCACGTCGTCATAGGACATTCAGAAAGACGGATGTTTAACGATGAATCATCAGAGCAGGTCGCAGAAAAAGCAATTAGCGCGTCAAAAGCAGGAATAACACCCATCTTGTGTGTCGGTGAAGACCTTAGCATTCGAAAATCCGGAAAAGCAGTAAATTTCATCACAAGGCAACTCGAAGCTAGCCTTGAAGGATTTTCAAACTGGAATTCACTAA
>JASMGX010000256.1 GCA_030751095.1 Pirellulales bacterium | reverse complement strand
AAGTTCGACGAGCGTGAAGCCCGCGCGGAGCGAGAAATGCCGCTTACTACAACGCCACTGACTACAACGCTGCTTACGACAGAGCATGTTATTGTTCTCTAGCGACTGCAGAGGATCAGTCTGAGGCAATGGGCTCGGCGAACGGCGAGAGTTGTGTCGGGGATCGCTACATCGGGCCGATTTTCCATCGCACTGGATCCTGCCGCTTTTTTTGAGCCCTTCTCGATAGAAAGCCTATCACGTTGCTGGCACATCGTCAATGAAACGCACACCTAGCAGAGAGATTCAATGACGCGAATAAAAGAGAGAAGCCAGATTCAATATACTTTAGCGAGATGTTCTGAGCGATTTGGGCATCGTGGTTGCGGGGTCGACGGCCCGAGAGACATCATACTCCACTGCCGCACGTTTTCGAGAAAGAACTCCCGCGAGTTGTCGTTGTCCTTTAGCTGTCATCTTCGTCGATCCCACATTGGCTTCCCACAATCGGGGTAGCCCTTTTAGGGTCTCTGCGATTTTATCTGTAGCCTGCGTGCCGCGAAGGTCGACGCGCTCTAGATTCCTTGCCCGCTCCAATTCTTTCACGCCACGATCAGAGATCCCCGTGCCCCGCAAAGAGATACTGCGGACACTATCGGTAAAGGATAAACTGGCAAGCTCGTCATCGGTGATCTGCGCATCACTGAAGTCGAGGTGAATTTGCAACTCACCATCGAGCGCTTCGATTTCTTTCGCATAGCCGCTCAGGCGCACCTGGATTTTCACCGGCGCCGCCTCTGGTGGGCCTATGGGTGCTGTTTCAGCAGGGAGGGGGAGTCTCGGTAGTGTTGTAAAGGAGCATCGGTGCTTGATCGAACTACTGCGACGATCGACAAAAAAACGTATTTCCCCAAACGCCTCGGGAGATACATTCGGTGCTGCAACATCCACGACCCAGAGTCGGGGCATCTGCTTCAAGTCTTCCAGCGCGGCATCGGTAATCTGAGTATTGGTCAGATCAATGCGTTCCAGGTTGAGCCCACGTTTTAACTCGGCCGCTCCGAGGTCTGTGATGGCAGAATCGCGGAGCGAGATACTGCGGACGGTATCGGGAAGCTCCAATCGTGCAAGTTCATCATTGCTAATTTGAGTGCCACCAAGTTCCACGTGCGCATGCAGCTCGCCCCCCAACTTTGCAACCAACTGTGCATAGTTGTTGTGACTGGACGTATTTTCTCCACAGCCACCAACTGCTATGGCCAAAACCATCAGAGGAGTCACACAGCAATAAGGGCCGCAAAAAGTCTGTGGCATGCGATGGCTCTCTGTCGCCGAATTGTGGATGGTGGATATCCCTGGATCAACACTTTATGCCGTCAACAGAGAAAGGGCCTAGTTGTTAAGGCTGAAGTCGAATTCCATTGTCGATTTCACCCAGAATAGCGACCGCCATACAGGTTGCGAAATGGCGCCCGCAATTCCCGCTAATGGTTCCGCCCGGATCCCAACTCCCTTTGGCGTGTCCTGCGCCCACCTGAGCTGCAAGCAATGCACCCTTGAGCCCCGTATTGTAGTCGGCATCTCCGTGGTAATCGGCCATTCGATGCGTGAAGAACGCCATCCAATAATCACCAGTCGATGGTGGATGGTCGGCAAGGTAGTCATTAAATACCTGGTGCCCCGCCCGGCCGCCATTCATGAGCAATAACGACATGAGCTGCGCACAATTCATGTTGTCATTTTGGGTAGAGTAGGACAAATAGTTGTATTTTCGAGGGAGCCATTCGCCCATATCGAAGACGCACTCGCATCCGTTGCCACGGACAGCAATCTCGGCGATGTTTAATTCTTCGGCATCAAAATTAGCCCCGGCGAGTTGAGACGCTTTCAGGGCCATGCATCCCCAAGGGTTTGTCAGAACGTCAGACCAGCCCCAGTCGTGGTGGTTGTGATAGTGCCAACCACCATTGTCATTCGGTGAGTAACATTCTTTCGTTTCCCAATCACCCAGATCGGCATAGCTCATTGTTTTCCGCTCGGAAACGGTAAAGTTGGTTGCCCTTTGAACGGACATTCTTAGACGCAGTTTCTCAACACTACAGCTAACGCCCGTCTCCTCGCATTCACCAGAGATCGCCATGTCCATGCCCGCCAATGCTTCGGCCATTGCATAATGTGCGATGAGATGCTCTACGGTTCCCATGGTGCTATAGGTGAAATCCGTATGATATCCTCCTACTCCATTTTGATAATCCATCATCCAGTTGATCGCTTTGCAGAGTGAGTTGCGATAATATTCCGGGCCACTCACCGGCGTATAACCGGCACTCAACAGCGCCAAAATGCCAAAGCCGGTTGATGCGCCACTATAGCCGCCTCCCCCATCACCCCCGCATTGGCCCGCGCAAGGCGGGCCATTGGTGCCTGGGGCGGTTGAGTGGACATGGTGCCAGGAGCCATCGGCCTGCTGGTGCTCCACAATCCAATCCAATCCATCCTTAACTTCTGGACTTGGCTCTGGGTAATTACACGGATCCGGCCCAGAATCTGAATAGGGATCCGTTGGCTCGTAGGGCGGTGTTTCAGAACAATCTTCCCGTTCCAGCCAGACGGCATCCGCATGGACGCGACCATTGGCACTTGCCGCATTGAGCATAAGGCTCATCGCTGTACTGTCAATTTGGAAGGGACCGCCAGCGATTTCGTACCAGCCGTATTCATGTTGAATGCTATAGTCAGGTTGGCCTGCCTCAGCGTCCCAACGCCCACAGCTAACGAGGTCGTCATAGTTCCCGTCATATGGGCATTCATCTGGTGGATCGTTGTGTGGATCACTTGTGCAGCACTGCCATTTCGTTACCGGAATCGCATCGTTAGGTGGCGATTGGCTCTGATCGACAATGTCGGAGCCGATCTCGTTACCAACGTTAGGCGTGTTATCGTAAACTTTATAGGTGGCATTCGTTGCCCCTTGTGGATCGGCTTTCCACGTGATGTAGAGGCGATAGGTGCCGGGCACAAGGTTCACAAAAGTGTAAATACCCTTGCCAGTACTTCCGGGATTAGCACGGTGCATATCACTCATCCGGCATCCCTGGGCATCACCACCCTGGATTCGGGTAAACCCGCTTCCTTCTAACTGAAATCCAGTGGTAGCAGCAGCCGAACCATTGTCCAGCAGATACCCTTCGTATTCCTCCTCACATTCGTCCGATCCGCTCTCCCCACCACTGTCTTCACACTCATCCCCGGTGCCGTTCCCATCGGCATCGGCCTGATCGGGATTGT
>JASMGX010000255.1 GCA_030751095.1 Pirellulales bacterium | reverse complement strand
TCTGGCAAAAAGGCATTAAAGCCTATGTCCCTTCGCCGCTCGTGATTGAGGATCGCCTTATCGTAACCCAGGATGCCAATATTGTACGCTGTTACGACCCCCAGACCGGAAAAGAACTCTGGACCAAGCGGCTCGGACGCAGAGGGTATTCGGCCTCCCCGACAGCCGTCGGAGAGATTGTCTATCTGCCTGACGAAACGGGAAACGTCCATGTCTTTCGGGCAGGAAAACAATTTGAAGAGATTTCCAGTAATCCATTGGAAGGGGACGGCATGGCGAGCCCGGTGATCTGTAATTCTCGGATCTACCTGCGAACCGGCAGCCATTTATATTGTATTGGCAGCGAGAACCGGGCACCTGAAGAGTGATCTCGCAAGAGGATCGCGGAACGTTTGCATCACTCGATCGAGTATTGCGGCTAGGGCGATCCCCACAGCATACGCGGCAAGATCGCTCCACAAAAATCCGTCTCCGATGAACAAAACGGCGAGCGAATTGCTTCGGAGATCCTCGAGCCAGTTAAAATCCAGCAGCTGAGAACATTCTACGGCAAGCGATAGCCCAATCGCCACGAAGATCACACGGCGAATTTTAAATCTGGGAAATATGAGTCGCACGAGCGCATAGACTGCAATGGCCCAACAGGTGTCGCCCCCATAGACGCCAAGGATGGGAATATCGCGAAGCAGGCTACTTCGCGAAGCGAGTCCAATGGCAGCTGCGAAAAATACGACCAGAAGAGCTGTGATGCGGACCCGGCCGATTGTAGAAAAAGGACGCATGCCGCGCGCCAAAGCTCAAAAGCATCATCGGTGTGAGGGTTTTTTAAAATGGCGATCGGCAAAATCCAGATAGCGGGACCAATCGTATTCGGTTACATCGTGCTTTCCGCTTCGTATGTGATAACCGATAGTTCCATGCACGGGGACATTGTTTTCTGGCAATGTGTTGTTCGAGAGCGTGTTGTTCGAGAGCGTGTCGCTCGGGAGCCCCTCGGTTCCCAAAAGGCGGTACACGGGGCTTGCTGCCTTGGCCGCGAGAAACTCACCGCGCGGATCTGCCCAGCGGTCTTCGGCGGCACTGGCAATATAGACTGGCCGCGGGGCAATCAGTGCGATCAACATGTGTTGGTCGACAGGAAGTGTCTGTTCTGAATCGTTGTATTTTTTGAAATTATCACAAAACCAGTGGGGAAAATTCTGGTTAATCGCAGCAACCGTTTCCCCAAAACGGCGAAGGCTGAGTGCCGCCCCTCCACAGCCAGAATTATTGGAAATAACGATGGCAAACCGCTCGTCCTGTGCTCCTGCCCAGAGTGCCGTCTTTCCCAGTCGCGAATGTCCCAGGACCACCGTTCGATTCTGATCAATCTGCGCATCGGTTTGAAAATAATCCATGATTCGGCTCAAACCCCAGCTCCAGGCGCCAATGGTCTGCCACTGATCGGCATCCGGTCTCGATTGCCCCGGGCGATAAAACAGTGGGTGGATTCCGTTTTTGAAGCCGTCATCAAAATCGGGATCTAGATCCCCACAGTGAGCCGTGGCAATTCCATATCCACGGGAAAGAATCGTTTCGATCGGCCATCGGGATGCCTTCACGCCCCGCGATTCTTCTTGGGCACGATGCTCCACAATCCCCTCTTCGGCAGAACCGTGCGTCCAGTTGGTGGTAATTTCTATTTCAGGATCTGTGTGGACCGTCTGGTTTCCTGAGAAGTTGAGTCCCACAAATATTGGCACCGGGCCGCGCTGGTTCTTCGGTAGATACACCAGCAGTTTGACCCGCGGTGCAGATGTATTTTTGCCCAAACGAATTTCGATCTGTTTGCGGACCGCTTTTCCGCCCAGTGCCTCTGCGTCCTGTTCGACCACCACAAAATCCAGTTCTGGGCAATCGGTGGGGGTTTTCCCGTAGACGTGTTGTTCAAAAAGCCGAAGCACTTCGCTCCGCCGCTGCTGCCGCCAGGCGGCCTCCGTCGCTACCCGTTCGCCGGTGGCAAATTGCAGTGGGTCCGGCAACTCATAAGGGGGAATCTTCGTTTCGTCGTAATTGACACCTTCGGTAATTTGGGACGAACATGTCATGAAACAAAAAGCTATAAAAACCGGGAGAATCCGAACTAAGACAAAATCTTGTGCTCTGGAGAGATTTCTATTTTTCATCATACCCATTCTGGGCCCTCATCGTTGACTCCGGCAGCAGGCCGAATGCCGCCTTTGGCGGCATCTTGACGGCTAGCAACGAACTCTTAATTTGTTATTTTGGTATTAGGCGTACGAAGTTGCAACATGGTGGATGGCACCAAAGCACAAAAACACAACAAGCGTAATCGATACGCATTCTACACCACTTTTTTCAGGAGTAAAAAGATTATGGCAATTGTAGGTCAAGCTGCCCCGGATTTTTCGATGGAGGCTGTTGATGCGGGTAGTTTTAAAACTGTGAAGCTTGAAGATTATCGGGGTAAATGGTTGGTCCTTTTCTTTTATCCACTCGACTTCACTTTTGTTTGCCCCACTGAAATCTTGGCTTTTTCCAAGTGCGTTGATCGCTTTCGGGCATTAAATGCCGAAATCCTCGGCGTGAGCGTCGATAGTCAGTTTACCCATTTGGCGTGGACCGAAAAGCCGCAGGCGGAGGGTGGTATTGAGGGACTTGCCTATCCTCTGGCGTCCGATCTGAGTAAACAAGTCGCCACCCGCTACAACGTCCTTGCTGCCGATGGAGTTGCCCTTCGCGGGCTCTTTGTCATCGATCCAGAAGGTGACGTGCAACATGCTACGATCAATAACTTGCCCGTGGGTCGTTCGGTTGAGGAAACATTAAGGATTCTTCAGGCATTTCAGTTTGTCGCCGAACATGGTGAAGTCTGTCCCGCCAACTGGGAACCGGGCGAAGCCACCATGAAGGCGGACTGGAAAGATTCAAAAGAATATTTCCAAACTGCCGGGAGTTGATTTGACGCATTGCGAACGGCAATCGTTTCGCGAAAATGAGATCCTCTTGGTAATGTATTTTCCCAAACCATCCTTTTGGCCGCCCCAACCGGCCAGGGATGTTTGGGAAATCTATCCTTAGGGTGGTTCGTGCGTTACATTCTGATCCGATTGTTGTTCCTCCCGACGCTCGCCTGGAATGTACTTCTGGGCCGCGTTCTCCGAATCCGCCGTTGGTGGGATGTGGTCGATGACCGGCTGCTGATCGGTGCCCTGCCCTTGTGGTGGGATGCAAAGCGGCTCGCCCGAGAGGGGGTAACCGGTGTGAT
>JASMGX010000254.1 GCA_030751095.1 Pirellulales bacterium | reverse complement strand
TCAATGCCCGATCCTTGACCCTCCGCGAATGCACATGCCTGAGTCGCCACAGAGAGCTGGATGTATTAAGTGAATGTGCAGGTACGTGTACTTGAGCCGCCACGGACTTTCGGTCACTAGACCCCAAAATCGCCCGCGTGCCGTGGCGAAGAGCAACCCATTTTGAAAAGTGCCGAAATGGCGGTAGTTTGATATAGTGGACTCCCGCGGCATAAGGCCCGAGCCCGTCGTGAATGGACATTTTTCTTGCCGTTCGTCTATCACGTTGGTTTTGGAGTTTTTGTTTGGGCAGCCAGCGACTGCATGAGTATAGGTATGGGATTTATGTCCACAGATTGCAACAGCCGACAAATACACTTCGCGCTGGCGGTCCCTTTTCTTGTCGGACTGCTCGCTGTCCTGCTCCCCTGCATAAGCACAATGGGCGGCGAACCGGCGGCGCAATTATTCCAGACGTATTGTTATGAGTGCCACGCCAATGGAATGAAGGAAGGGGGCCTCGATCTGGAGGAGCTTTTAGGTAAAGACTCGTTCGATGCCACACTCCTCTTTGAACACCTGATCACCAAAAAGATGCCGCCCCGCGATGCAGAGCAGCCAAGTAAAAAAGAACGGGCTGTGCTATTAAGCGCCGTTGCCGAAAGACAACCAGAAGAGAAACGGAATGCGTTCCGGCGCATCAGTCGCTTTGAATTCAATCAAAGCGTCAATGACCTGCTCGGCATCAAAATGGACCTGGCCGAAACCATTGCGGATGATCGAGGCACCAACCGCTTTGATACGGACCGCCGGATTCCGCTCACAGCACAACAGTTGTCCGCCTATTTCTCTGCTACCGATCAGATGCTGGAGTTTGCGTTCCCCGAGCAAGGTGTGTTGCCCGAATTCACCTGGACCACAAACCGGATCAAGGATAGCCATCATACCTACAACATTTATACGCGTCCCTATAAGGAGGGGATCCTGTTCTCCTGGACGCGTGCAAACAATGGAAATAGCTACTCCTATTTCTACGACGATTTTGAACCGCCTGTGAGTGGCTGGTATGAGCTGACCTTCGATGCGGCAAAAGTGGGAGACTTTGAAGAAGATGTCACCATCCAAGTGCATGCGGGAAAATATTATTTCGCCGACGATCGCCCGCAACCGCAACGGCTCTTAGATGTCATCTCCATCGGCGCAGAGGAGGTCAAGCCATATACCGTTCGCGGTTTCCTGCACCCGGGTGAAAGTGTGTCGGTCCATTGTTTTAGCAAACATACCTGGCGCAAAGAAAACACCCGTGAAGGTGTTTACATCAAGCAACTTGGTGTGCGTGGGCCGCTCTATGATTGGCCGCCCGAACCATTCAGGAAAATATTCAACGGTTTGGCACTCGATCTTCCTGCAAGAGACTCGGTCGAAGCCGGTTCCGGTCAATCAGTGCTGAAAACGATCGGAGGCTCTCTTTCGGTTAGCAGTTTCGAGACCGGTAGCGAAAAAGAACGGATGATGGATGGCTCGAACCGCTCGAGTTGGCAATCGCAAAGCAGCGGTGAGCCGGCCAAGCCGCCGCACTTTGTCGTCATTGAGAATCCTCGGAACGTCCAGATTTCTGGGCTAAACTACTCGACTTCGTCCGGTGGAGACGGAAACGGTCAAGTAAAAGCGTATGAAATTCTTGTGTCGAGCGACAGCAAACAGTGGGGCGAGCCGATTGCAAGAGGCGAATTGCTCACCCGGCTTGCCGCAGAACAGGCGATCCGGTTTGCCGAGCCCACAAACAAGCGTTTCATCAAATTTCTCATTACCGATTCCTATTCCACTGACAGTACATCCGTTGCCGCGATCGGAAAGCTGGATGTCGTGGCAGATGTTTCCGAGCGATATCAACCGGTAAAGGTGCCCGTAAAGTTGCCTTCCGATGAGAAACTCAAGGACGTTATTCGCCGCTTTGCCGAGCGGGCGTTTTGCTCAACATTAAACGACAAAGAATTGGCGCCGTTCTTTAACATTAGCCTCGATGCGTATCGCAACACCGGCGAGTTTGTCGCCGCGGCGAAACTGGGCATCAAGGCCATCCTTTGTTCACCCCGCTTTCTGTTGATGCCGGGCAGGCACGGTAACGACTCCTATCGAGTTGCTGCCGAACTGGCCCGGACGCTCTGGCTTTCGGTTCCGGATCGGCGGCTTTTGGACATGGCAAAAAGTAACAGCCTTTCGGAGTCCGCGATTCGAGACGAAATCGATCGGATGCTCGAGGATACAAAATCTGAGCGCATGGTGCACTCATTCTGTGATCAGTGGCTCAATTTGAGAACGTTTAAGAAGGTGCCGCCGTCCTTAAAGCTTTATCCCACCTACGACGACCTGCTCGACTATTACCTGCCCCGGGAAACGGAAGCGTATGTGCGCCATCTGATTCTCAACAATCTGCCTGTAAGCAATCTCATCGACTCGGACTTTTCTTTTCTCAATCAACGACTCGCGCAGCATTATGGAGTGGAAGGTGTGAGAGGCCAGCATTTGAGAAAAGTTGCGTTCCCGCCCGACTCGCCCCGCGGTGGACTGATGACGATGGGAAGTATTCTCAAGGTCACATCTGATGGCTTTGATACTTCGCCCATACTTCGCGGCGTCTGGATTTCGATAAACATTGCGGGCAACACGCTTGCAACTCCAACCATAAGCGTCACCGCGATCGAACCGGACACCACCGGTGCAAAAACGATTCGCGATCAGATGAAAATGCACATGGAAGATGAATCGTGCGCTGCCTGCCACAGAAGTATTGACCCGTATGGTTTTGCACTGGAAAGTTTTGATGCCGTCGGGCAGTTGCGATCGCGCTATCGAATCAGGTTGCCGCACGAGGGAACCTTTGGATTCCGCAGGGAAGGGTATTTTTCCCTGGCTGGTGAAGTCGATGCTTCCGGCGAAATTGGTGAGGACACATTTGAGGATGTTGATGGACTGAAAAAAATTCTGTTGGCCAACCATAAGAAAATCGCTTACAACTTTATGAAGCAGTTGTTCGAGTTCGCCAATGGGTACAAACCGACGTTGCCGCAGCGCATCGAGCTCTATAATCGAATTCCGGATGATGCTGAAGACTGTGGAATGAAAGACCTGATTAAAGAAGTGCTCCTATTCTCATTCGCAAGAAATAATGATGATTGAAACACTCGAAAGAAGAAGGTTCCTCAAATTCGGTGCTGCATTGCCGCTCGCGCTCCGCGCGCTACGGGCCGGTGCCGACGAAAACAAAAGTGTGCCTCCCCGTCGCATTATCTTTGTT
>JASMGX010000253.1 GCA_030751095.1 Pirellulales bacterium | reverse complement strand
CAAAGGGGATCATTCTCTGTTGGCACCGCAGCAGTGGAGTCGCATTCTCGGCGAGTCCGGGTTTCGCCGCACGACGATCCGCAGTAGACGGCCGGGTGACGAGTTTGGAATCAAAAATATTGGCAGCAAGCAACATCCCTCCTATCTTGTCACTGCCCTGCTCTCCGGCGACACTCTGATTTTGGCGCCTCAGACTCGCTTCACCCAGCGGGATCTCAAGCCGCTTGCCGATTGGTTGGCGGAATTGAGGGCCAACGGTTTTGACACCGTGACCCAGACGGAAGTCATGTTCGGAATGAGCGCCGAACAACTCGAGACGATTGAGCAAGGGGCAGCGGCTATTGTCACAATTTCTACTCTCGACAAAAGCCGCTCGGAAATCGTGGCAAGTCTTGCAGACAATCTCCGGCATCCTGTCGTCTTTACAGGAGAGGCAAAACAGCGATTGGCCCAGAAGTCTGTCGTGCGAGATGAATTGCGGGGTCTCTCGACTGGTACCGCGCTGGCAGCAATTTTGCATCCGGCCGGATTGGTCTTGGTCCCTCAAAGCAAGCGCGGACGGATCAGGTGGACGATTGCCGAAAGTCGCCACCAGAAAGAAGTCTGGCCTGTCGGTTGGAAAAGCGAACAGCCGCACGAGAAAACGCTTCCTGCCCTGTATCAGTCCATCCAGACCCAGGTGGTCTCCCTGCCGCTCCAGACTGCCCTCGATCAGGTGGCACAAAAGATCGAGGTTCCCCTCCTCTTTGACCGCAGCAGCATTTCTTCCGATCAGATCGATTTAAAGGCAATGGTAAAAATGCAGGCCCAGCGCGCCAGCTATAAAACGATTCTCACGCAACTGCTCAATCAGGTCGATTTGAACGACGAAGTCCGCGTCGATGAGAATGGCAAACCATTCCTTTGGATTTCATCAAGTCGCCGATAGCTGCCGGTTTGTCGTCATACAACGACGGTCGCATTTTCCACACCAGCAAGATGCTCTCTGAAAAATGCTTCCAGTTCTATGTGGTGGACATTCTCGGGCGTTTTGAATTGCAATTTGATAACGTCAAGATCGCCACTTACCAATTTTCGATCGCTGCCCAATCCTGCAATCCGGCCGAGTGTGAATTGTCCCGCGGGACCTGTCAGCGAAAGTTCAACTCCGGCAACTCGTTTGGTATGCAGGGTTGCCCACGGTTCTTTTTGAACTCCGACGAAGAGATGAACCACCTGTTGGTTGTTCCAGAGCAACTGCCCTTCGGGTGCGGCAGCGGCAAGCAGATCGTGGAGTTCTTCAAGAACTTCTAAAGGCCATGCCGGTCGCTTCCCAATCGGAAATCCCTTGCGGGAGAAGTGCCACTTCTTTCCCAACACCTTCCAGGGCATGACATCTTCCGGATTGCACTGTTTTTTCTCCGTAATTTTCCGAAAGCCTGCGACCGCATCGTCAAGCATCGCCCAGAACGCGGGGTGGTCGATCTCGTTGAGAGAATGGACGCGCAGTTCGATTTCCTGCCAGGGACCACGGAGGCTTCGGCATTTGATCCGCCGATCGGTGCCATAGACCGGCAATTCGTGCATGTCATTGAGCGGTTTCATACCGATTTGCGAGATAAGTTTCTCGCGATTGAAGGTTTTTGTAGCCGTGCGGAATTTCAGCTTGATGAGCCACTGCTCATTGGTGAGGGCATGAAAAAACCACCCATCCGACTTTTTGGCGGCTGCGATTTCAACCACGCTGCGATTGTTCCAGTTTGTGGCGCTAAAGCCGCCGTGCTGTTCAATTGTATTGACGATCTTCTCCAGAATCTTGCCATCCCACCGGCACGCCTCCCCTTTGCGACCGACGCGATTCTGGGTGTGCCACAACTGTCCATCAATCTCCCAGGGCATTTTCTGGTCGGAACCGATTTCGCTGATCTCCAGGTCACCCTGGCGCTCTCGTAGCTCGGCGGCAAAGTCGTACACTTTCCGTTTTTCATAGGGGCCGGCTTGCAAGACGCTTTGGAGAACCTCACCCGTAAAACTGCGGGGCAATCGCTTCGCATTCGCTTTCGTGGCTTGTTTGGCATAGCTGACTACCTGTTCGGGAGTCCCGCACGCCACCACATATCCCCCCTCGTCCCCCGCCTCCGGCCCCATGTCGATGACCCAATCGGCACATTTGATCACATCGAGATTGTGCTCGATGACCACTACGGAATTTCCAAGATCGACCAGTCGATTCAACACATGCAACAGTTTGCGAAGATCCTCAAAGTGGAGTCCGGTTGTCGGTTCATCCAATAAATACAATGTCTGCCCCGTATCGGGGCGGGCTAATTCGGCTGCCAGCTTCACACGTTGGGCTTCCCCGCCGGAGAGCGTGGCGGCCGACTGTCCCAACTGCAAATAGCCCAGCCCGACGTCACAGAGCGTTTGCAAAATGCGACGGATCTTCGGTATCTTGTCAAAAAGTGCCAGTGCTTTTTCACAGGGCATCTCAAGCACATCGGCAATGCTATGGCCATGGTAGCGTACCGCTAGCGTTTCCGGGTTGTAGCGTTTGCCGTGACAAGTATCGCACTCTACCCAGACATCCGGCAGAAAATGCATTTCGACAACCAGTTTTCCGTTGCCTTCACAATCATCGCAGCGACCTCCTGATGCGTTGAAACTAAATCGGCGCGGAGTGTAGCCACGAACACGCGCTTCGGGAAGCTGCGCATAAAGCTTTCGGATGAGATCAAATAGGCCGGTATAGGTAGCTGGATTGGAAGCGGGCGAGTTACCCAAAGGGCGCTGGTCTACCCGAATGACCTTGTTGATGTGTTCGATCCCGAGAATGGAATCGTGGGCGGCGGGGACTCTCCCGGCGCGATGGAGTGTGCGGGCCAGTGAGTTGTAGAGGATGTCGTTGACCAGAGAACTTTTGCCACTCCCGCTTACGCCCGTTACGACGGTGAACATACCGAGGGGAATTTGGACATTGATGTTCTGCAGGTTATTGTGGCGGGCCCCTGTAACTTCCAGATAGGGCTCCGTTGGCATCGCCAAGGCATCTATTTTCTTTCGGGAACTCTTTCCAGTTGTTTTTTTCTGCTTCCTTCCGTTACCGGTCTGCTCCGCCACAGGGTATCGCCGCTGGGTCGGAATGGAGATCGCCTGTTTGCCGGAAAGAAAGGGCCCCGTTACGGAGTTGCGTCGTCGCATGAGTTGCTCCGGATTGCCTCGGGCGACGATTTCCCCACCATGGCGTCCGGCGCGGGGGCCGAAATCAAGCACATTGTCCGCCGAGGCGATGACCTCCCGGTCATGTTCTACCAACAGAAGGGTGTTTCCGAGGTCACGGAGTTTTCGC
>JASMGX010000252.1 GCA_030751095.1 Pirellulales bacterium | reverse complement strand
TGTGTGTTGTGACACTGTGTGTGTTGTGACACTGTGTGTGTTGTGACACTGTGTGTGTTGTGACACTGTGTGTGTTGTGACACTGTGTGTGTTGCAGAGACCTCACTTGGGCGGTTTTTTTTTGGCGCCAGCGGCCCTTTTCTGTCGGCAGCGGCCCTGATGGTGCGATCAAGATGTCGCGATGGGGTGGACATCATCCTTACGATGGGGATCCTTACGATGGGGATCCACATAACCCACAGGTACCAGAGCAACAGGTACCAGAATAAAAGTGGTGGCGGCCGGGATCGAACCAGCGACACGCGGATTTTCAGTCCGCTGCTCTACCAACTGAGCTACGCCACCTGTCTGCCGCCACCAGGTAGGTGGTGGGGGCAACAAGGCGCGTCATGCTAGGGGGTAAAACACATCCTGTCAATAAACCAGCAGGCCCAACAACACCAACACGAACAGAACCAAAGAGGCCACAAGAAGGTAATATTGCAAATCACTCATGCCGACAATCAGCGAGGAGAGTCGCGTTAGCACGGAAGCTCTCCGGGGGGAAGAACGGTTTGAGCCTCCTTTCAGCTCCGGTAGTGTCGTTTGTGAGCCGTGTGTGGGACGATCGGTACCTTGCGAAAGCTGGCTGTGACTTTCTGAATCGGCAGATTTCATCGAAGGAAATTCCTCCGTATTCTGGGAAACGGAACCATGCAATGGCGGGGGCACCGACGTCCAGGCAAAGGCCGGGGAGTCTCCCGATTTTCGGCCGTGAACGGTAACACTCATGGTTTTGTTGGTCCACAGCGCCAACCGATCGATCACTTCTGCGGCACTTTGTATCCGTTTTTTTGGATCTTTCTCGATCATCTCGGAGATCATTGTCACAAAGTCTTTACTTAATTCGGTGTTGAATCGCCTCGGGCTCATCGGAGTTTCACACAAATGCCGCTGACACTTCTGCACAGATGATCCGCCGGGAAACGGCACTTTGCGGGTAACGGCATAATAGAGGGTACAGCCGAGTGCATAGATGTCGCTGGTCGCCGAAGCGGCCCCCCCTTCAATGATCTCCGGAGCGAGATAATCTGCGGTACCCACAATTCTAGCTTGTCCCTGATCCGTTAATTTTTCAGCTTCGTTGCCTTGCATCTCCGGCTGTAAAAATCCAGCTAGGCCCAGATCCAGGACTTTCACCATCCCCTCTGGGGTCACCATGACATTCCCAGGTTTTATATCTCTGTGAATAAGACCCTGCTCATGGGCATGCTGCAGACCCATTGCCGTAGCGGTAACAATCGTCGCCGCATCCTGCTGATTTAATTTACCACCACTGCGAACCAGATGGCGCAGATCGGATCCCGGCACAAACTCCGTCACGAGAAAATGCACATTACCATCATGCCCCGCATCATAGGCCCGCACTAAATTGGGGTGGTCCAGATTTGCCAGCACGCGAATTTCATGTTTGAAATTTTCAACTGCCTCCTCCGTAGAACGTCCTTTGGGGAGCACCTTAATGGCGACAACTCTCCCCATCACCGAATGTTCCGCTTTGAATACCTGCCCCATGCCTCCTTGGCCGAGCGAATCGATGATCTGGTAATCTTTTAAATGAAAACGGGTATTGCCCAATTTCAACTGTTCGGCCTGCCAGCGGTTGAGCCGTCGCATTTCGATCAGTCTGTCCGCGAGAAGCTCATCGGTGACCTCAATGGAGGCTGTTGCCCCCTCTGCACATTCGCGATGCATCGCCGCGAGCGCCTCTTTGAGATCCTGCTCCGTCAAGAGACGGCTGGCAAGAGCTGCCTTCTGGAAGATCGATTCGACTTTGTTCATCTTCTCTAAAAATCCCCCAAACGCTGCAGCATGGACAAAACCGATTCGATACACCTTACCATGCAATGTCCTAGAGAAGCAAAACGGGCCGTTTTTGTGATATTTCCCTTATTTCTTCTTAAACCCGCAGGGGTGCCGATGGTTCCTTTTTCCAGGCCCATTTTATTCTGACCGGATCCCATAGGCCCGCCAAGTGGCCGGGGGCAGGGCGGTGAATTCTAGAGGTTTCCCGCTCACCGGGTGGATCAACGCCAACCGCCCGGCATGGAGCGCAATCCCCGCTGAAAAAGGACGTGTGGAGCCATATTTTCTGTCTCCGATGACCGGATATCCGCGGCTGCCGAACTGCAACCGGATTTGATGCTTGCGGCCTGTCTCAAGTTCAACCTCGACCAGGCTCGCCCGTGAGCGGCGCTCGAGAACTCGATAGTTGCATCGGGCCTGTTTGGACCCTGGAGTTTCTGGTTGCGTAGTGTGCATTCTGCGGTGCCGCTCGTCCTTACAGACCCAGTCTTCGAGCGTACCTGTCGGCTCGGACATTTCGCCCTCGATGAGAATATGGTAGATCTTCGTCACTTCTCTGTCTCGATATTGAGCCGTCAGGCGAGAAGCCGCTTTGCTTGTCCTGGCAAAAAGTAGAATACCTGTGGCGGGCGCATCGAGACGGCTGACGATGCCAAGATAGACATTGCCCGGTTTCTCATATTTTTCCTTGATATATTTGCGGGCCAGTTCGATGGCGCTAGTCCTCGGCGGCCGAACACCCATCGTCGCCAATTGAGCCGGCTTGTTGATCACCAGCAAGTGGTTATCCTCGTACAGAATGGGGAAGGGGATTTGCTGCATGATTCAATATCACAATGCCTGCGGGCATGCTTGGTTTTGCTGAGGTTTCACCTCCATAAACCTATCGTAACAGAGTCGCCTTGCACCTGTCAGAGACTCGCCAAACGATGGCCAAGATCGATTCAGACATGCCTAACAAAGATCCCGGGTTTATTCTGGCGAGCGGTTCACCCCAACGCACCGCGCTGCTTGAGTCTGCCGGATACACGTTTGAGTCGATAGCTCCTCAGATCGACGAAGGGGAGGGGCTCTGCAGCCACTGCGGCCCGGCGGAACTCGTCGCCACCCTCGCACTCCGCAAAGCTGCCGATGTGGTCGGGCGAATGGATGCAGCAGCCGATGGAACGTTGCCGGTGGTCATCGGTTGCGATACGGTGGCCGAATGCGGGGGCGAAATTCTCGGCAAACCGGACGACTTGGACCACGCCCGGAGGATGCTCTCGCTGCTGGGCGGTCAGAGGCACCAGGTCTACAGCGGTCTCTGCGTATGGCCTACCGCGACGGGAATTCCCATCACCGAGGTGGCGGTGACCGAACTTGAGATGGACCGCCTTAGTGAAGAACAAATTGACCAATACCTGCAGACCGGGGCCTGGGAGGGCAAAGCGGGAGCCTTCGGCTATCAGGATGGCCCCGATTGGCTCAAGATCACCAAAGGCAGTG
>JASMGX010000251.1 GCA_030751095.1 Pirellulales bacterium | reverse complement strand
GACGGCGGTCGAAAACCAGATGCTTGTTCGTGCCATCGAGCAGATTCCTAAATTGACCAAGAGATGGCGAATCTGGTTGCCATCCCAATAGGGGTGAAGTTTCACATTTCACGCCCGTTCGCTGATGCGTTACAGATGAGGCTTAGGATCACCGACACGTCTTGCCTGGGATCCATCTAAGAACAGGGGCGGGAGTGTAGAGATTTTTCCGCTCGGCTCCTAGGTCGATCAGAAAAATATCTATAAGTTAATCCGTAGAGATGATTGCTCGCAAAATCGAGGTGCCACCAGCGGGCAATGGCAGCAAGCTAGCGGCGGGCCGCTCGCCTGCCGGTGCGGCTATTTGCGTGGGGGGTCGAGAATTACGGAGAGCGTTTTTTCTTCCCCATCTCGCAGTACGACCACTTTGACCAGCTCGCCCGCTTTGTGGCGAGAGAGTACGTTTGCAAAATCGGTTACCGTAGCCACCTTGGCATCACCGAACTGGACGATGACATCGCCGGTAACCAGGCCACCCCGTTCGGCAGGACTCCCCGGCGAAATACCTGCCATGCGGATTCCGGGTTTTTCGTAGCCATAATCGGGGCGCGATCCAAAATAAGGCCAGCGGCCACCGGCGACTCGCGTACGTTTTGTCTTCTGATACACCGGTCGTCCTTCCGCCTCAGCAATCGAAGCAGCGACTTCGGCTACCAGAAGACTGACCCGTTCAATGCCCTTGATGTTCACCTTTTCAAAGTCGTCACCAGGCCGATGATAATCCTGATGCGCTCCGGTAAAGAAATGCAGAACCGGGATTTTCTTTTCGTAGAACGAGGCATGATCACTCGGGCCGAAGCCGCTCGGTTTTTTGACCACCTTGAAGTTATGCCCGGCATTGAGTCGTTTCACCAGGAGGTCGAACTCTGCCGCAGTTCCGGTGCCGTGAACGATCAGTTTGTTGTCTCTCAACCGTCCAACCATATCCATGTTGAGCATGGCAACGGTGTCTTTGAGGGGAACGAGGGGATGTTTGATGTAATGGGCACTGCCAAGCAATCCTCGTTCCTCGCCCGTAAAGGCGATAAAGACGATCCGTCGCGGGAGCTTCTTCCCGAGATTTTTGAGCCGTCGAGCGACTTCCAGCAGCGCCGCTACGCCGCTGGCATTGTCGTCGGCACCGTTATGGACTTCGTGCGATTCTCTTTCGACGGAGGATTCATCTCCGTAGCCAAGATGATCGTAATGGGCCCCAATAATAATCGCTTCCTCTGCGAGCGGCCCTTCGCCTTCGAGGATACCGATCACATTACGGATCTGAGCGCGGCTGCGGATCACAGAGCTTTGTCCCTTCAGTCGCCAATCAACAAGAGGCCGGCTATCGGGTTTGCCGCTGCGGTCGATACCTGCTTCCAACGTGGCCAGATCACTACCGAGCGCTTTGAGGAGTACCTGATTGAGGGCCGCCCGCCGGATATGAAAAATCGGCATCTGACGATCCGGGCCACCATTTCCCGCCCGGTGGAACTCCAACAGTGGATCGTGCGCCGCATCGATTCTTTCGCTATAAGTCCCAATCTGTTTGGCCAGTTGATCGACGAGTTGGCGATGATCGGCTAATTGTTCGGCGGAGGGCTGGGCGATTTCTTTGAAACTGCTGTTGGCAGTCGCTAATGTATCGACCGCAGTCTGCCATTGGCGACGCGCATCGGTCGTTTGTTTGTCGGTCTCATAGGTCCCTGTGCAGAACAGGATGGCAGCCGCACCGTGTGCAAAGGCATTGGAAATCTTTGTCTTGAAGTAGGCATGCCTGGAAGGGTTTTTGCCGAAGGGGCTGTGAACATCACCTTGTAGTGGCTGGTGGCGCATGATAATCACAGCTTTGCCCTTTACGTCAACGCCTGCGTAATCATCGTAGTCGGCATGCTTCTCGGTGATTCCGTAGCCGACAAAAACCAGAGGCAGATCAAAAGTCCCACTGCCACCGGCCGCCAGTGGCATGTAATCGTGTTGGAGCTGCAAAGCAGCCTTGGTCTTCTTGGAGGGATCTTCTCCCGGTCCTACAATCGACAACCGGTTCGCGTCCGCGGGGCCTAATTGGGCATCGGTCGTCACGGCAAACGGCTGGTACGGCGTCCCTTCCACGACGCGGGTTTCCAGACCAATCTTTTCGAACTCTTGGGCAATAAATTCTGCTGCCCGCTTGATGCCTTCGGTGCCGATCCCACGACCCTCGAGTTCATCCGACGCAAGCAGTCGTACGGCATCTGAAATCCGCGAAGCGACCTTTTCCTGATTCTCGGCATCCGCTGCCAGCAGCGACAGCGGGCCCGCTACACAAGCGACTAGAAGCAAATATTGGCCGGCTCGGCAAAATAGCGACGGCCAGGTTCGGAAGAAAAACGTTTTTGATCGGAAAAGGAGGGACATTGTGTTCTTTCATGTTCCGGGGGTGGGACGTTTATCGCTTTGTGTGGTGCATAAAATTCTTGGTGCTACAGTGTCATCCGTCAAGTAGTAAATTCGGTTTTGACACGCATTGCCGCAATCTATATGATCCTCGCCCTTGCAGATCGCCTCCGACACCTGCTTTCCGGGTACATGCGTTCTGCAAATGTGGCTGATGTGGTTTGCGTTGCAGGGGGATGGTTAGGAAGGCCGGATGAAGGCCCGGTGTTCCACCTTAGAAAGTTAGGTAGGTACTCCTTGCGTAGTCAACCGAGTGTCTTGATCGTGGACAGATCGGAGGATGCTAGAGAAGTGCTCTGCACAGCACTTGCGCGTCGCGGGGTCTCTACCCTCCAGGCAAGCGGCAGCGATGATGTATTTGCCCTGGTCCAACAGCACAGGCCGAATGTGGTCGTGGTCGATCTGGAATTTGACCGGGCGTCCGAAGATGAGTTCTGCGACCGATTTGCCGCTCAGTCGCAACAAGCTCCACTGGTCATGCTCAGTCGTGCTCGCGGACCGGTCGCCGATACGGCCTCAGCCGGCCGCGATGCCGAGTTTTTCCGCAAACCCTATCATTACGGGCCATTACTCCGTAAAATTGAAGAGTTGCTGGGCTAAGGCATTCGAGCGGTTGCCTAGCACGGGCAATGGTAGCGTTTTATTCAAAAGGCTACTTCCACACGCCCCCAGGAGAACCGGCAGGTGGCTTCGTTTTTTATCATCCAGGGTCGGGATCGCGGTTCCCGTTTTGAACTCGATAAGCCATTGCTTTCCATCGGCCGCGACGTGAAGAATGATATCCGCTTGGAGGATACCGAAATCTCCCGTCGCCATGCCGAACTCCACAAGACAGAGACCGGCTATCAGGTTCTCGATCTGGGAAGTTCCAACGGCACGTTCATCAACG
>JASMGX010000250.1 GCA_030751095.1 Pirellulales bacterium | reverse complement strand
GTTCTCAACAACGCCCGATTCCTGATATTGCCGTGGGTGTGCTCGAAAAATCTTGCCTCAAAAGTGCTGTCGATGGTCTCCAAACGCATAGCAGCAGATTGGCAACAACGATACAAGTACCGACCAGTAGTCCTCGAGACCTTTGTCGAAAAGAAAAGATTTTCCGGAACCTGCTATAGAGCCGCTAATTGGATACATGTCGGCACCACTCAAGGTCGAGGAAGAAACGACAGGCAAAACAAACCGACACTCCCAAAGAAAGACATACTCATATATCCGCTGGAACAAGATTTCCAAAACTTGCTCTGTTGAACCGCCTCTCATCGTCGAGGGGAAAACGAATGTTTACCCATATTAAAAGCTAAGTCATTGCTCTGAAGGGATTTAACTTTTGGGTGTGGCCCCTACCGATTTTACCGTATAACGCTTACGCCCGAGCGGTTCGCCGGACAACCCCAATTTAGTGTAAATTTCCAGGTGCTCAGGTTCCAGACGGGAACTGACTCGCACCGAATTGTTGTAACGATTGCCTTCATCATCTTTACTGATATACTCGATCGTTACCCGCTCGTGGGTACTGAGCGTAGTTTTAATGGTCCACCAACTTCGCGAATCCCCGGCCAACCTCAGTTTATGCTCAATCGCATGCATCAGATGGTAGCCGAGTACCGAGATATACATGTGCGCATCCACCCGCTGTTCTTTCTGGTGGAAATTGGGACGAAAGCCCAAATGTGATTTCATGTCCTTGAAGGCAGTCTCGATCCGGCCAAGCATGATGTAGGTCTGCCAGATCTGTTCGTCGGTGAGATCAAAGCGATTGGTCCGTAAGATGTAGGTTCCTTCGTTCTTCGTCTGCTCATCGTATCGCTCCTGCTTTCGCTTCCAGCGGATATCGACCGCGTTCGCCGTTTTTTTACCACGGTCCTTTTCGGGAACAACCGTTATCTCGTAAAACTGTGCAACCTTCGAGTACTTCTCCTTCAACCTTCCCACCATCTCTACAACTTTGGGATACTTTTTGACATGATGCTTCTTGCCAAGCCCGTTCTTATAGTACTGAAGCCGGTCGAGCAACAACTGCTCAACTCGCCCCATCATCGAGGACTCCTTGAGTCGCTTCTGTTCGCTTTTCACCAGGATATACACCGAGCCCTGTTGCGTATGGCGTTTCACTTCGATCTTGACGCCCTTCTGTTCGTCTTCCTTGATGATGCTCATATCATCAAAGCCGATCTCAAAGGGAGCTTTGCCACGATTGACCACGATATAGTGATACTCCTGCTGCTCCAGCCACCCGATATTTTCCTTTGTCGCCACGCCGGCATCCATAACGATCGTCGCTTTGGTTGTTATAACCAGCTGTTGTTCCAATTCTATAATGGTTTGTTGAAAGGTATCGGCCTCATATTGATTGCCCGGATAGATCTTGCTGTACTTTGCAAAGCCCTCACCATCGACGATCAACCCCATTGTCGCCAATTTGCAGTCGCTACGTTTCTCCTTGGACCTGCCGTAGGTCGCCTTTGGATTCCCCGCGCATCGGCCCTCGAAGTAGGTGTTTGTCAGATCATACAGGACAATGCTTTCTTCCAGCGAAAACAAATCCTTTTCCCGTTCGGCCAGGTGTCGTTGCAGAGCTTCTCTGCATCCAAACAATGCATCGGTCCCGCGATAGTAGGATTGCAGTGAATGGCGCAGGGGTTTACCAGTCATCTCGTACAACGCCGACAGTTCTTCGGCCCATCGTTTTGTCCATCGTTCGCTTCGCGGTGCGATTAACCGTCCGACTACCAGCGCCTCAAGCAATGGCAGCACGTGTTCAGAAATACCTTGCCGACGTAGAATCGTATCAAAACCCAATTGCCGCCACATCGAATGGCCCACGTATTCTGCTCCGAGAGAACGTGGCTTTGAGACATCGAGGCTTTTGGTATCGACCATCTGGAAATCATCCACTTTCTTATCATTGATTTCCGCGGCTTGTTTTTCAAAGATCCTGGTAGCTACCTGCCGGGCGTGCTGCTCGATGGCTTGGTCTACCTCGAAGAGGCTTCTCCTGCCGATGAGGATGTCTTCGATTCTACGAGCCAATGTCGTCCATTGAGACTTGTCAATCTTCAGATCTCCAAGATTGAGTACCAGCCGGTGGCGAGGACCTTGTTCGGTGCGGATGCTCTCAACAAGGTGAAGATATGAGTATTTTTTTTCGGTTCTACCATTGGTTTTGGTGACCCGTTTGATAAACACGAGCACATGATATTACAGAGGCGGAAGATTAGTCAAGCGAAGAACGCATGTGTGTGTCACTACATGTGACATTCAAATTCTTATCTCTATATGGGATAGATAGTTAACTCTTCGACAATAGGCATAATAGGGCACTTTTGCTCCCTTTTTCCCGATTTTTGGCGAAGTTGAGTCAGGAGTATTCTTGCAGATTACCTCGGCAGCTACGGCAACGAGCTCGTGCCGGCCGTGGATGCCTTGATGATCATTCTGTACAACATCACCCTTGGAAGGCAGCCCCTCTATGAGCTACCACAGTGGGTGCGAAGCACTGATCCGGGCTGTCTCGGTGTGAGTAGTGAGATCGTCGGGTGTTTCAATGACGACCGTTTTGCCCGAGCCCTGGACAAGCTCTATCAGGCGGATCGAGCCTCGCTGATGACCGCAATCGTGGTGCACATGATCGACGTGGTAGATCTCAGTCTTGCTCGGGTACACAATGATTCAACTACGGTGAAGGCGTATGGAAACATACCGGGCACGACCCGCACCGGACTGAAGATGGCTCAAGGGCACTCTAAAGACCATCGCCCGGATCTCAAGCAGTTGCTCTTTAACCTGACCATTTCCTCTGATGGTGCGGTCCCCATTCACTACAAGACATATCCGGGAAATCGCACCGATGACACGACGCATATTGAGACGTGGAACACAATCCGCACGATAGCTGAGACACCGGGATTTCTCTATGTAGCCGATTGCAAAGTGTGCACCTCCAGGCAGCTTGCCTACATCGTGGGAAACGATGGGCGAGTGATCACGATCATGCCGGACACCTGGAAGGAATCCAGGAGATTCAAGCAGGAGCTTCGTGCAGAGAAGAAAGTCAAAAGACGTATTCTGGTCAGAAAGTTGGCGGGAGGCGAATCACAACACGAATACTACAGCCTGTTCTCTGGAAGCTATGGAAGTACAAAGGGCGACTACAAGATCTACTCGTCCTGTGCCAGAACTCAGCCGGATCCTCGTATGTGTTTTCGCCCAAGCCATTTGCCCGTTCAGTGTATCGATCCCTCCCATCCGCAGACAAAGACCCTGAGATCTTGGTATCTTCCATCCCATGCCTTCA
>JASMGX010000024.1 GCA_030751095.1 Pirellulales bacterium | reverse complement strand
TGTGAGGAAATGGTCCAGGAGGCCTTTCGTCCCGTCTTTGAAATGTTGATCGGTATCCTTGCGGAAATGATGCCGCCAGAAACACCCAGACACGAATTGCACAAATTGGCGCTGAGTTTGATCGGACAGTGTTTTTATTATCGATCGAACGAAAAGATATTAAACATGTTGATTCCAACTGAGGAGTTGCAGGAACATTTTGCACTCGAACAATTGGCACATCACATCACCGCTGTCATGCTCGCGGCGATGGGGCAGAGGCCACCACTCGGAATCCATTCTGTTGGTAGTCAATCGAAAACAGACAATACATTCGCGACACATCGTTCCCATTAAAAAACAAAGTTGCCTCGAGATGCATAAGACAATAGAGCAGGGGCTGAATTGGATAAAATCCTATTTCAAAGCAAGTAATCGTTTCATTTGAGGGAGTACGCGTTGATGGGTGTCGTTAACAAATTTGCGGTTTCTGTTGGTTTTATTGTCGTCGGGATTGTCGGTTTTTTTGCCCTCAGTAGCATGAAGCAGATCCCGGCGAGCGGCCCGCAGAATGCGCTGCGGCCAATGGTACAGACGGCAAAGGTGCGTAATCGGACAGAAGGATTCTGGCTCTCTGCAGATGGAGAAGTTACTCCCTATCGTGAAGTGACAATTTCCGCGGAGGTTGCCGGTCAGATCAAAATCAAGGCTCCCCAATGCTTTGCTGGACAATATGTAGAAAAAGATACGCTCTTGTTACAGATTGATGCCAGAGATTATGAGTTGGAATTACAGCGACTGAGTGAATTGACAAGTCAAGCCAAAAATAACGTGGAAGAACTCGATGTCGAACATGCCAGTACGCTCGAGCTGATCAAGCTGGCAGCGGAAGATCTTGATATCCTGCGCGGTGAACTCGATCGGATAACGACGCTCAATCGCCGGAGTGTAGCGACCGATTCCGATCTCGATACGGCTCGGCACAATGAATTGGCGGCCCGTAACACCATGCAAACGCTTCAAAATCAGAAAGCCCTCTTGGAAAAACGTCGTGGGCGATTGGTCAGCGAACAGAAACGCATGGAAGCGGAACTACAAAAGGCGCAGTTGGACCGAGATCGCACGGAGATCCGTGCACCGATTGACGGAGTTGTCACGGAGGATTTGGTTGAAGCGGGAGCGTTCGTTGACCGAGGTGCTGCTCTGGTTAAGTTGGAAGACACCTCTAAAGTGGAAGTCCACTTCAACCTGCAATTGTCACAACTGCAATGGCTTTGGCAATACGCAGCCAAACGGCAGAAAACGGATGGGCCGCTTGCTCGGAGCAGTTACGAATTGCCCCACTTGCCTGTGGAAGTGGTCCTTGCAGTTGGAGACCAGCAGTTCCAGTGGCGAGGAGAACTTGCTCGTTATGACGGAGCAGGTGTCAACGCAGTGACGCGTACCGTGCCCTGTGTGGCCATTGTGGAAGAACGCGTCCCGCTGGAGATATCTGGCAAAGAAGTCGGTAACGCCGTTGCGCCGCCGGTCTTGTTACGCGGAATGTTCGTTACCGTTCGAATGAAGATAAAACCACAGATACCATTGCTCGGTGTCTTGGCCAGTGCGGTCCGACCGGGTGATGAACTTTGGGTCTTGCGAGATGGCAAACTTGCAATTGAAACCGTTGCGGTTGTAACCACGGTCGATGGGGAAGCTCTGCTTATCGCTTCGGGTGCCCCTGTAAAGGCAGGTGATGAGATCATTACTTCTCCGCTGCCACTGGCGATCGACGGAATGTCGCTACGAAAAGCGGATGGTGCTCCATCGCCGCCACAGGTTTCTGAAGAGAAACAGGGAGCGTAACGATGCAGGCAATGGTCCGCTGGGCGATTAAAAATACGCCCTCCATGAACATGCTGCTCATCGCCATTCTCCTGGCGGGTATCTATAGCTTGGTCACGATGCGCAGGGAGGTGTTCCCGGAGTTCGAGTTGGAAGTTGTGCTGGTAAGTGTATCCTACCCTGGTGCCAGCCCGGAGGAGATCGAACAGGGGATCTGTCAGAAAATCGAAGAGGCAGTCCGTTCGGTCGATGGAATCAAGAAGATTACTTCAGTGGCCAAAGAAGGATCCGGCAATGTCATTCTTGAAATTCGTTCTAATGTTGCCGATGTGCAGAAGATTGTGAACGAGATTCGTTCACAAGTTGATCGCATTCCAAGTTTTCCAGAGCTGGCGGAGGATATCGAAGTCCAGCAGATTACGATGCGATGGCCCGCAATCAAAGTCGGTGTGCTTGCTCCGGACAATGGTAAACAAGTGAACGATCTCCAATTAAGATCGCTTGCCGAAAAAGTTCGCGATGACCTGTTGCAGCTAAAGGAGGTTTCCCAGGTAACACTTGAAGGTGCGCGCGATTATCAGATCGATATCGAAATCGATGAGAATACGCTCCATAAATATGGTCTGACACTGCAAGAATTAGCAAACATCGTTCGCCGGGAAAATTTGGAACTGCCAGGCGGCACAATTCGCACAGAGAGCCAGGAAGTCCTTCTTCGTGGCAAGAACAAGCAGCTCAGTGGCCGAGAAATTGCCAAGATTCCCGTTGTTACCGACGTCGGTGGAGTGGTGCTTTCAATTGGTGACTTGGGGGTGGTCAAGGACGAATTCACAGATGATGCAGCCGTGAGTGAAGTGAATGGTCGTCCGGCTTTGGTGTTGGCTGTGGAGCGGACAACGGATGAAGATCTGCTTGCGATGACAGAGGTGGTCCGCGATTATGTCAAAGCCACCCAGCTTCCCGGTGGTTATAGTATGGTCCATTGGCAGGACATGTCGGTTGATGTGAGAGATCGTCTCGACATGTTGGTTAAAAATGGTCTGGTCGGATTGATCCTCGTATTTTTGGTACTTGCAGTCTTTCTTGAATTGAAGTTGGCCTTCTGGGTAGCGTTGGGAATTCCTGTTGCTTTGCTCGGTGCTGGAAGCATCCTTTTGTTAGGTGGGCAGACGCTAAACATGCTCAGTATGTTCGCCTTCCTGATGGCACTGGGCATTGTGGTCGATGATGCGATCGTTGTCGGTGAAAACATCTATGCCCATCGGCAGATGGGCAAGCGGTATATTCAAGCTGCAGTAGATGGAACGGTCGAAGTCGTGCCTTCGGTTGTCGCTTCGGTGTTGACAACCATCGTTGCATTCTGCCCGATGCTGTTCGTTTCTGGAGTGATGGGGAAATTTATTGCCGTGATGCCCATCGCTGTGATTGCCATGCTCGCTATCTCGCTTTTTGAAAGCATATTTATTCTTCCCTGCCATCTTTCACACCGAACAAATCTTCTGTTCAAGATTATTGGTGTTCTTTTGTACGTATTTCACTTTCTCTTGGCGATCTTCAAAAAGATTAATAAAACAACTGCAGTGTTTCTTGAGCGATTTGTCGAAAATGTGTATTTGCCAGTTCTCCGCTGGGCACTCGTGTATCGCTGGCCAACACTTGCTGCCGCTGCCGCACTGTTGATGGTGACGGTGGGATTTGTCCGTGCGGGAATCGTGCCCTTTATTATTTTTCCGAAACTTGACAGTAACAGTATTCGTGCCAAGGTTGCCTTTCCCGATGGTACTCCAATTGCAATTACCGAAGCGGCCACCCGTCAGATCGAAACGGCTCTCTGGCAGCTTAACGATGAACTAAGCGCGGTAGGGGATCCACCTATTCTGCTTGCGTACCGCAATGTGGGGGCCCAGCAAGCAGCAGAAAATCCGGCAAAAGCGGCCAAGGCAACGGGCAGTCACGTGGGCAATGTGGAGGTCCAACTGGCAGATACCAGCAGTCGTGAGATCAAAAGCGAGCAGATCATTTCGCTCTGGCGAGAGCGAACAGGCCAAATTCCGGGAGCAGAAAGTCTGACGTTTGGAGCCCCCAATTTTGGTCCCGGGGGCAAGTCGATCGAGTTCAAATTGTTGGCTCGGGCAGAACGGTTCACCGAATTAGAAGCGGCTGTGGAAGCGTGCAAAAAGGAGCTTGGCCGAAAAAAGGGTGTGTATGATGTTTCTGATGATTCGCGGCCCGGCAAGTGGGAATACCAGGTGCGTGTCAAGGAGGATGCACAGGCAATGGGGATCACAACAGCGGATCTCGCAGAAACCATTCGAGCGGCATTTTATGGCGAGGAAGTGATGCGGCTGCAACGTGGCCGCCATGAAGTCAAGTTGATGGTTCGGTATCCTGAAGCGGATCGTCACTCCTTGGAAAACTTTGAGAAACTCAGGGTTCGTACCAACGATGTCCAGGAGCGACCGTTGACGGAACTAGCCGATGTTCAGATCGTTCGTGGTTACTCGGAAATCAACCGCATCGACCAACTGCGATCGATAACGATCAGTGCCGATGTTGAAGAGGCGGTTGGTAATGCCAGCGATATTGTTGCTGACATGCAAAAGAAGTTTATACCGGATCTGTTGGCACAATATCCGGATATTAAAATACGGTGGGAAGGCCAGCAGGAGCAGACCAGGGAGTCCCTCAGCAGCCTGTTGATTGGTTCGATAGTCGCTTTACTCGTGATGTTTTTTCTTTTGACACTAGAATTTCGCTCCTACCTGCAGCCATTGTTAATTTTCATTATTATTCCCTTCGGTGTCATTGGGGCGATTTTTGGCCATGCCATTATGAATCTTCCTATTACCCTTTTCAGCTTCTTCGGATTGGTAGCGTTGACCGGGATTGTTGTCAATGATTCCATTGTCCTGATCGATTTTATTAATCATCGTGTTCGAAAGGGTGTGCCGATTGATGTAGCGCTGCTCGATGCCGGGCGACGACGTTTCCGTCCGGTGTTACTGACTACCATCACAACCGTTGCAGGACTCTTTCCGATTCTTTTGGAAACCTCGTTCCAAGCACAGGTACTGATTCCGATGGCCACGAGCCTCAGTTTTGGTCTCATGCTTGCGACCGTATTGGTGTTGGTTCTTGTGCCCACTTGTTATCGCATCTATTACAACTGGTTTCCGTATGTCGCGATGGATTTGGAGGATCACGATGAGTCGCTTCGCGATGATCCGCAAAATTCCATGCCCCTCGGGACTCACAACGAGCCTGCAGGCCTTGCCCTGCGAGCGGTCGAATAGCCCGTTACCAATACCCCTCGCTCGGTTTGATTAAAACGGTGTTTGATTGAGAGGGCAGAGCTGTTTTGAAATTCAGTCTTCGCTCATCGTGGCCAGGACCGTCTCTGGGATATTGAAATTTGCCGAAACACTTTGTACATCGTCGTGATCGTCAAGGCTTTCCATCAGCCTGAGCACTTTTTTGGCAGTCGCGGCATCGAGATCAACGGTCGTCGAGGGGATGCGAGTCAGTTGCTGAAGATCTGGTTCGATCGCAGCTTTTTCAAGTGCCTCGGCCACATCACTATACGTTTCCGGGTCACATTTAAGCTCAAATTTATCATTATTGAGTTGCACATCCTCCGCCCCCGCCTCGAGTGCGAGTTCCATCAGAATCTCTTCGTTCGTCTTTTCGGCAGATATCATAAAAAGACCTTTGCGCTCAAACATCCATGCCACACAGCCGGTTGCGCCTAGCTTGCCATCATTGATTTCGAAGAGTTTCCGGATTTCGGGAGCGGTCCGGTTGCGATTGTCTGTCAAAATGTCACAGTAGACGGCAACCCCACCGGCACCATAACCTTCGTAGACAATCTCTTCAAAATTACCACCTTCGATCTCTCCAGTTCCCTTTTTGATTGCCCGCGAGATTGTATCTTTTGGCATCCGACCCGACTTGGCATCGGCAATGGCCAGTCGCAGACGTGGGTTCTGGTCGGGATCTCCACCTCCCATTTTGGCAGCCACAATAATGGCCTTGGAGAGCTTGCCCCACAATTTTCCGCGCTTGTTATCAATCAGCGCCTTTTTGTGTTTAATTCCTGCCCAGTGTGAATGTCCTGCCATTTGCCTTCTCAATTTATTAGTACGGTGACTGGAAGTGGGGGAATAAAAAAGGATACCGCGCCACATTCGTGATTCTACCGCGCAGAGTAACATTCTCTCAATGACCGCCGAGTTCGTGACTAAATTCCGATGTATGAGCGCCGTTAGCGGGCGGAGATATTTTTGCTATTGCGAGAGTTCGATCGAATGGTCCTTTCCATAACCGCCGCCACCAGGGGTTTCGATGATCAGGACATCTCCTGCTTCGACCGCTAACTCTACAATCCCGGAGAGTTTTTTCCTCGTTCCATTGTTGCGGAGGATGGTGTTGATCCCGATTGCGCCGGATTCTCCGCCCTCCAGGCCGTAGGGTGGATGCGGGCCACGGCGCTGCGAAAGAAGAGAGACTGTCAATGGACGGAGAAATTCAATGTGGCGAACCACTCCATTACCGCCCCGCCATTGGCCTCGACCTCCTGAACCACGGCGAATGTTAAACTGCAAAACACGTACGGGATAGCGATCTTCAAGGACTTCAACATCGGTCAACCGGGTGTTTGTCATATGGGTTTGCACCGCATCGGCACCTTCCGCCCGGGGCGTTGCACCGGCACCGCCACAGATCGTCTCGTAATAACCGAATTGAGCGTCGCCAAAAAGCAAATTGTTCATCGTTCCCTGACTGGCAGCAGCTACGCCAAGGGCCCCGAGTATCACATCGACAATGCGCTGGGATGTTTCGACATTACCTGCCGCTACGGCAGCACATTTCTCAGGTGAACTGTGCCTCGGCGGATTTAACAAACAATCGGGTAGTTTGATGGTGATTGGAGAGAGGACTCCTTCGTTGAGTGGAATGTCTTGTGCAATAAGACACCGCAGACAATACATCACAGCGGCAGTGACGATGGCTTGATTTGCGTTGAGATTATTTGGGAGTACAGGAGCAGTCCCTGAAAAATCAAAAACGGCCGTTTCTCCCTCGATGTCAATCGACACACAAATCGCGGCACTCTCTCTGCCCACATCAAGCCAATCGCCAAACTGGTAGCGGTCGTCCGGAAGACGTTTGAGGGCGGAACGCATTTTGGCGGCAGCCGCATCTTGAATATGCTGCATGTACGCCAGCACCACCGGCAGACTGTATTGAGCGACCAGTTCCCTCAGATCGCGCGATCCTTGCCGGTTGGCGGCATTTTGGGCTGCAATATCGGCCAAGTTGTCCTCGATATTTCGACTCGGAAATTTGGCCGATGTGAGTTTCTCTCGAAGCGTATCCCATTGCGGTTGCCCGGCATCGAACAATTGTATGTTGCTCAGAAGCACCCCCTCTTCGGCGAGGTTGTGGGAAAAGGGGGGCATGGAGCCAGGTCGAATACCTCCAATTTCAGCGTGGTGTGCGCGGTTTGCAGTAAAAAATAGTAGACGACCATCCGTCGGATCGTGAACCGGGGTCACAACGGTGATGTCGGGCAGATGGGAACCGCCACGATAGGGATCGTTGGTCAGATACACATCTCCAGGTTTGGGTGGCTGATTGTCTCTGAGGATGCTCCGCACCGTTACCCCCATGGCACCGAGGTGGACCGGAATATGAGGTGCGTTTGCGACGAGATCGCCACTTGCTGTAAAGATGGCGCAACTGAAATCGAGCCTTTGTTTCACGTTGACACTACTGGCGGTGTTGCGGAGTGTCATGCCCATCTGATTCGCAATTGCCATAAAACGATTATTAAATATTTCGAGCATGATCGGATCCGCTTCCTCGGCAACATGCTGAGAACACTTTGCTGCTTCGCCTTGATCCTCAAGGAGTATTTCCCCTCCCGAATACACAGTGGCATTCCAATTGGGATCGACAACAGTGGTCGATGTCATGCTGCAAATAATAGCGGGTCCTGAAAAATGATCTCCGGGTTTTAGGTTGTGAGAGTCAAAAACGGCGGTGGTATACATCTTGCCGTCAAAATAGACAGCCTGTTCCTCTTCTGATGTTGGTGTCGTGGGAGGTAATTTGACGGATTCTGTTTCTGACACCTCGCTGCGGTGGGAGACCTCAACCCGCGCCGCCACAATTTCGAGAGGATGGTCCGGTCTGTCGTAGCCGTAACGTTGTCGATGTAAGGCATGATAGGCTGCCCCGTAGTCGCCATCGTCCGGCTTGCGGATGGTGATGGCGGTCTCGGTTCCACGGTAACGGATCTGCAACGAACAAACCGTCTCCAAAAGCTGCCGATCGACGCCTTCGGCCATCACTTCAGCACCGGCCTGCTCGATCAGTTGGCGAAAAATTTCCTCAATATCATCCATCTTTGTCGCTTCATACGCGGCATACACACCGCGTGTCCGGTGGCGGACAACGCGGGAGCGTCCGATGCCGTAGGCGCTGAGGATGCCGGCGTCCGGGTGGATGAGGATGCGTTCGATATGCAACTCGCGGGCGACACCGCAGGCATGTTGTGCGGCAGCGCCTCCGAAGGCAACCAGCACATAATCCCGGGGATCGATACCCTGGCAAATCGAAATCTCGCGGATCGCTGCGGCCATATTGGCGTTGGCAATTTTTAGAAATCCTTCACAAAGTTGGTGCCGCGTGTACTGTTTGCCACTCGTTGTCTCGATTTCTTCCACCAACTGATCGGCCCGCTCGCTCGCCGCCGTTACATCGAGGGGAATGGGAAATCGAGTCGTCAGGAGTTTGCCAACCAACAGATTCACGTCCGTTACACTCAAGGGGCCACCACGTCCGTAACAGGCTGGCCCCGGATCGGCCCCAGAGCTTTCGGGACCGACTATCGGCTTGATCCCATCGAATTTGCAAACAGATCCCCCACCGGCGGCTACCGTGTGGATGGCCATCATGGGAGCCACAATACGGACTCCGGCTTTTTCGGTCTCGTATTCCAGAGGGAAGGTGCCGTCGTAGCGGGATGTGTCGGTGCTGGTTCCCCCCATGTCAAAGCCGATGGCATGCTTGAAACCGCACGCTCTGGCAACCTGAGCAAAACCAACGACCCCACCGGCCGGTCCGGAAAGGATACTGTCTTTGCCCCGATAGCCGGATGCGTCGATGAGTCCGCCCGCCGAGGTCAAAAGCCGAAAGCGGCTCGTGGCGGGAAGTTTTTGTTGGATCCGACCGATATATTGCCGCAGCACCGGATTCAGATAGGCATCAACGACCGTGGTGTCCCCGCGGGCAACCACATTCATCAGGGGCGAAACATCACTTGAAAGACTGATGTTTGAAAAGCCGGCTTCCTCGGCCCACTCGAGCAACAATCGTTCGTGTTGCGGATGCCGGTAAGCGTGCAGCAAACAGATTGCGAGTGCCTCGACCCCGTCGCGATGCGCCGATTCGAATTGTTTCCGGACCGTTTCTTCATCGGGCCTTTGCAGGACTTCTCCTGTTGCAGTGATGCGTTCGCCGATTTCGATCACCTGCCGATAGAGGGGTGATGGTTTACGGACAGACAGATCAAATAGATGCGGCCGATCCTGATAGCCAATCCGCAAAACATCTCCAAAACCTGCGGTGATGACCAGCGCGGTCGTTGCGCCATTGCGGGTGAGCAGGGCATTGGTGCCCCGCGTTGTCCCCAGTCGGACATTGGCAGGTGGTAGCGGTTCTCGGAGGGTTGTGCCGGTCAGGTAACGCATTGCCATAAGCGGCGCTTCTTCTTTGGAGGACAACTCATATCGCATTTCTGGTCTGGGATTAAATGGCAGGGGCGAGGCCAGGAATAATTCACCCGAGATTGGAGTGAATCGGCTTATTGTTTCCTCGGCGATTATCGGACCTCCTTCTTCTTTGATTTGAATCTGGTATCCCACCCAAAAATTTTCCGGGTCGCTGCTGCGGGCAAGATCGACGATCCGGTGTCGATCTGAATGTTTGCCAACCCTTCCGGGGCATATGCTGGAGCTGAGCAATTTGTGCTTTAGCTGATGCCCTTGCGGATTGCGGGCAAGACAATCGGTGAACGTTCCCCCCACGTCGATCCAGAATTCCCAGCCATGTTTCTCTTGCATGATCGCCCGCTATGAATGTGTCGCGTTCGCTGAAAGTATAGACTGCCGGCCCTCGCCGGTAATATTACACAGAAAACAACGTATGTATGTTATGCGCGAAGTCCCCTCTGCTCAAAAAACGTCTTACGGTTCTTCCTCGGGCGGAGTGCAGATGCCATCCTCCGGTAGCCATTTTGACAGTGGACATTCTTCGCACCGAGGTTTCTTGCGACAATAGAGATTGCCGATACGGACCAACAGGGCGTGGAACTCATTATAGAGCTGAGAATCAGCCTCCAGATGGGTCTGAAAATGTGCCTGAATCGTAGAGTAATCCGCCTCATGTTCGATCCATCCATGACGTTTAAGAATCCGATTGGTGTAGGTATCGACCACAAAGACGGGTCGCTCTGCGGCGTAGAGAAGAATGGAGTCCGCCGTTTCCGGCCCAATCCCGTTAATTTGCAGCAGCTCTTCGCGGAGCGTTTCTGTATCGACCTTGAGCATGGCGCTGAGAGATCCCTCGTGTTGCGTGAATAGGTGATCGAGCAGGTTGCGGATACGTCTGGTTTTCATGCGGAAGTAACCGGCGGGACGGATCAGCTCTTCTAACTCTTCAGGGGGCAATTGATACATCGCTTTAGCGGAAAGTAGTTCGGATTGGCGGAGGTTCTCAATGGCTTTCTCAACATTCCGCCACGCAGTGTTTTGGACGAGCACGGCACCAAGGACAACCTCAAAGGCCGATTCAGCAGGCCACCAATGTTGTGGTCCAAGGGCTTCGTACAACTGCTGATAAACCTCATCGAGTGTAACGATCATGCCGAAAGTACCACAAAAAGTCGTGCGGGTTGCTCCGAAAAAAGAAGTCGCAATTAACCCCCAGCATACTCACCGTAGGGTAGTAGTAACTGCACCACATTTTAGGAGTTTAACTCAAAGAGCCCCTGCCTTCGAGATCTTAAAGGCGGCACTCATTGAACGTCGAAGATGGAGTTAGTATGCCAGAATATTTTTTCAGGCTCAAAGTACCGTTACGCCACACTTATTCCCGAAATCACCCATCCCCGAAATTACCGTCCGATGATCCATCGCTTGCAAGCCGAGACCAGATCGATCGCTGCAGCATCCAGCAGTTACTGGAACCAGTCGCGGCGACCCTTGGCAAGTCTGTTTTTCGTATTGCCACTGCTGCTCTGTTATGAAGTGGGTACATTGTGGCTAGGCTCTACGGCGGTTCGCAACGGTGCCGATATCTGGTTGAAAAACTTTCTTGCGGCGGCGGGAATCACTAGTCTTTTGTTGTTGCCATTGCTTACGGTGGCGATCCTGCTGGCGTGGCATCACACTACCAGGCAGCCGTGGCGAGTTTCCGCAAATGTCATCTACACGATGGCGGCCGAGTCCGCTCTTTTAGCAGTTGTGCTCCTGGCGATCGCCCATGTACAAGCTAATGTCCTTTCGATTACTGGGGTGATGCCTGCATGTGAACTGAATGTAGACCAGATGGCCCGTGATGTATTTGGGCAGATGGTCCGTTATTTTGGTGCGGGGGTCTATGAGGAATTGTTGTTCAGGCTGATATTGGTTCCGCTTGCCATCATTCTCGTTGGCTTGGCATTTGCCTCCCGAAAAATCAAACTGGCGGGTGCTCTGCTTTTGACCAGTCTCATTTTTGCTGCGGCGCATTATATTGGCCCTCAGGGCGATACTTTTGAGGTGGGCAGTTTTTCTTTTCGATTTTTGGCCGGGGGCTTTTTTGCCATCTTATTTGTCTGCCGTGGATTTGGCATTGCGGCAGGGACGCATGCCCTTTACGACCTGATGGTTGGATTCCCGGCATCTTAGAGACTCGATCGCGTGCATGCGGCGGCTGTTTGTCACGGGAAATTTTTAGTCCCATGCCCCAGCAATGCTCTTTGTCTGCATTCTCCGAAAAGTTTATAATCACGGCCAGTTCACCCATCCATTATTTGTTCCCCTCAGGTATCTCATTCGGTGCTTTCCGTTCGCCCAAAAGTTGCTGAACTGGTTTTTCAGCTGTACAGCAGGTCGTTGCATCCAGAACTTTTTGAGGTGTATTGCACTCGCAAATTGGAACACGGTCCCTACCAAGCTCGTGTCGACATTACGAGTGCCGGGCACATTATTACCTGGCAGTACCGCAATATGACATTGACGGAGGTTGCGACCGGTGCCCATACTCCGCTGCCACAAAAAAGGCGGCTCTTTACCTATCCCCTAGAAGGCGAGCGCAATGACAATATCGATTGCCGCTGTGGGGTGAGCTATCTGATGGGTTTTCAGCTTGAACGGGTCCAGCCTGATGTGTTCTGGAACTATCAGAATGAACTATTTCAAGACTGTGAAACGGACGGCCTGCTCTATCGTTTTGAATCGAGTGGCCGGATGGCACTCGGGGCGATCAGCTATATCAATATTGAGACTCGTATCCGATCTCTGCGTATTCAGGCATTTCACACCTTTCCAGACGATCACGCGATTGTGAAGAGCCAATCGGTCTTTACGTTGCCCCAAAAGACGTAATGCCGTCGCGCTGTCAATCGGACGTCCGCCCTTGGCAAAGCCGCACGGTTATGCAACTGCTGACTTGAGAATGCGGGTTGTGGAGACACCCTCCACCAGAGGAGCGATGACAACAATCCCTCCGTACGACTCAACCAAATCCCGTCCCACAACTTCATCGAGACTGTAGTCGCCACCCTTCACAAGAACATCGGGACGAATGGCATCAATGACGTTTAGGGGATCGGGAGCGTCAAAAATAGTTACAAAATCGACACACTCCAATGCAGACAGGATAGCTGCACGGTCAGTCTGCTGGATTAGAGGACGATGAGGGCCTTTGAGTTGGGCCACACTTTGGTCACTGTTGAGTCCAACGACCAGCAAATCACCACTCGCAGCCGCCTCATGGAGATAGCTAATGTGGCCCACGTGAAGCAGGTCAAAACAACCATTCGTAAATACCACTTTTTGGCCTTTGTTCCGTACCTTTTTAACAATATGCACGAGCTGGCCCAGATCTCGCAATTTCATCTCTATAGGTCGTTGCTGTGCGAGCAGGCGGCTTCGCAAATCATTGCGATAGACGACCGAACAGCCGATTTGTTCCACGGACATACCTGCTGCGACATTGGCCAGGCGGGCAGCGATTTTTCCCGAGTGCCCTGCAGCCATACAGATCCCGATTGTGGCCAGCACGACGTCTCCTGCCCCCGTGATATCGTAGACGGCTCGTGGGTTGGTGGAAAATAATTCGGCTTCACCGGTTGCCTTTACCAGCACCATGCCATCACTATCAAGGGTAACGACTGCCATCTCTAAATTCGCGATCTCGCACAATTCGCGACCAGCCTGAAAAGCATCGGATGGTGTATTGATCGACAGGCCAGTAGCCTCCATCGCCTCAGCGCGATTGGGTGTCATGAGTGTGGCACCGTGGTATGTGCGATACTCGCGTGTGCGGACGGGATCCACGATGACGGGAATGTGAAGCGTTTTTGCCTCGTCGATAATTGCTCGAAGTAGCGAGGGGGTAACAAGCCCTTTGGCATAGTCGGAAAAGAGAATAACGTCAAAATCTGGAAGGCAGTTGCTGATGCGGGAAATCAGTTCTTTTTCTACTTCGGGTGAAACATTTTCTCGTAGTTCATTGTCAACGCGCAAAATCTGATGGGGATGTTTATTGGCTGCGAGCCCCATGAAGCGCTGTTTGGTCGTAGTAATGCGTGTCGAATCTGGCAGTAGCATCTGACAATCAATGGCTAGATCCTCAAGCATCGTACGGACAGAGGCTCCCGCTTCGTCCTTGCCGATCGAGCCAGCGCACTGCACATCCGCACCGAGACTACGGAGAATCTGGCAGACGTTTCCGGCTCCCCCTAATTGTTGTTCCTCACGGTCTGCTCGCAGAAGAATCACGGGGGCTTCCTGGCTAATTCCTTCGGCATTGCCCCAGGTATAGCGATCTAGAATGAAGTCTCCGATCACCAGTATTTTTGGGCTTCCGAGAGAATCCAACGCGTCTAGTAGGTCAAGGGTTTTCATCCGGATGATCTTTCTAATACATCGTGCTTACAAAAATCGAGCCAACAGGAGGAGACGACTTCTTCTCATGATGGTTCCGGCTTTATACTCACCCAAGACTTTGGAGCATAGAGAATTTTAGACAGATCAAGTGCTAGCAGTGGCACATTGTCGGTGCCAGAGCACTAGGAATTTGTTGCGGCCCGTTTGATGAGGGGTTTTAGCAGGCAGTTTAGATCGTCCCCACCTTTGAGAATTTTAGAAGTGATGGTGAGGGCATAGAGTTTCATGTCTGTGGGCCAAATGGAGCGTAGCTTGACTAAATCCTTGTGTGTACAGACGGCCACGTTCGCCCGAATCGTTTTTAGCCAATCGAGCAGATTTGCGACGTCTTGGCGATCATATCTGTGATGGTCGGGAAATTCGCGCCATCCGGCGAGATCCCAGTTGCAACTTGAGTCGATGGTCCGTCGGAAATTTTGTGGATTGCC
This sequence comes from Pirellulales bacterium, assembly GCA_030751095.1. GTDB lineage: Bacteria > Planctomycetota > Planctomycetia > Pirellulales > UBA7805 > UBA7805. The sequence goes on along the minus strand of JASMGX010000024.1, from coordinate 15,969 downwards.
AATTCCACAAAAAGCAGCAATCTGCTCACCATCGAGCGATTTGGGGTCATCACTGCGACCATCAGCACCAAGGAGCGACTCCACATGGTGGGTTATTTCCAGCCATACAGCATTCGGGGCCAAAGAGTCAATCCGCTGGCGAATATCCTCTCGTTGCTCATGATCGATCAACTCGCAGCGGGTCAGTGCTACAGCATCTGCGCGGACGATATTCGAAACCGGTTCCCGAAGCGTACCACGGGGAAACACGTGATTAAAACCGAAAGGCTCTAATGCATCGATGAGAACAATGTCCAAATCGCGGGCCAAGCGGCGATGCTGAAAACCATCATCTAGCAGAATCGCTTGGCAAGCGTGTTGCTCAATAGCACTCGTTGCTGCCGCCACACGGTCAGGATTCTGTACGTGTGGCACTTGAGGCAATTTTTCCGAAAGTTCCATTGCCTCGTCATTGTGCTCCCGACTGCTGCTGCCATATCCGCGACTGACGATAGCAATCCGCACCCCATTTTCAAGAAAATAGGTAGCCAATAGCTCGACCGTGGGTGTTTTGCCGGTACCGCCGAGAGTCAAATTGCCAACGCTGATGACAGGTACACCCACATCGTGAACTGTACGGAGACCCTTGTCAAAACGATGATTTCGGTAGGCGACTGCCCAACGATAAGGGATTTCTGCCAGGGAGAGACCAAAGCGGGCAATCGTTGCGAGAAGACCGCAAGCTTGTCCGCTAACCAGTGCTCGAAATGTTGAGGAAGAGAGCAATGCTCAAACCAGTAGTAAGTGACGGCGAAAATTTGGTGCCAGTCACGATTTTATCCGGTACCGATCAATCTTGCAGCTTTCGACAAATAGCGTCGGCCATCTCCTGGGTGCCGACTGCGGTAGGGTCATCGCGGTGGGGCTTCAAGTCATACGTTACTTCTTTGCCTTCAGCAATAACGGCAGCAACCGCACTTTCGAGACGCTCGGCCGCCTCTTTTTCACCGATGTGCTGTAACATGAGCATTCCCGATAAGATTAATGCTGTCGGGTTGACTTTGTTTTGACCTTTATACTTCGGTGCACTGCCGTGGGTAGCCTCAAATACGGCCCCTTCAGGGCCAATATTGGCACCAGGCGCCACACCCAGTCCTCCCACAATACCAGCGCCGAGATCACTAATAATGTCGCCATAGAGATTCGGCAAGACCAGGACATCGTATAATTCTGGTTTCTGTACCAGTTGCATGCACATGTTGTCGACGATCCGTTCTTCAAATTCGATGTCGGGAAAATCTTTGGCAACTTGTGTGGCGGTGTCCAGATAAAGACCATCACTGTATTTCATGATATTGGCTTTGTGGACGGCAGTGACTTTTTTGCGCCCGTTGTCGCGTGCGTATTCCAACGCACAACGAACAATACGTTCGGTACCCGAGATACTGATCGGCTTGATAGAGATACCGGTCTCTTTTCCCAAGGTTTTAATTTTTCGGTCGGAGGGCAATCCATTGATGAACTCGATCAGGCGATCTGTTGCTTCTTCTCCGGCTTCGAACTCAACACCGGCGTAGAGATCTTCGGTATTTTCACGAACAATCACTAGATCGACCGATAGGTCGGAGAAATAGCTGCGAACCCCCTCGTACTGTTTGCAGGGTCGGATACATGCAAAGAGGCCAAGTTCCTGGCGGAGGTACACATTGATACTGCGAAATCCAGTACCGACAGGTGTTGTGATGGGGGCTTTTAGTGCACATCGCGTACGACGGACACTCTCTAGCGTACTATCCGGAATCGGCGTTCCGGCAGTCTCCATGACATCAATGCCCGCTTCCTGGATGTCCCAGTTGACTGCTATCCCTGTAGCATCGATGCATTTTTTTGCCGCTTCTGCAAGTTCAGGTCCCGTGCCATCACCTGTGATTAATGTGATTTCATAAGCCATAATTAGTAACTTGTCTCGCTATCAATAGGACGGTTTGTGACTGCGATCTATTCCCGATGAGTGATTGCTTCCCTGTTTTGCAAACGGAGAGGTGGGGTGAATATGGAGAAAGGATGCAATGGTCTCAGGAACGAAAAAGGCTATCAGATGGCTGCAAATTCGTCAACGAGGGCAGGCCAATTTCGCATGCCCTGGAATGTGTTGGAGTGTTCGCATCATGCGTGCTTAGTGAGTCGTGCTTTGCAACCAGTTTGTTCGCCGAGTTTGTGTAAGAAGATACTAAAAGTGTCGATTTACCGAGTTGCAAGTCGCATAGTCCCCGGTGGCCACGGTGCAAGCTCGCGGTATAACTGAATGCGGGCTGTACAGTTTGATTCTGGATTGGAGTTTGGCTTGCAGTCGCCGGAAATAGGGTGCTCGATGACAGCATCGCTATGGATACCCGGTTGTTGCGTATGCAGCGCATAACGCTTGGTTGCCAAAGTAAATTTCAATGGAAGCAGGTCAGCGTGATGTCCGAGGATGGTGTGGATTCTGGTGGGATTGGGCGTATTGCAAGTGTCGATTTTGGAACGGTGCGTATCGGTATTGCAATTACGGATCGACAGCAGAACATTGCCAGCCCGCTCGATAATTACAGGCGGCAGAACGATGTCCAGGATGGCCATTATTTTCGGCAGCTTGCCGCTCAAGAGCAGATCTCGTTGTTTGTGGTCGGTCTGCCGATTCACTTGAGTGGCGAGGAAAGCCAGAAATCCCTAGAGGCCCGAGAGTTTGGCAAGTGGCTGCAGAATCAGACCAGTGTACCGGTGGTTTTCTTTGACGAGCGGTTTACGACGCAAATGGCCGATGAAATGCTCGCAGTCGGTGGTTTGACTAAAAAACAGCGTCAAGGGCGTCGGGATAAATTGGCGGCGCAAATCCTGCTCACGGCGTATCTCGAGTCGGGACCGATGGGCAAAACTGATATCCGCGGATTGGACGACTCTTAAGTGACCGATACGGTACAGCGGTTAATCGTTGGTTGTGGCTATCTGGGCGGTCGCATTGCGCAGAGGTGGCGGAGTCGGGGAGATGTCGTTTGTGTGCTAACCCGTAGTGTCGATCACTCTTTACAATTTCAACGGCAGGGTTTGAGAACGCACGTGGGAGACATCTTGAAAGCAGAAACACTCACGAATCTCCCTACAGCAGAGACCGTGCTTTTTGCAGTGGGGCACGATCGGTCAAGTGGTGCATCAATCGAGTCGGTGTATGTGGACGGTTTTCAAAATCTTCTGGATGCCCTGCCACCATCGTCCGGTCCGGTACTCTACACAAGCTCAACGGGGGTCTACGCCCAAGAGGATGGCGAGTGGGTCGATGAAGACTCCATTTGCGAGCCAGATCGAGAGGGGGGCAGGGTCTGCCTGGCGGCCGAAAAGATGTTGCTTGCGCATCGACGTGGACAGGATGCAAAAATTCTAAGACTGGCCGGTCTGTACGGTCCTAATCGTATCCCGCGCAGTGCCGATGTGGTTGCCGGAAAGCCGCTTCCGGTGACCGGAAATGATTATTTGAACTTGATCCATGTGGAGGACGCCACGACGGTCCTGCTCGCCGCTGCCGATCAGAGTGGTGTGAGGCGCACCTACAACGTGTCGGATGGTTCACCCACGACCCGATGCGCATATTTCACAGCCCTTGCCCGACTTCTCCGAGCTCCCACTCCCCGCTTTGAGATTGTCGAGGAGTGGTCTGAGCGGAAAAGTGGTACCAACAAGCGAGTATGTAATGATCGCATGGTTCGCGAACTTGGCGTCCGGCCCATCTACCCCACATATCAAGAGGGTTTGGCAGCCATTGTTTCCGAGATGAGACGTCAGGAGCCGAATTGAGAGACGACCAACCGCCGCTTGGCGCGGAGGCAAGCCGATCCTTAGAATTAACGGGTTCCTTAATGGATGTTTCTATCGAGATCTCCAGCTACGCTATCTCCTCGTACGGTTCCCCAAAGAAAGTGGATGCATGCTCAATCGCCAACCCCTTTTTCCCCATGTTATTGAACTGAACCATGCGGCAGGATCGGTGCATCGGTTCGGATGTAGTGTGTATCTCATCTACGATGACGAGCAATGGCTGCTGATCGACATCGGTTTTGAAGATAGCGTCGATGAAATTGTGGAACTGATTCGGCAACTCGACTTTCCACTTGCCAAATGCGTGACGCTAATTGCAACCCATGCGGACGCGGACCATGTCCAGGGGTTGGCCCGCGCGAAACAACTCATCAAGACCACCGCAACGGGACATCCGTTGGCAGCCAAGCCGCTTGCAGAAGGGGATCGGATCAAAACCTTTGCGACAATCGAGGCGCATGGAATAGATCTTGCAATGCCAGAGGTCGAGTTGGATCACCTCATCGATGATGGAGATACAATCAAGGTCGGTAGTCTAAAACTTGATGTCTGGTACACGCCGGGCCACACAGACAGTCAACTCGCATTTCGCTTCGGTAATCTATTGTTCTCGGGCGATAACATGTACCGCGATGGGTGTGTGGGGGCTATTGATGCCCATCATGGTAGCGATATTCCCAAATTTATTACCTCTCTTCGTCGGATTCGCGAAAGTGATGTGGAGTGGTTGTTGCCAAGTCACGGTCCGGTGTTTCGCAAGGACAATGACCAGTTGGATAGTACGATTGCTCGTCTTGAGAGCTATTTGAGTATGGCCGATTTTGGCACATGCGCTACCAACTGGCCCCTTATGGATGAGTGGGATGAGGAATTGCTCAAGGGGAAGATGCCCACCTGAAGTCTCGAAAACCCGCCGAGTCGCCGATTGTTTGACTGCTAGCAGTCATCGTCTTTATCGGTTGTAGTGAATATTCCCTTAATATGGCCTACCTGCCAAGCCGATGGGTACATAGAAGCCAACACGGCCTTCGTCCGCTCATGTTGACGAGATCCGGGGGGAATAGTTGATGATCTACCGCATTTTACCTGTCTTTTGCGCGTTTTGGTTCGGGATCGTTCTGATTTCCAACGATGCGGAAGCCCAAACCCCGAGAGCCTATGGCCGCGCCTGGGGCTACACCTACAAGACCCAGGACTGGGAGAGGTTTTATCACTATCCGTATGTCTATTATCCGCAGAATTTCTGGGGAAGCGAGTATTATCGGAGTGCCGACAGCTTGTACTATCGTTATCCGCCGGAAATGCGAATTCCGGTCTACAACCGGCAGTGGCAAAATTATTACCCCGAGTCTCGCGAGTACCATGAGGGAAACCACTTCAAGCTGGACGTCTTCTAAACCGATTTTCAGGTAGGACTCGATTCCTGTAGAAGTGGAGTTCTCGTTTACCAGGCACTCTCGGCAGCCAGCGAATAAAGGATGTTGCTAGCCGCTTCCACTTGTCTTATATCGATCCATTCATCGGCCGTATGGGCCTGATCGATAGATCCCGGCCCGAAGACAACCGTGGGAATGCCACTCTGAGCGATTGGCGCCGCATTGGTGCCATAGGGGACCCCCAGACTGCAACAATCCATTCCTTGCCGGTTTGCTATATCGCTTATCTTTCGGGCAAGCTCGCCATTCTCAGCATCGGAAAGTCCCGGCGATTGGAGTCGTGGCGGTTCGTGCGACAGATGGACACCTTTGAGAGCGTCCAACTGTGTCACCACGTGATTGTAGGCATCCGAAAGGGATTCACCGGGTACGACGCGTCGATCGATTTCAATCGTACACCGTTGAGCAACAGTATTGACGCTTGTTCCACCAAGAATGGTACCGACCGATAGCGTGGGATTGCCACAGAGTGTATGACTTGCCAGCGAGGGGACGATGTTTAGGGCATATTCTTCAAGACATTGAATGACCCGACCCATCTGATAGATCGCATTATCGCCTTGCTCCGGCAACGAACTATGGGCGGCTCGCCCGTGGGTGTGGCATTTCCAACGGATGGCCCCTTTGTGGCTCACAATCGCCTGCAAGTTTGTTGGTTCAGCCACAATACAGGCATCAGGGCGGCGATTCAAAAAGTCCGATGTCTGTTTTTTCGTCCAAAGCCGGGTCAGTTCCGCCGCTCCGGAGAATCCATATTCCTCATTGACGGTGCATGCCAACACGATCGTGGGCATTCCAGCGGGCCGGTCTTTGGCGAGGCGATCAAGGGCCAGCAGCATGGCCGCCATTCCACCTTTGACATCACAACTCCCTCGGCCGTAGACACGGTGACCATCAATCCGAGGCAAAAAAGGGTCGATCGTCATGTCATCGACCGGCACAGTATCCTGATGGACATCCCAGAGAAGCAGCGGTCCGCTGTTTGGCGGATTTAAATCGCTATCGAGACGAACAAGGATGTTTTCTCGTCCGGAAGCAACCGGCTGTCGCAGGGTGGGAAGGTCGAGGGAGCGAAAAATAGTTTCCAGATGGTCCGTCAGACAGCCTTCTAGATAGCCGGGTCCAGAAAGGGCTCGCCCCATTGGATTAACACTTGGAATCGTGATTAATTCACAAAGTGTTTCATTCAGGTCGATCAATTTTCGGATTCCATGATTGATCCAAGCAAAACACGAAAGTGTTCTCTCTAACATACCTGCTTTGGCACTGCTTGAGACCTTGCTCTTGTGTGTATTTTTAGGATAGGTTTGAGGGTCGTTCTCTTAGAGTGAAAAAATTCCTACAGAGAATGGTTAGCGGGACCCCCAGACGATTGGTTGTTGCGGAGCATCGTATGGCGATAATTTAAGTGAGAAACATTTTGAGCCAAAAAGTGGCCGCATCTTCGGATGCAGGCCACTACCCCTTTACAGGTTCTGCCCCATCTGTGGAGGGGTTTTTTTTGGCTTTTTCTGGAATCTGAGTCTCTACCGCTTAAGAAAAAAACGGGCAGGGGTCTCGACTTGACCGTGAATATGAGGCCCGATAGGATGCCGACCAACCCGACCCGAGGTCGGGTCTTTTCTTGGATGACTTTGTGATAACTTTCACAAAGTGGACTCGGGATCGTTGTTCGCCGTAATTGCCATCCATGCAAGAGGTTGCAAGGACAGAGCATTTCCCCTCCGTAAAAGATCTATGACAAGCATCACCCGAATTCGTCGAGGCTTGCAGCTACCTATTGAGGGTGAGCCAGTACAAGAAATTGGTCCAGGCTTGCCGGTCTCTCAGGTGGCACTCCTTGGAGATGACTATATCGGACTCAAGCCGACCCTATTGGTCCGTCTGGGGGACCATGTCGTGCTCGGTCAGCCGCTGTTCGAAGACAAAACGAACCGGGGTGTCCTGTTTACTTCCCCGGCTACTGGGACAGTGGCAGCAATCAATCGCGGGGAGAAACGAAAATTTGAATCGCTGATCATTGATGTCGATGCCGCCAGTAGCGAGCAAAAACGATTCGAATCGTATTGCGACGAAAATGTACAGAGACTCGATTCTCGCCAGGTGCGGAGCCAATTGATTGCCTCCGGGCTCTGGACCGCGTTGCGGACGCGGCCTTACAGCAAAATACCAGCTGTAGATGCTGTCCCGAGTTCCATTTTTGTGACCGCCATCGATACGAATCCCCTGTCCGCCGACCCTTCCATCGTATTGGAATCGCGGCAGGCAGAGTTTATTGCCGGGTTGGAAATTCTCAGCACACTGAGTGAAGGGCCGTTGAAAATATGCCATGCGAAAGGAGTCCGTTTGCCAGGAGAGGGCCAACTCCCCGCCGATTTTTGTGCCTTTGAAGGTCCTCATCCGGCAGGTCTCGTTGGAACCCATATCCACTTTATCTCTCCGGTACATGCAGAAAAGACGGTTTGGCACATTGGCTATCAAGATGTGATCGCAATCGGGCACCTTTTCCGTACCGGTGAGCTATTTACCGAGCGGGTGATTGCGATTGCAGGTCCCGTGGTTGATCATCCGCGGCTGATTTCTACACAACTCGGCGCGTCACTGACGCAACTTACGCGCGATGAGGTGTCGGCAAACGGACATCGGGTCCGCGTGGTATCCGGTTCGCTCCTGTCAGGTCGGAAGGCGGTTCCACCGGTCGAATTTCTCGGTCGCTATCACAATCAAATATCGATCGTTGCCGAAGGCGGAGAGCGCGAACTACTCGGTTGGCTCAAGCCGGGGTTCGACAAGTTTTCTATCCGCCGCGTATTTGCATCATCCTGGAAATGCATTCGTAATAAACGCTTTTCGTTGAATACGAGTACTGGAGGTCGCCCACGAGCCATTGTGCCGATCGGCATGTATGAGGAAGTGATGCCGCTAGACATCGTTGCAACCCCTTTGTTGAAGGCACTGATTATTGGAGATAACGAGTATGCTCAAACATTAGGAGTTTTGGAGTTGGACGAAGAGGATCTGGCACTGTGTACCTTTGTGTGTCCCGGGAAGCATGAATATGGACCACTACTCCGGAAGAGTCTGACCCGTATCGAGACCGAAGGCTAAACGTGCGGAGCGAGGTTTGATGTGTTGAAAAAACTGCTCGACCGATGTCAGCCACTTTTCGAGAAAGGTGGTAAGTTTGCAAAGTTCTACCCTTTGTACGAGGCGAGCGATACCTTTCTCTATACACCAAGTGACGTGACCCGATCCGCTTCTCATGTGCGGGACGGCATCGATTTGAAGCGCATGATGATCTTGGTGGTCCTCGCTTTGGTGCCCTGTATTTTCTTCGCCTTTGACAACACGGGCTATCAGGCCAATCTGGCAATATCCGAGAACATTGCGGAACCCCTTCCTTCGTGGCAGGAAACAGTACTGCGTTGGATCGGACGCGGACACAACCCACAAAGCTTTTGGGACAACTTTCTGTTAGGTGGTCTCTATTTTCTTCCGGTCTATTTCGTAACGGTGGTCGTGGGAGGTTTTTGGGAGGCCGTTTTTGCGATTGTGCGAAAACACGAAATCAACGAAGGCTTTTTGGTGACGAGTGCATTGTTTCCACTTATCCTTCCGCCCACGATCCCTCTTTGGCAGGTCGCGCTGGGGATCAGCTTTGGAGTGGTGGTTGGCAAGGAAATTTTTGGAGGTACGGGAAAGAATTTTCTCAACCCCGCGCTCACCGCGAGAGCTTTTCTTTATTTTGCGTACCCAGCTCAAATTTCCGGGGTCAAAGTGTGGACGGCCGTAGAGGGAGCGGATGGTTTTAGTGGCGCGACGCCATTAGGTGCGATGGCGGATATGAGTATTGAAACGCTCAAACCCTCAATAGAGGCGATCACGGGCTACAGTTGGTGGGAGTGTTTCGTTGGGTACATTCCCGGATCGATGGGAGAAACCTCGGTCATTGCATGTTTGATCGGCGCCGCTGTTTTATTGATTACAGGGATTGGGTCATGGCGGATCATGGCAGGTGTGGTCGCTGGTGCCACAGCAACTTCGTGCGTATTTTGGCTCACCTGCGATGGCTCCGACAATCCGATGATGTTGTTTCCGCCCTGGTGGCAACTTGTGATCGGTGGCTTTGCATTTGGCACCGTATTTATGGCGACAGATCCGGTCTCTGCTGCCATGACCAATGCGGGAAAGTGGTGGTATGGGAGTCTGATCGGACTGATGACCATCTTGATAAGGGTGGCGAATCCCGCATACCCCGAGGGAATCATGTTGGCCATCCTCTTTGGCAACGTGCTGGCGCCGCTGATCGACTATTTTGTCATTGGGATAAATATCAGACGGAGGAGGGCCCGCTATGAAGCGCGATAGTGTGCCGCACACGCTGCTGGTAGCAACTTTGTTGTGTGTTGTCTGTTCGGTGTTCGTTGCCGGAGCAGCGGTCGGCTTGCGACCCCGGCAACTGGCCAACAAACAACTGGACCAGAAGAAAAATGTGTTGATCGTGGCCGGGATTTTGGATACGGACGGGATTGTACAGCAAGGACAACTGAAGGGAAAAGCTGCGAAGAGTTCGACAATCAATCAACTCTTCGAGCAGCGGATTCAAAAGAGGCTCATTGATCTAAAGACGGGCGAGCAGGCAGATCCGAAAATTATCGATGGGGAAACCTACGACCCGCGGGCCGCTGCCAGAAATTCAGAATGGAGTATTTTCATTGAGCCAAGCGAGGATCTCGCCAAGATCAAGAGGCGAGAAAAATTTGCGTTTGTCTATGAGATTTTAGATTCAGAGGGCAATCTCGAACAGATTGTATTGCCGGTTTATGGAAAAGGTCTCTGGTCAACACTCTACGGCCTGCTCGCTCTGTCTACAGATGGAAGGACTGTGTTGGGAATTACTTTTTACGAACATGGAGAAACGCCCGGCCTCGGTGCTGAGATTGAAAATCCGACTTGGCGAGCACTCTGGTCCGGCAAACAATTGTTTGATGAAAATGGTGTCATCGAGTTGGAAGTTGTTAAAGGGAAACCGTCTCCCGATGACCCGAAGATCAAATATGCAGTGGATGGAATTTCCGGGGCAACAATAACGAGCGAAGGTGTTTCCAATTTGATCCGGTATTGGTTGGGCCCCGATGCATTTGGTCCATACGTGCAAAAACTCCACCGGCAATGGTTGGGGGAAGGTGCAAACGATGGCTAAATCCAAAACCGGGGATATCCTGCTAGCGCCTCTTTTTCGCAACAATCCGATTGCGCTGCAGGTGCTGGGTGTCTGCTCCGCATTGGCTGTGACCACAAAATTGGAAACATCGACGGTGATGGCATTGTCGGTCATATTTGTGATGGCATGTTCCAACACCGCAGTGAGCCTGATTCGGAATCAGATTCCCACGAACATCCGCATCATCGTGCAGATGACGATCATTGCGTCTCTCGTGATTATTGTCGACCAATTCCTGCAGGCCTTCGCGTACGACATCAGCAAACAGTTGTCGGTGTTTGTGGGTTTGATTATCACCAACTGCATTGTGATGGGGCGCGCCGAGGCCTTTGCGATGAAAAATCCGCCTCTGGTCAGTATGCTGGACGGGATCGGTAACGCACTCGGTTACAGCATCATCTTGCTGGCGGTCGGTTTCATTCGAGAGTTGTTCGGATCTGGAACCATTTGGGGATATACCGTGATGCCTCTCAATAGTCAGGGTGGTTGGTATGTCCCCAACGGAATGATGTTATTGCCACCGAGCGCATTTTTCATCATCGGTGCCTTAATCTGGCTGCTCCGTATCTGGAAACCCGATCAAGTTGAACAGGAAGGGTAAATCTGTTGGATGATCTAATCCGTATTTTCTTGAATTCGGTGTTTTCCGAAAATTTGGCACTCGCCTTTTTCCTCGGCATGTGTACCTTTCTGGCGGTCTCCAAGACCGTCAAAACAGCGATCGGTCTTGGTATCGCAGTGGTGGTGATCATGACGATCACGATTCCAGCCAACAATCTGATTTATCAGTACCTGCTCAAAAAGGGTGCTTTGGTCTGGATCAATCCTTCCTGGGGCGAGGTCGACTTGGGATTTCTCTCCTTGATCAGCTTCATTGGCGTGATTGCGGCGATGGTACAAATCTTGGAAATGGCCCTCGACCGATTTTTTCCGCCTCTCTACAACGCCTTGGGGATTTTTCTGCCCCTGATCACCGTGAACTGTGCCATTCTGGGCGGCTCTCTTTTTATGCAGGAGCGGGATTATGACTTCCTGCAGAGTTGCGTCTTTGGGTTCGGTTCTGGCGTTGGTTGGGCGCTGGCGATCGCTGTCCTGGCTGGAATCCGGGAAAAGATGAAGTACAGCAATGTGCCTGACGGGCTTAAGGGACTCGGAATCACATTCATGGCCGTGGGGCTGATCGCGTTGGCCTTCATGTCGTTCGGAGGGATGTAGCAGATATGCTCGAAATTGTACTGGGCGTCTTGATGTTTACGCTGATTGTTTTGGCACTGGTGGTGCTGATTCTGGTGGCCAAAGCCCGTCTGGTCGCCAGCGGCGATGTCGAAATCCTGATCAACGACCAAAAAACCATCCATGTGCCCGTTGGGGGTAAGTTGCTCGGCGCTCTGGCAAACAATAATATTTTTGTTCCTTCGGGATGTGGTGGAGGGGGGACATGTGCCCAGTGTCTCGTCAAAGTCGCCGAGGGTGGTGGCGAGATTTTGCCTACCGAGCGAGCACACATCAACAACCGTGAAGCTCGCGAGGGGTGTCGGCTCTCTTGCCAAGTCCCGGTAAAGCAAAATATGGAAATTGAGGTGCCGCCAGAAGTCTTTGATACAAAGCAGTGGCTCTGCACGGTACGCTCAAATCATAATGTGGCAACGTTCATCAAAGAACTTGTGTTGGAATTACCCGCGAATGAAGAGGTTGACTTTAAGCCGGGTGGTTACATCCAGATTCAGTGCCCGCCTCATGAAGTGGCCTATAAGGATTTTAATATTGAAGAGGAATACAGGAAGGACTGGGACGAAAACGATATATGGAGTTTGGTCTCTAAAGTAGATGAACCGGTCGAGCGGGCGTATTCGATGGCGAATTACCCGGGCGAGAAGGGCATCGTGATGCTCAATGTTCGTATTGCAACTCCCCCTCGAGGGGCTTCGGACGATATACCGCCAGGTAAAATGTCCTCTTATATATTTAATCTGAAGCCGGGCGATCAGGTGAAAATATCGGGACCTTACGGAGATTTTTTCATCAAGGAGGGCGATGCTGAGATGGTGTATATTGGCGGAGGTGCAGGCATGGCGCCGCTGAGAAGCCATATTTTTGAATTATTCAAAGAGAGAAAGACAAATCGCAAGGTTTCCTATTGGTACGGAGGTCGCAGCTTGCGAGAACTTTTTTATGTCGACCAATTTCGGGAAATAGAAGAAAAGTTTCCGAACTTCAAGTTTCAAATTGGACTTTCCGAACCGGAACCGGAAGATCACTGGGATGGCTATGTAGGTTTTATCCATCAGGTGTTATACGACAATTACTTGCGGGATCATCCGGCTCCTGAAGATATCGAGTACTACCTCTGTGGCCCACCTATGATGAATCAGGCTGTTTTCAAATTGCTCGACGATTTGGGAGTCGAGAAGGAAAATATTGCCTTCGATGATTTTGGCGACTAGCTTTTCTTGCCACCATACTATGTATTTTTGCGGGGTCCTGCATGCGATCTTGCGATCGAATCATCTTGCTGGCATCGGTTGCACTTTGGCTTGGCTGTGATCGGCCCGACAATGTGGGGCAGAGATTCAATACGTTTCAGTTTGCGGGTCGTACGATGGGGACGACCTACAGGATAAAGGGCTGGTTTCAGGAGTCCCCAGGGACGAAGCTGCCCAATCGGGCAACACTGCAACAGCAGGTCGATCGATTGCTTGGAAGAATGAATGCCCAAATGTCGACCTATCTTCCCGATTCGGAACTGTCGCAGTTCAATGCTGCTCCTGCAGGCCAATGGTTTTCGGTTTCCCCGGAAACAGCTTTTGTTGTTACCGAGGCGATCAAATACCACAAGCTTACCAACGGCGCGTTGGATGTGACTATCGGTCCACTGCTTCGCCTATGGGGTTTTGGCACTCAAACAGGGGGGCGATCACCTCCACCCCATCCCCCCGACCAGGAACGCCTGCGTGCCGTTTTGCAATATGTTGGTTGCGGCCATCTGCAGGTCCGTGCCGATCCGCCCGCCTTGCAAAAGGATGTCGAAGGGGTCGAGATCGATTTGTCCTCGCTGGCCAAGGGATACGCGGTTGACCAGGTTGTTGCACTCTTGAGGCATCAGGGAGTGACGGGGGTGATGGTAGAAATTGGTGGCGAGGTTCGCACAGCGGGGCATCGACCGGATGGAACGGCGTGGCGGATCGGGATCGAAAATCCAGTGCCCTATGGCCGCAAGGTTGTTCATGTCGTGCAATTGCGCGACAATGCTCTAGCAACTTCTGGCGATTATCGCAACTTCCAGCAGTCTCATGGAGAAACATTCTCTCACATCATTGATCCGCGCACGGGACAATCGCTACCTACGCAGGGAGCTTCGGTGACCGTTTGTGGTACGAGTTGCCTTGAAGCGGATGCCCTGGCAACGGCCTTGTTAGTGATGGGAGCCGAACGGGGGCTCGTTTGGTGTGAACAAAATTCGGTTGCCGCCTTGTTTCTTACGCTAAAGGCTGGCAAAGTGGTGGAACAATGTAGCCCTCTATTTCTCCGCTATACCCGATAAGGCGAGGTGAGAATAAAATGTGGACTGCCATCATGTTGACGATCATTGTGTTTGCGATCGCCCTATTGGGGATGGCCATTGGAGTTATTTTTTCTAATCGATGCTTGCGTGGCAGTTGTGGCGGGACGGCAAACAAGCATGAAGGCGATACGTCATGTGACTTCTGTAACAGCGCGTCAAAGGAATTGAAGGGCGAATCGTCCGGAGAGGAAAGTGAAGAGAGCATCAGTCGAGAGAATCCGAAGTTGGCCGATTGAAGGAGTTGCCTCACTCGTTTGTCGGTGTGTCTATGACCCCTCGCATGCAGGGGGTTGTCACAGGCGAGCTGTTCTGGAACTTTAGAATGTTTCCTGCGCGACATTTTCGCAAGTCAAGCTTCAGGGCACAGACAACCAAAATGCAGAAAGCCGGAGATTCTCAATGGCCTCAGAGCCTATTTCTTTAACGGACATCGAATCGGTGCTCGCAGAATTTAAGGATCCGGAAACGGGCCGCAGTATTGTTCAGCAGCAGCAGGTCCATGAGGTGCATCTTCATGGGAATCGGCTGTCGTTGACACTCGCCTTAACTACCTATTCAGCCCCCATTTGGGATGAAACTCGGGATGCTCTTTGCTGCCTGCTCAAGGAGCGATTTCCGGATTTGGCTGAGATCGACGTCACCCTGGCCGTCCACGAGCGGATACCCGCAAGCCTGGGACAGGTTGGTCTGAGGGCCAAAAGTGTCATCGTCGTTGGTTCGGGGAAGGGGGGTGTTGGTAAAAGTACCATCGCCGCGAGTCTGGCGATTGGACTCAAAAATGCCGGCTGTCAAGTCGGCCTAATGGATGCAGATGTTTACGGACCGAGCATTCCACATCTTCTAGGAGCATCAGGCCGTCCAGAAATTATGGAAAAACAGACCGGAACGGATGAGACAGGCACACCAGTTATTGCCCGTAGCGTCACACCCATTGACGTCGATGGGATCAAAGTGATCTCCATTGGTTTTTTGGTGCCGGCGGATAAAGCCGTCATTTGGCGAGGACCGATGTTGCATGGATCTATTATAGGTTTTTTGCGAGATACTGATTGGGGGCACCTTGATTATTTAATCATCGACATGCCACCTGGAACCGGTGACGTCGCACTGACGCTTTCTCAAACCTTGCCACTAACTGGAGCAGTTATCGTCTGCACACCACAGGATGTTGCTCTACTGGATGCGGTTAAGGCGATCAATATGTTTAAGGAGGTCGGTATCCCAATACTTGGCTTGGTCGAAAATATGAGCTATTTTCTCTGCCCGGACAACGGCAAGCGCTATGATATCTTCGGTACCGGTGGAGCTAAGAGGAAAGCCGAAGAATTTGGGATTCCATGTCTCGGAGAGGTGCCGATTGATATGCAGGTTCGCATTAATGGTGATGAGGGTAGCACCGCTGCAAATTTTGAGGATCCCTCAATCGCTCAATCGCTTGAGGCGATCTGCCGCAATCTTGTGAAAAACCTTGCCGCTAGGCATATCGAGGAGCCACCACTCCCGAGTCTCTCGGTGCTTTAACGCGGCATGCAGCAGGCTTTCTCGAAGAATCGGGGTCACGGATAGATAGATAGATTTCATTGAGGTTTCATCGTCACTGGGAAATATTTTCAGGATAGCTTTGGCGATTTCTGTGGGCGAGATATCCTTGATGTAGACCAAAAAAAGAAGCCGCCCGACCTAGGGCCGGGCGGCTGAATAACCAAATCAGACGAACACAATGGCGACCTATTGTGCCATGGTGTGCGCCAGACCTCACTTAGAACTAGCGCTTCTTCTTCTTCTTCTTGGGCTTCTTGCTCTCTTCAAACATCTTCTCCATACGGGAGTTATGCTTCATCTGCTCTTCGAACATCTTCTCCAACTTGTCGACCTTGGTGGTAAGCTCCTTACTCTCCGGAGTCACCACAACCGGAGGC
>JASMGX010000249.1 GCA_030751095.1 Pirellulales bacterium | reverse complement strand
AATCAGGATCGGTCTATTTGTGTAGGTTTCGTTGCTTCGGACAAGCCGCCGAACATATCCATGAAACCGCAGCTTATCTCTACAGTTGCATTAAATTTGATTTCTGGCTAAGAGGTTGAAATATAAAGTCCCTCCTGGTAAGGTTTTATAGGTTTTGCCGCCCGCATTCAAGGACTCAACGCAACACTCGAAGCATATTCAAGCGGAGACAGATAGCCAAAGCGCTTCCTCGGTCGTGTATTCAACCTGTACTCAAGGGTAACGATTTCATCATTGGAGATCAACGCATAGTCCGTCTTCTTTGGCCATACTCGCCGGGTTAGTCCAACGGCATTCTCAACACTACCTTTCTCCCAGGAGCTGTATGGGTTACAAAAATAGGTTTCGATGTTAAGGCTTTCATGCAGCCGATGGTGATGGCGGTTCTCCTGGCCGTTATCAAAGGTTATAGACCGGCGGAACCGAGCGGGAAGGCTCTGTAAGCGAGCAGTAAGGGCTGCGTTCATCTCATCAGGAGCACAGCGTGGCAGTTTTTCAAGAAATGTAAGTCCCACTGTGCGCTCTTGGAGCACCATGAGCGCCTGCTTGCTCTGTCTGCTCACGGAGGTATCAGCCTCCCAATGGCCATACTCCTTACGCTGATTCACTCGCTCAGGTCGTTCTTCGATGCCGACACGGTGTGGAATCAGAACGCGTTTGGTTCGTTTGTGAAGGCGTTTGCGTCGATTTTTGCGGCCACAGAGCAGAAACCGCGTCAATGAACGCTCCTTCTTGAACACGTACTGGTAGATCGTCTCATGACTGATCTGTGTGCCCGGCGCATCAATACCGATTCGGCCGGCAATCTGTTCGGGACTCCATCCGATAGCAAGCTTCTCGTGTACGTAATGACGCACGTAATGATTAGCGATACGTTCGCGTTGTCGGCTCAGGCGTCTGCGTCTGTGAGAGCGACTGTGGGCCCAGAACGCTTGATACCTTCCATCTTCAGTGCTGTTGGATTCTATCTCACGTGAAATTACTGACTGATTCCTTCCTAAGCGGCGAGCTATGGAACGTACACTTTCGTTGTTTCTACGTCCGATCATGATCTCTTCTCGATCTTCTGGGCTGAGAACTCTGTACGATCTCTTGGCATTGGGTGTAGACTTCATGTGGGCGGCTCCTTGGCTTGTGTTGTTGTGGTAAACACACATTACCCTGAGGAAGTCGCCTTTTCTATGCCTTCAGCTCAAGCACCCCGGGGCCCCGGGGTGCTGCCACCGCTCTCTCTACGTCCGGGCGTTGCTTCTCGGACTTGAACCCGGGCCGCCTAAAAACAGCCCCCCACCAGGAGGTCGCCAAAAGTGAATTTAAGTAAAGCACATTTTCATTCACGCGTCTACAAAATCCCGGAACTTAGTTTTGAAGATCAACGGCTGTCTTCTTTTTCAGGTTTGATTATCTTCCAGGCGTTCTTCTCCAAACTTGACCTGAAGCGCCGACTCAAGAAATGTTTTACGCATATTCCCAGCAGCAGTTCTATAGGTATTCATACCGTTGCGCTTATTCTGATAATTCATATAACATTGGGCTTTCGTCGGTTGCGGGAAATGGACCGATACAAAGACGATCCAATCGTTCAGCGTGCCTTAGGCCTTCGACGACTTCCAGATGTCGCTACGGTGAGCAGAACCATGGCAGTGGTTGATGAACGGAGCATCGAAGAAATCAGAAAACTCAACCTGCAATTGATCCTTCAGTGGTGTGGAAAGATCGGCATGAAGCGGATAACCCTCGACTTCGATGGATCGGTGCTGAGTACAGGGCGATACGCAGAGGGAACGGCTGTCGGCTTTAACAAAAAGAAGAAGGGGCAAAGGAGCTACTATCCTCTTTTCTGCACTATCTCTCAAACAAGCCAGATATTAGATTTTCATCATAGACCGGGGAATGTCCATGATTCTCGCGGTGCAGCGGGATTTATCTTGCAGTGCATTCGTACTATTCGCGAAACCTTGAATGGGATCAAGATAGAAGTACGGTTCGATAGCGCTTTTTTCAGCGACAAAATTGTGAATTTACTGCATAAGGAAGGGGTTGAGTTCAGTATATCCGTACCCTTCGAGCGATTTCCCGAACTGAAAGATAAAATTGAAATGCGGAAGCGTTGGAATCGTGTTGATAGCAATTGGTCTTTTTTTGAAGAGGGTTGGTCGCCCAAATGCTGGAACCAGGATTTTCGATTTCTCTTTGTTCGTCAACAAGTAAAAGTACAAAACAAGGAGCCGGTACAATTTGAGCTATTTGTTCCCCAGCAGTATGGTTATGAGTTCAAGGTCATTGTAACGAACAAGAACGTTTCGTTCAAAAAAGTCCTACGGTATCATAATGGTCGAGGATCTCAAGAAAATATTTTTGGTGAGCTGAAGACACAGAACCAAATGGATTACATTCCGGTAAGAACTCTCTTCGGAAATCAATTGTATCTCTGCGCGACGATGATGTCTCATAACCTAATCAGAGGTCTTCAGATGGAAACTCGGAAGCCCGCTCGTGGACTAACGGAAAAACGTTCTCCTCTTTGGGTTTTTCAAGAAGCCGCTATGATTCGAAGACATATAATATATCGGGCCGGCAGATTAACCAAACCGCAAGGAAAACTAAAACTCGCGATGAGCGGCAACGAAGCCACCGAGAAAACCTTCCGCTTTTATCTCGATGCTCTCAAATACTGCGCTTAATCGACAAGCCCGGGTTTATTGCAACGTTTAAGTTAATCTCGCTAGGTAATCCGCAACTCATAAAAAATGGGATAGGTGCGGCCCAGTGTGAATAAATAGCGCCTACAATTCATCTTCTTCTTTCGCCAGTCCATGAGAAATCGCGTACGCAGCGGCTTCCGTTCGATTTCCGCAGCCGATTTTGCCATAGATGTTGAATGTATGCGTATGCACCGTTTTAACGCTAATAGAGAGCGTGTCTGCAATCTCTTTATTTGTTTTTTCCTTTGCGATTTCTCTCAATATTTCCACTTCCCGTTCGGTTAGTCCGTCCGGATGCGCAGTTATTTTATCAAGTCGGCCTTGGATTTCAAGGAGCTTATCTTCCAAGGGCCGCATACCCATTTCTTGCGCCAAGGCAAGACCGTTCTCTATAAGAGAAGTGCGTCTTTTCACGTGCTCCGCGTCGTCAAACGCGAGAAGCAATTCGACGTAATCGCGGTGCGTCCATGCGAGCTCCGGTCGACATCCAAGGTTGCCACACACCTCGAGAGCCTGCGCGAAATGCGCTTCGGATTCATCGAGTTTCCCGATCGTCTTCGCCAATAGCCCTAAAATCCTGTCTTTGCTCAAGACGATTGGTCCCGGAGCGGGAGCTTGAATTAA
>JASMGX010000248.1 GCA_030751095.1 Pirellulales bacterium | reverse complement strand
CGATTGCGGGCCATTTATTCCGTAGCTGCGTAGGCCAGTTAAAGCGGCTCGGAAGAATTTTTTTGGCCAGGGTGCGGCTGAGCGTGAAGGGGCACATCATGCAAAAAAAGTTTCCTGCGACCAACAGCCCGATCACAAGCAGCCCCCGCCAGTGGATCCAGGGCGTCACTCCTGCCAGATTGATTGGCGTGGCCTGTGGGCCGGACAATCCGTCCAGAACAATCACCGCCGCCAGGGCGAGGAGAATGCCCTGCAACACGACCCGGGTCGTGCCGCTGCGGAGCAGGGAACCGACAAACGGCACAGCCAGTACATTCCATGGTCGCTCCGCAGAGGGCGTGGTTGTTTGTTGTCTCTGGTGAAGTGTGCTCACGCGTTTTGCGGTTCGCTTGGGGTTGGGACGGAGTTGCAATGTCTCCCGGGAGGGCCGCACGCGGCGGGGAGTCCCTGCCCACTGCCGCTCGCCCGCTTCGTTCCAGAGTTCCACGGCGAGTAGGAGAAGGGCAACGAGATAAGCGAGCGAGCCGATGACCCACATCATCGCCCCTGCAATTTCCTGATCTTCCAGTGCCGTAATATTCCAGAATCGCGGTACCGCTTCGTAATGGGGGTAGATGATCCGGTCGGAAAATGTGAGCAGAGCGCTGAGCAGGGTCCCCTGCAGGCCTGCCAGCAACAGGTAGGGGAGAACGGCCCAGCGGTCCAGTTTTGCGCGGCTCGGATATGGAGCAACGACAACCCGCCAGAAGATGAGCGCGGCAAAGAAAAAGGATGCATGTTCCATTCGATGCCAGAATTCGGAGGCGATCGCCAGCCCGTAAAAGTCGGGCAGATGCCAGGCCCAGGCGGCGGCGACAAACAGGATCCAGGCAACGATCGGGTTGGCCAGCGCGCGGCCGATGCCCCGAACGACTGGTTCTCTCAAAAGGGGCACGGCAATGTACCGCCGCACTATTTTCGGAAGACCGACGAGCAGAGGGAGGTCGGGGTCGGCAAGCCACAACAGAGGTGGCGCAAGAAACATCAGCAGCAGGTGCTGGGCCATATGCACCTGTAGCAGTAGTGAGGAAAACGGCTCGAGTGGCGACTGCAGGGCGATCCAGAGGGCGGCCAGACCACCTTCGAAGGCGAGTAGCCGCCAGGGGCCGAACCGGACAGCACCTCGTCGCCGAATTCGCAGCCAGCCGCGGAAGTAGAGGTAGCCTACCAGCAGCAACACGATCGTCACGTCGGCGTCCAGCCGCCAGGAAGTCCAGAAGGCATACCAGTTGGCCGTCACGGCAGTGTCCTATAGAGCGATTCGGTCCGCTGCGCAGCGGTGAGCGCGGAGGTTAAAAAAAGTAATCCAGGGCGACCACTCAGGTCACTCGGCCAAGTCCGATATCGACGGCGCCGGCACTTCTGACGGTGGCCGCTCAGGCGGTCGCAGCGCGGACAGAAAATCGACCAGGGCGGTTACCTGAGGCCCCGTTAATTGTTTCCCATAGGCCGGCATATTGCCACCACCCTGAATGACCTGGCGGACGAGTGCCGGGCGGTCAAGTCGCGAACCGACATGTGTCAGATCGGGACCCCGCTCACCTCCCACGCCATCGAGCGCGTGGCAGTTTCGGCAGGCTTTGAGTTGAAGTACCACCGCCCCCTGCATTTCCGTCGGACTGAGCCGCTTGACGATATTGACCGGCACCGCATCAGCGGTCCAGGCATTCATATGCGGAGACCAAGGTTCCTTGTAGCCGAGCCAGGTGAGCACACCGACTCCCAGGAAAATAAAGATCACACTTAGCACCGCCACGGGACGTCGATAGGGATGTCGCTCACCCCGACTCGCCCAAAGCGGAAACATCAGCATCACCGCGACGACCACCAGCGGACCGATAAGAATGATGTAGGTTTCCAGTGACCGCGGACTCAGAGCCAACACGGAAAACAGAGAAAGGAAATACCAATCGGGCACCGGTTCGGCCGCTACGTTGGCAGGATCGGGAGGCAGTCCCGGTCCATCGGGTCCACAAAAGATGGCCAATCCCAAAACCAACAGTAGCGTAAGGCCAATAAAAAATGCATCGCGGGCCATCGGACCGGGAAAGAAGGGGTCGCCCGCCCCGTCGGCAATTAGTGCTTCGTATTCTTCATCATAGGTCGCCGGGTCGACTTCGTTGCCTTCCTCGGGGGGCTCTGAAATTCCTTTGCGGACGACAAGGTAAAGGTGCAGCCCGAGGGTTGCAAACAAGATGCCTGGAATAATGTAGACGTGCAGCGCAAAGAAGCGACTGAGCGTTTCGCCACCGAGTATCGGACTGCCCATCATCAGATCGACCAGCGCCGGGCCGATGTAGGGAATTCGCCCAATCATCGCCGCGCCGACCCCCAGGCCCCAGTACGAATCGGCATCCCAGCGGAGGACTTGGCCGGTAAATGCCATGCCCACGGTGCAGAAGAACAGGATCACGCCGAGCATCCAGGTCAGCTCGCGCGGGTATTTATAGGCTCCGGCAAGAAAAACCTGCGCCATGTGGATCACCACCATCACGATCATCAAGGTGGCCGCCCAGTTGTGGATTGCCCGCAACATCCAGCCGAGGGGAACCTGATAATTGAGGTATTCGAGGCTCTCGAAGGCCTCGCCTGCCGAGGGAACATAAACCATCGAGAGCGCGATACCGGTGACGATCTGCAACATCAGCAGGGTCATCGCCGTACTGCCAAAGACATACATCCAGCCGACTTTGCGACGGAGCGAACGGGGCACCGGATGGCGGACGATCGGCCAGAACGTCTCGCGGAGCACCAGTCGGTGTTCAAACCACATCACAGCACGTCGGATACCTTTAAACAACGAAATCTCCTGTTCTCAACGTATAATCAACTCTTTGAAGGTTGCACGTCCGCACTTCCTGGATTCTGAAGCGTCGGCAAATGTCCCACCAACGCCAACAACTGCCCGCCTTCCACTTTGTACTTCATTTCAAAAAGGCCGCGCGGGGCGGGACCTGCTGCATAACTCCCGTCCTCATAAAAGACACTGCCGTGACAGGGGCACATGTACAGGCCCGGTTCATCAAACCAACTTACCGGACAGCCGAGGTGGGTGCAGTGCAGCGAAAAAACTTGAAATGTCTGTGCCTCTCCTTCCGGAAGATGGCGGACATAGAGTGCCAGTTTCCCAGTGATTCCATCCCAGGGGCCCGCGACCGGGTTCTTCACCGTAACCATCTCGGTTGTGTCCGGTTTGAACTGGCTTACCTTGCCGAGTACGACCCAACGGTCTTTCTTTTTCCAGAACACGGCGCCGAACAGGTAACCGATCAGCGGCAAGCTCAACAGCGCGCTCGCACCGGCGAGCAGAAGCCACGAGACCCAGTCAAACCAGCCGCGACGGTC
>JASMGX010000247.1 GCA_030751095.1 Pirellulales bacterium | reverse complement strand
CGCCGCAGTTCAAGCGGCAGCACATCTCCGGGTGCGGCATGTGCCGATCCATCAATCCGCGCGACCAGCGTCTCGTGCGCATGTGGAAAATAGACAACCGTTTCATCTCCCATCCGCTCGACCACCTGAAGGTGTGCATCGAGAAGTTTTGCACCGCCTGTGGATACTTGCAAGTCTTCCGGGCGAAAACCGAAACAGGCCTCGCCATCGGCCAACGCGCTAGTCGCATTGTCGAGCGGGAAGTCGATACCCTTTGCGAGAAAGCGGCCGCCCGCGATGCGCCCGGAGAGGAAATTCATCGCCGGGCTGCCGATAAAACCCGCGACAAAACGGTTCGCCGGGCGGTTGTAAAGTTCGAGCGGGGAGTCGACCTGCTGGATCTGGCCATCTTTCATCACCACAATCCGTTCTCCGAGCGTCATCGCCTCGACTTGATCGTGGGTCACATAGACCGTGGTGGTGCCGAGCCGCTGATGCAGTCGGGCCAGTTCGGTTCGCATCTGCACCCGCAATTTTGCGTCGAGGTTCGATAGCGGCTCGTCAAACAAAAATGCCGCCGGTTGTCTCACGATCGCGCGGCCGAGCGCCACCCGCTGCCGCTGGCCACCGGACATCTCCCGGGGCCTTCGGTCGAGCAACGGCTCAATGGAGAGAATCTCTGCTGCCTCACCGACCCGGCGCTCAATCTCTTCACGCTTTTCTTTCCGCATCCGCAGGCCGAAGGACATGTTTTGCCGCACCGTCATATGGGGGTAGAGCGCGTAATTCTGAAACACCATCGCGATATCTCGATCGCCCGGTTCGAGGTCATTTATCCGCTTCTCACCGACAAAAATATCCCCTTCGCTCACCTCCTCGAGACCGGCAATCATGCGTAGTGTCGTCGACTTTCCGCATCCCGAGGGGCCGACGAGGACCATGAACTCGCCGTCGCGTATGGCAAGGGATGCCTGCTTGACCGCGACAAATCCATCCTCATAGCGCTTGACAATATTTTCGAGCCGGATTGCAGCCATCTTTATTGTTCCTATTCCTTAACAGCACCGAGCGTCATTCCGGAAACCAGATAGCGGCTCAAGAGCATAAAGACCAGAACCACCGGGAGGCTGACAATAATCGCAGCCGATGCATAGAGCCCCCACTGGGTCGACATCGTCGCCTGAAAACTCTTCAGGCCTAAGGGAAGCGTAAACATCTCAGACTCCTGAAGGACCTGGGCAGCTACGAGATACTCCGACCAGGCGGTCATGAAGCTAAAGAGTGCCGTAATCACCAATCCCGGAACGGCCAGGGGCAGCGTCACTTTCAAAAATGTCTGCCAGCGGCTGCAGCCGTCGATCCGGGCCGCCTCCTCGAGCGATATGGGAATCGTGTCATAAAAACCTTTCATTTGCCATAGGCAAAACGGAAGCGCCGTTGCCGTGTAAAAGACCATCAGTCCCAAAAAGGTGTTGACGAGATTGAGTCTGGCAATCATCACATACAGCGGGAGGAGCAGCATGGTGGCAGGAAACATTTGCGTTGTGATGATCGTCAACATTCCGGCCTTGCGGCCGACAAACTTGAAGCGGCTAAAGGCATAGCCACCAATCGACGCCAGACAGACTCCGGTGAGCGTGACCAATAGCGAGACGAGCAGCGAATTGCCCATCCACCTCAAAAAGGGCTGTTCGGTGAACAGATGCACATAGGAATCCAGCGTCCAGTTTTCCGGAATGATGGCCAGATCGGTACTTCGCAGACGGTTACCGGGCCGCAGCGAAATCGAAAGCACGTTGAGTGCGGGATAGACCGCAATCGCCGCAAAGAGCAGCAGAACGCCGTGCCGGGCGATCGTGATAGAGCGTGGTTCTTTCATCCTAAACCTAAATGGCCTCCGTCGCCCGGGTTCGGTGCAAAAAGAAGAGCGCAAAGGCAAGCAGCATGAAGAAAATAATCATCGAGAGTGCCGCGCCATAGCCGTATTGGTAGAGGTTGAAGACCGCCTTGTAGACATAGGAGACGAGGATATGCGTTTTGTCACTCGGCTCCCCGCCGTTGGAAACGAGCCAGATGACATTGAGGTTATTGAACGTCCAGATTGTCCCGAGCGTGATCGCGGGAATGAGAACCGGCCGTAGCATCGGCAGCGTAATGTTCCAGAACTGGCCGAACCGCGAAACCCGGTCGATGCGCGCTGCCTCATAAAGCTCGCCGGGAATTCCCTGCATTCCCCCAAGTGCTATGACCATCATGAACGGAAACCCGAGCCAGATATTGGTGATGATGCAGGCAGCGAATGCGGCGTTCGGCTCGCCGAGCCAGTTGACCATCGGCAGTCCAAACAGATCGTTGGCGATGATATTGACCGCTCCATACTCGTAATCGAACATCCCCCGCCAACTGAGCGCGGTGATATAGGCAGGGATCGCCCACGGCAGAATGAGCAACACCTGATACAGTCCCTTGCCGCGGACCGGACCATTGAGTGCCGCCGCGAGCAACAGGCCGAATACCACACTGAAGAAGACGCATATAACCGTCCAGAGGATGGTTTTGGACAGCACCCAGAAAAAGGTTGTCTCTGAAAAGACCTGTTGGTAGTTTTGCAGACCCGTCACTTGCCAATCCTGAAAGTGGCGAAGCGACATATTTGAAAAGGAAAGGACCACATTGTAGAGAAACGGATAGATGATCGTGAGCAACAGCACCAGAATCGCTGGCGCGACGAGCAGATACGCGATCCTGTTTTTCCGCCAGTCGCCAAGCAGCTTGCCCCAGGTGTGCCGCTGCCAATAGAGAAATCCGGCAACGAGCAAAACGGCCAGAAGCTGCAGGATCCAGGCAGTCGCCCCTGGCTCAAGCCGTTCATTCATCCGCCGGATTTTTTCCACAGCGTCTGCCTGCATCTGCGCTGAGGCTTGTTTTGGGGTGGCGCTGCCGCCGAGGAGTGCCTGATAGTGAGGCCGCATTGAGTCCCAGACGGCCCGCAATTCCGCAACCACCGGCATCGGCAGACCATTGGCCTTTTGCGCAGCCGATGCCCGCAGAGTCGCATCCTCTTGAGAGAGTGCCTTTTGGAGAAGCGCGGCGCGCGAGGGCAGCGTCTTCATCTGGTCCATAAAAGCTCTCTGCGATTCGGCGCCGGTCAAAAATTGCACCAGCGCCATCGCGGCGTCCGCCTCGCGGCCCTGAGCATTTGCATTGAGGCTATATCCTTTGCTGGCGACCATCGGCCGCATCGGAATGCCGGTCGACGAGACGACCGGTAGTGGCGCGACGACTGCATCGATCGTGTCGCTTTTGAGATATTCGCTCCAGCTCCAGTCCCCGTTGATAATCATCGCCGCCTGACCGTTTTTGAAGAGCGCATCTGCCGTATCGTAGTCGCACCCGGCAGGAATCA
>JASMGX010000246.1 GCA_030751095.1 Pirellulales bacterium | reverse complement strand
TGATAGGTTATCTCCGGTTCGTAGAGTTCTGTAGGCGCAGTGATCGCATCAACATCTTCCGGAGGCCGCTCTAAATGTTTACGCAGTGCCGTCAACTCGGCCGCATTGAGTTGAACACGCAATGCCTGGCGTGCGGCGGTTTGCCGCGCGGCTGCCTGCTGGATCTCTTTCGCCTGTTCGGGCGACTTGTCATCCAGATTGACCTGTTGGGCATCTGTGAGTAGATAACGAAGACCCTGAATCTTCTTGAGATTCGCATAAAGATTCATAAAAGCTTGATACTCTCCCCAGGTAACCTCATACTTGCTCATCCAGAAGGGTGAAACCGCTATTTTTGTTTGAGGGCCCTCATCGGGTGCACGGTTTTTTTCGTTCTCGCCACTGCCCATCAGAAAGCTACCGCCGGGAATCGGCACCATTTCAAAGCGAATCTCTGTTCCGGGAATGGTTTGTTGGTAGGGAACCATATAGCCCCGGTCGGTCTTCACCCAGCGTCCTGTTGCGGGTTTTTCCGAAACCAGCCCAGGATGTTTGCTCTGTGTGGACTCGGAAAACGCTTCCTGCACAAACAGAACACTCCCAAATATCAACCAAACGAATCGATAATGGCGTACTTTGATAATGAACATAACCAAACTTTTTGACCGCAGTACAAGGAACTCCGCATGAAGGCTCCATTGTACGCCATCAAGTCCCTTGATGTGAGCGGCGAGAAAAGGCAGTTGCCGCAAGAAACAAAATTGCTAAAAGATGCTAGCAATCGCTAAACAGGGACAACTTTGCCTTGGGTCATAGGCTCCATTCGCACCATCGCCGTAGCCTCCGCCTCATCGATCGATCTGGTCGAAAACTCAGATGTTTCCCAAACCTGATGGTGCGCCGGCGCATCGTGCAATTGGCTTTGATCGGACGATCCGCTGTCGGTCTCTAAGATTTCAATGACGTCGACATGCCCTGAATCGGAGGCAAGAGATTCCCCAATGATATTGAAAAGAACCGATATTGCTTCCTCAAGTTCTTCTTCCTCTCCCGGCAAGGCATCCCCTTCGCCGTCAAACTCATCCGCTTCCAGATTATCTTCCTCTTCGGCAGGAACCTCTTCCTCTTCATCATTCCAGACGTCGAAGTCATCCTCTCCGAGTTGATCGATTTGATTGCCCAACGCATCCACCTCACCTTCCTGATCTGTTTCTCCAATACCGCCAGAAATATCAACGCCTGAATGTGTCAGACCAGCAGGATCTAAGGAGGCAATCGCAAAGAAATCGGGCGCGGCAAAATCTCCACCGATAGAAAGTGGCATGATACCGCCACCACCAGTCGATACCTGTGAGGCCGCTGATGAGCCGTGCGAATCCATGAAAGCCTGAACCATAGCACCTGACATTCCACTCGATGCAAAACTCGGTTGACTCGGATCAAAGGACATGGCAATCGTGTCCCGAGGCAAATATCCCTGAAAAGCGGTACTGATCGTCGGCTGGAGCATCAGCCCATTGCTGCCCGCGGTAACTGTATAAATATTCACTCCACCACGCATCAATTCACCACTGTTGGTGGTCGACATCTGAATATCGATACTCGAGGCATCACCCGCGAACATGATCGACTGAACGCCACCAGGCGTGAACTGTCCAGCAGACGTAACCACAAGCGATGCTCCCGGAATATCGCCTACGATCGCGCTGGGGTTATTATCGTAATCGTAGCTCACTTCATTACCGCCAATACTGACCGAAAAATTAATCGGATCAAACCAGATGGACGCGACAATCTGGCCAGGCAGCAGTTCCAGGGAGTTTGCGAGATCTAAAACTTGCTGCGAACAGTAATGGTTCACCGCAAGCGTGACATCGTCAACCGCCTCGCCAAATCCAATCGCCACTAAGGGATCATCGCTCCCTTCTACGTCGATCGCACAATCGGTTGCATCTGCGGCTGTAACGCCCCGACCAATCTCAAAGCTATCAATGAGCGGGTTTGTGACTGTACCGGCCCAGGTCAGTTCGGATGGAAGCACCGGTGACAACTCCGGAGGTACCGGGTTCTGATTTGACAACAGGGCTTCAAGGCGAGCGAGAATTCCATTGGCAACACTGTCTGCCACATCCTGTTGCCTGAATCCGGTCGAGAGACTCTCGAAATGATTGTCATACGAAAATTCAACATTACTAGAGAATGATGAGGAACTAACGAACGATGAGGGATTGTCCCCAAACGACCAATCGGCTTCCCATGGATCGTTTCCCGTAAGCAATCGTCGTGACTCGAGCGATTCGACAGACAGCTTAATCTGATCGCAACAGCGCGCACCGGGAGCCTTGCAACCTCGACCTGTCCGTTTCATTGAATTGTGTAGGAACATAGATTCGTCCAACCTGTGTATTGTATTTTTGTCACGTTTATAGGACAACAAAATGGTTTGACCCCCTCGAGTGAGGGGGCATTTTTTCCGGCAAACAGCCCTAAAACGATATCTTTAGAGGCGCGTTCCAGTTTTGACCCATCCTCTGCAATCACCCGGACACCCAATCCGATTGCCCACAGATGCCCACTTTCTGTGCTTGGCTGATCGTGGGACACCGGGAAGAGGCCGAGGGCACCTTAAAATCCCTGATGAAATCGGCGAGAAAACTGTCGCTGCAGAAACAAAGTCGTCAGAAGAAGAGAGCTGCCTTTAAACGGTCAAAACTTTGCCCTTGCCTGCAGGTTCGACTCGAGCCACTGACGTAGCCCTCGCCTCATCGATCGACATGACCGAAAACTCCGATGTTTCCCAAACATGATGGTACTCCGAGGCATCGGGCATCTGACTTTGATCGGATGACTCGCTATCGCTCTCCAAAATTTCAAGGACGTCAACATGTCCTGAATCGGAAGCAAGGGCCTCACCAATGAGATTGAAAAGAACCGATATTGCTTCGTCAAGTTCTTCTTCATCTTCCGGTAGTGCGTCCCCTTCGCCATCAAACTCATCTGTGTCCAGATTGTCTTCCTCTTCAGCGGGGACCGATTCCTCTTCATCATCACGGGTCGTGAGGTCATCTTCTTCGAGCTGATCAATATCATTGCCCAACTCATTCACCTCACCTTCCTGATCTTCTCCTGCAATGCTTCCAGAACTATCAAGATTTGAATTTATAAGACCAGCAGGATCTAAGGCGGCAATCGCAAAGAGACCAGGCCTAGCAAAATCTCCACCAATAGAAAGTGGCATTATACCGCCACCGCCGCCACCGCCCGAAGCAGATACCTGTGAGTCCGATGACGAGCCTCGCGAATCCATGACAGCCTGTGCCATCGCGCCTGACATTCCACTCGATGCAAAACTCGGTTGGCTCGGATCAAAGGACATGGCAATCGTATCGCTGGGCAAGTAGCCCTGAAAAGCCGATCGG
>JASMGX010000245.1 GCA_030751095.1 Pirellulales bacterium | reverse complement strand
GCAACATCAGCTCCTGATCCACCGCTTGCTTGAACCTGAAATGGGATTGTTCCACATCGCCGTTTTCATGCGCCTCTCCGGGATTGATACGCTTCGGCTTCATTCTGTAATGATCCAGCAGTGCCGTATAGCGTTTCGTGAACTCCTCCGGATTCCCGTTCTTAGTCACCGCCGTGCTGTAGGCGCCCGCACTCCTGTTTGAGAAATAAGGAATTATTGCCGATGTACTGTATCTAAAGAATAGGGAAAAGGAGACGAGAGAGCGGGCGTCTGGTTGGTTTCCGCATGCCCACTCCCCCGTACTAGATACAGTTATACTAATCGACATCCGCGCCGATGACTATAGTTTTTCCGTACTCGATTCCACCTGGTCCGTCCTCCTGTCGGAAGTTTTGTGTCCGGCATGTTTGTGTGTCGGGCAATTCGTTCGCCACGGTTCATACACGAAGTATTTCTACAACTCACTGATTCTTGTCCTGCGGGTTCGTTGTTCTCGGTGCCGGGTGACTCACGCACTCATGCCAAGGTTCTCGCTTCCCGGAACCTCTATAGGCACCCAGGAGGCCGAAAGATATCTCCTCGATCGATCAGCCGGGGTCGGACGCACAACGGCGTCGGAGCCGCTACGGCTACTTGGTGTAAGCGCCCGGTATCCAAAGCAGCTGGACAGGATGTTCTCTACCGCGATTGCCCGAGCGAAGGCGTTATTCCCCGGGGTGGCAGACGACAGGCTGTCAGGTATGGAGTGGGTTCAGTCAGTGGCGGGTGCAAGCGAATGTCCGCTGTGGTCGCTGAACCGGTTCTGTCTCACCCACCAGTACAACTGCATCTGTTTCTGCCGCGCTTCGATCATCAGATTCTCAACCGGCAGCGCGAGACGACGAACTTCACATAACCGTGGTTCTCCCGCAGGCTCCCCCGGTCGGTTACGCTCCTGGAATCAGAACGAATCCAGGAGGAATCCATGAACGATGAGCAAAAAGCTCAAAAACGAAGGGAAATCACCGAGTTCCGCTACGCGTTGGTCGCAGAACTCGCCAACCCGTACCTGAGCACCACACAGGTGTCGGAGCTGGTTCGCCAAAAGGCGGGGCAGGAACACCAGATCCCGTACCTCGGTAAGCGTCGGTTGAGCGAGGCGTGCATCCGCAAGTGGATGTATGCCTTCAAGAAGCAGGGAAAAGCGGGACTTGAGCCGAAGCTTCGCTCAGACGCCGGTCGGTGCCGCTCACTCTCGGAATCCGAGACAGCGCTGTTGATGTCGAACCTCGAGGCGAAGCCACACCTTGCCGCAACCACGGTGCTTGCCCACCTACGCAGGGAAGGAAAGATCTCCGGCACTATCTCATCCTCGAGTCTCTCTCGACTCGTGTGCTCAATGGGTCTGAAACGCGAACAAAGACTTCGGGCCGCAGACGGGGAGAAGCATCTGAAGTTCGAGTTCTTCTCGCCGCTGGAGTGTGTCCAGGCAGATTGTATGCACTCCATCAGTGTCCCGGATGAGAAAGGCCTCAGACGCAAGGCAATCCTGCTGACGTTCATCGACGACGCCACCCGAAGGATCCTCTACACCCATTTCGCATTTTCTGAACGTGCACTCCACTTCGAGGCCGGCATCAAACACATCCTCGCCGCTCATGGGCGAATTGGCCGCCTCTATGTCGACAACGGAGCTCCTTTTATCAGCATGCAGACCAAACGCATCACCGACTCACTCGGGCTGTTGCTCATCCACTCACGGCCATACACGCCTCGTGGGCGCGGAAAGCAGGAGCGTTTTTACCGAACCGCCCGGGGTCAGTTCTTTCGTCCTCTCGATCCGGATTCCATCGCCAGCCTCGCAGACCTCTCGGTGCGATTCCGAAGCTGGGTGGAGGCTGAGTATCACCGTTCTCCTCATCGGGGCTTGAGTGGAGCAACGCCGCTTGACCGGTGGCTCGAGAAAGCCTCCGACATCATTCCCCTCGACCCGACTATCGATCTCGACTCAGCCTTTATGCACGAGGTGACCCGGAAGGTATACCGGGATTCCACCTTCACGCTCGATGGTGTGCTCTACGAAGTCCCCTCCTCACTGATCGGTGAGCGCATCTCCCTTCGCTACGACCCAAGCGTTTCGGCAGATCGCAGACGTCTGACTGTGTTGCTTGACCACACCGAATGCGGCACCGCGCGAATCGTGGATTCATACGCTAATACCAAGGTTCGCCGAACTAACTTGCACAAGGACCTTGCCGCCGAGATCAAACCGGACTCGAGCAATCCTGCAGTCGATCGGTCGCTGTCGGTTACCGATTCCTCGCTCGCTGCAAGTGAATTGCCCGCGGTCGATCCGGAAGATGAGGAGGACGATGATGCGTAACCGCGAATACTTGAGCTACTTCAACCTCTCATCAGATCCATTCACTCGAGAGATCGGTGTCGAGAGATTGCTTATGCTCCCCTCGGTCGAACGTTCCCTCGCCGCCGCCGAATTGCTGGTGGAAACCCGTGGCATCGGCTTGATGACCGGAAGAAGCGGTACCGGCAAAAGCTGTATACTCCGCCTGCTCATCGACCGTCTCCAGCCAGGACTCTACAAAAGCTATTATGTGTGTCACACCTCGGTGGCCATTGTCGAGTTCTATACCCATCTCTGCGATGCATTCGGTCTTGACTCCGGCCATCGGCGAGCATCCATGTTCCGGGCGATCAAAGAGCACATCCTCTCGCTTCGATCAAGTTCCCGGATTCATCCGGTGCTCATCATTGACGAGGCGCACCTGCTGAACAACGACATCCTCGCAGAAATACGGCTCCTGACCAACTTTCACACCGATTCACTCAACGCGTTGACCGTCTTGCTGTGCGGGAATGAACACCTGCCTCGCCGCTTCGGGCTTTCGATCCTCGAGTCACTCGCTTCCTCAATTACCGTCTCCATCTCTGTCGATTCGTTGCCGAAAGAGGAGACCTGCACCTACATAGAAACGCGATTGTCTGAGTGCGGCGCCTCCGCGCCGTTGATAACGAGAAATGCCCTCGAACTTATTCATCAGGCCTCAGGCGGTACCATGCGTGCAATCGGCACCATTACCACCGCGTCTTTGAGGAAAGCATATCTGTCGAAAAGCAAACAGGTCGAGGCTGAACACGTACAATCGGTACTGCAACGCTGATGATCATTGGCGTATCTTCGGTTCAGTATGCAGTGCGCGTTCATTCCCGCGCTCTTATCATACCTCGGGCCGATGGTAATGCGGGATTCCAGAAATCTATGCGGGACGATCTTTTACCAGTCGCCGGGTACTGCTCGGACAGGAGTGCGGGCGCCTACAGTACTTGCCGCCCTTGTCTACATTCTCTCACTCTACCCTATTGGGAGCCATATCGTTATGTCAAACGGTGCCCTTGGAACGGTTGTTCAATCCAACCAGGAGGAT
>JASMGX010000244.1 GCA_030751095.1 Pirellulales bacterium | reverse complement strand
TTCGGCGCCGAAGGATACGAAACGCCTAACCTCGACCGGATGGCCCGCGAAGGGCGACGCTTCACCGACTTTTACGTCACCCAGGCGGTCTGCTCCTCCTCGCGGGCAGGACTGCTCACCGGCTGCTACAACCAGCGGGTCGGGATCAACGGGGCACTCGGTCCGGGTGCGGGGCACGGCCTGGCTGCCGAAGAAGAGACCCTCGCTGAAATCTGTAAACAAAAAGGGTATGCCACTGCCTGTTTTGGCAAGTGGCACCTCGGCCACCGCAAACCGTTTCTGCCGCTACAGCACGGGTTCGATGAATATTTTGGGCTCCCCTATTCGAACGACATGTGGCCGCTGCACCCGGCGTATGCCAAACTTCCAGCCGATGCGGTCCGCCGTAAAAGCGGCTATCCCGATCTGCCCTTGATCGAAGGCAACGAGGTGATCGACCCCGAAGTTACCGGTGAAGATCAGGCGATGCTCACCACCTGGTACACCGAACATGCGGTCGATTTCATCGAGCGGAACAAAGACCGCCCCTTTTTCCTCTATGTGCCGCAAACGATGGTTCACGTGCCGCTGTTTGTCTCCGATAAGTTTAAAGGCAAGAGTGAGCAGGGACTTTTTGGCGATGTGATGATGGAGATCGACTGGTCGGTGGGCCAAATTTTGGACACGATTCGCAACTGCGGCCTGGAAAAGGAGACGCTCGTGATCTTCACGAGCGACAACGGTCCCTGGCTCAGCTACGGCAACCATGCCGGTTCGGCCAAACCGCTTCGCGAGGGCAAAGCGACCATGTTTGATGGTGGCTGCCGCGTCCCCACAATCATGTGGTGGCCCGGGACGATCCCCGCCGGGACGAGTTGCGATAAACCGGCGATGACGATCGACCTGTTGCCGACGATTGCCCATCTGATCGGGGCCAAGTTGCCGAAGCGGAAAATCGACGGGCGCGACATTGGCCCGCTACTCACCAGCAAACCGGAAGACGATTTTCCGGAACAGACGTACGCCCTCTATTTTCTGGGCGAGCTGCAGGCGGTCCGCCGGGGCCGCTGGAAACTGCACTTCCCGCACCGCTACCGCACGCTCGCCGGTCGCGAGCCCGGCAAAGATGGTCAACCGGTAAAGTACGAGTTTGCCGATGTGGGCCTGGAACTCTTTGACTTGAAAAACGATCCGGGCGAAACCAAGAATGTCGCTGATGCCCACCCCGAGATTGTCGCTCGCCTACAGGCCGATGGTGAGCGGTTCCGCAAGGATCTGGGCGATGAACTCACCGGCACGAAAGGAGAGGGCCTCCGGCCGGCGGGAAAATTGTAAAAACATTATCTGTGACACAACATCGCCTGTGACACAATATCGCCTGTGACACAACATCGCCTGTGACACTCTGCCACCGGGAAATGCATCACTCGGCAATGCATCACTGGGCAATTCATATTGCCAGTCCAAATAATGCTCCCACACCCGCGGTGAGCGCCATCGCCAGGGCACCCCATAGGGTGACTCGCAGGCTGGCGCGGATCATCGGCGCGCCACCTGCGCGGGCAGCAAGCGCACCGAGCAGGGCCAAAAACAGTAGCGAGGCCGTCGCCACCGACACCACAGAAGGCTGCGGAGAGGCAGCGATAATCAATAGCGGCAACAACGCTCCTGCTGCAAAAGAGAATGCGCTCGTGAGCGCGGCCTGGATCGGGCGCGCCGTGGTGACCACAGAAATCCCAAGTTCATCCCGGGCGTGCGCGGCCAGAGCATCGTGCTCCATCAGTTGCCCCGCAACCTCCTCGGCCAGCGATGGCGTGAGTCCCCGGTCGACATAAATTTCTGCCAGTTCGACAAGCTCCCCCGCGTGATCGGTCTCCAGTTCGTGGCGTTCGCGCTTTAGATCTGCCTTTTCCGTATCGGCCTGGCTGCTGACGGAAACATATTCGCCGGCCGCCATCGACATGCCACCGGCGACCAGACCAGCCACACCCGCAAGCAGGACCTCCGCACGCGAGGCATTGGCAGCCGTTACACCGACCACCAGACTCGCCGTGGAGAGAATCCCATCGTTGGCGCCGAGCACCGCCGCCCGCAGCCAGCCAATGCGACCAATGCGATGGTCTTCTTTTTGCAGCGTTTCCATCGGACTTATCCTTCACTAGAAAAGGAACCAGCCTGTCGCAAGACCGCACTCGGCATTTCATCCTCGGCGACCCATTCTCTACGACGGCGAGAGAACCTGCAAATCCCGCGGAGCCATTAATCTATATCCCCAACATGCCCCGGACAATAAAAAAACCCGCATGCGGACTGGCTATGCCCGCAGCGGGCTTCTTCTCTTTCAATATGGGAGTTGCCAACGTGATTGCTCACTTTGGCGATCCAACACCTTTCGCTTGAGATCTGTCTCCAAAATTTATGGCCATGCGATGTCGCCATCGCATAGCAGAAATCCTTAGAAAGGAGGTGATCCAGCCGCAGGTTCCCCTACGGCTACCTTGTTACGACTTAGTCCCAATCGCGGAGTTCATCTTAGGCGCCTGCCTCCCTTACGGGTTGGCCCGGCGACTTCGGATGCCCCCCACTTTCGTGGCTTGACGGGCGGTGTGTACAAGGCTCAGGAACACATTCACCGTGGTATGCTGACCCACGATTACTAGCGATTCCGGCTTCATGCAGGCGAGTTTCAGCCTGCAATCCGAACTGGGCAGTGCTTTTTGGGATTTGCTTGCTCTCGCGAGTTCGCTTCCCTCTGTACACTGCATTGTAGGACGTGTGCAGCCCTGGTCATAAAGGCCATGAGGACCTGACGTCATCCCCACCTTCCTCCGGTTTAACACCGGCAGTCTCCCTAGAGTCCCCACCATTACGTGCTGGCAACTAGGAACAAGGGTTTCGCTCGTTAAGGGACTTAACCCGACATCTCACGACACGAGCTGACGACAGCCATGCAGCACCTGTGTAAAGGCTCCCCGAAAGGCACTTCTCGCTTTCACGAGAATTCCTAAACATGTCAAGACCAGGATAAGGTTCTTCGCGTAGCCTCGAATTAAGCCACATCCTCCACCGCTTGTGTGAGCCCCCGTCAATTCCTTTGAGTTTCAGCCTTGCGACCATACTCCCCAGGCGGAGCACTTAATGCTTTCGCTTCGGTCGGAAGCCTATGGAGGAGCCTCCAACCTAGTGCCCATCGTTTACGGCTAGGACTACCGGGGTATCTAATCCCGTTCGCTACCCTAGCTTTCGTGCCTCAGCGTCAGTAATCCCCCAGTATGCCGCCTTCGCCACTGGTGTTCCTGCCAATATCAACGCATTTCACCGCTCCACCTAGAGTTCCACTCTCCCCTCCTGTCCTCAAGTCCGCCAGTTTCGGCTGCAGTTCCCCGGGTAAGCCGGGGGATTTCACAACCGACATGACGAGCCGCCTACGCACCCTTTATGCCCAGTGA
>JASMGX010000243.1 GCA_030751095.1 Pirellulales bacterium | reverse complement strand
TCGGTTACTGTCGATTGCCTGATTGATAGCAAAGCGGTACAGCCATGGTTTCACTTGCCGACCTTCCTGGAACTGTTCGCATTTGACATGCAATTGCATGAAGGTTGCCTGTAGTACATCCTCCGCAATCGATAGGTTGCCGATTTGCCGCTTGAGGAAATACATCAGCGGTTCGCGATATCGATCAACAAGCTCAGCAAACTGAGCCTCGTTACCGGTCTCCCTGTAGGAGAGCAGTAGCTGCTCATCGGTCAATCGGTTTTCCCAATCACCGCACAATTGATCATTGCGTTCTGTCATTACTGAACTAGACATGGCACTTCGTTCCCTTCTCTTCATCCCCTTTTCACTGGACAAACCGTACAAACATCCATGCTGACGGACCGTTCAAAACGTCGGTCCCTTTTGGTGTGACTAAGAAGCAAGGGGTGTGCCGAAAGACAAGGATCTCTCAGAGAAGGCACAAGGCGTTTGTCTGTAAGGTGATGGGCAAACAAGCTGCCAAAAGAAATGCGGCAACGGTGCGCGGCAGAATGCCCCACCGTGGAAAGCTGCCCCGTTATGAAGTCTTTATGTAGATAGCTGTTAGGCGTTTGTCGCCGGGCTCTCGGTGTCGGGATCAACCGAACTGTTTTCGCCCGCCAACTTATCGTCCTTGAGCTTCCTATAGAGCGTTTTTCGATCTAAACCAAGGATTCGGGCCGCCAGCGTTTTGTTACCATCCACCGATTGAAGAACGTGCAAGATATATCGCTGTTCGATTTCCTCAAGTGCCACAAGTTCGGTAGGATCCTCCCCACCAATGAAAACCTGCGAACTGCGATAGTTGCAAATCTTTTCGGGTAAATCCTCC
The DNA here is from genome assembly GCA_030751095.1 of Pirellulales bacterium. Lineage (GTDB taxonomy): Bacteria > Planctomycetota > Planctomycetia > Pirellulales > UBA7805 > UBA7805. The sequence goes on along the minus strand of JASMGX010000243.1, from coordinate 2,594 downwards.
ACTCCCAGTCGATCGTACCGCGTCAAAGCAATCGCTCGCTCAATGACATTACGCAATTCCCGAACATTGCCGGGCCACGCATAGCTGAGTAATTTTTCGGCAACCGCTTTAGAAATATCGGTTACCTGTTTTTTCTCCCGGGAGGCAAATATTTCCAGAAAGTGCTGTGCCAACAACAAAATATCGGTACCACGTGACCGTAGCGGGGGCAGGTCACACTGAATAACATTGACGCGGAAAAAAAGGTCTTCACGAAACCTGCCATCTTCAACTGCTGTTTCAAGATCGCGATTTGTGGCGGTAAGGATACGAACATCAAAAGGCACCTCCTGATCGCTTCCGACCGGTCGAATAACATTCTCTTCCAGTGCACGCAATAATTTAGGCTGCATTGTTAATGGAAGTTCCCCAACTTCATCCAATAGCAGTGTCCCTCTCTCTGCCTGGAGAAACAGCCCTTTACGTTCGCCACGGGCGTCGGTAAATGCCCCTGCTGCATGGCCAAATAATTCACTTTCCAGCAGTGTATCGGGGATTGCAGCGCAATTCACCGCAACAAAAGGCTTTTCTGCTCGACGACTCTGCCGGTGAATGGCCCGCGCAACCAATTCTTTTCCCGTACCGCTTTCGCCTGTTATCAAAACAGACGTTTCCGAGTCGGCAAAGCGAGCCAATTGATCGAACAGTTCCTGCATGGGTGGGCTGCTGCCCAAGATATCTCCAAATCGCTCGCTGCGGGCTACTGCTTCGCTAAGTCGCTTGACCTTCTCCTGCAGGTTGCGGTGTTGGACCGCTCGATTCAGGGTAACTCCCAACAGGTTCATCTCAATTGGCTTGGTAACAAAATCGTACGCTCCCGCACGGATTGCAGCGATGGCAGTTTCCAGACTGCCAAATGCGGTCATAACAATCACCGGAATATCTGGGCGGTTTGCCACGATCCGCTCGCAGAGATCAAGGCCTCCTACACCCGGCATATTCAGATCGGTAAGTACCACATCAAAAGAGTCTTTACTGAGTGCCTGAAATGCTTCCTCGGCGACAGTAAACCAAGTCGTTTTGAAATCACGCATGCGCAAATCAACCTCCAGCAATTCGCACATGCTCTTCTCATCATCAACAATCAAGACTCGTCCTGGCACACCTCTGTCTCCGTAGGCAAATAGACCTCAAAACAACTACCCTCTCCCAATTCACTACGGACATCAAGCCAGCCACCGTGCTCCTGAATAATTCCGTAGGATATCGAAAGCCCCAATCCGGTTCCCTCGCCAACTTTTTTTGTGGTAAAGAATGGCTCGAACACATGTTCGATGTTCTCGGGCGAAATACCCACACCCTCATCAGCAACTGTCAAACAATAGTAGGGTCCAGCCCGCTCCACCCCATCCTTGCAATGAACCTTCGAATCCTTCTGCAGGCCTACCCTTACGGTTCCTCCTGTTGGCATTGATTGGATGGCATTGATAATTAAATTAGACAACACCTGTTGGAGTTGGTCCACATCAAACAAAATCGGAAACTCTTTTCCCTTACAGTCAAAATCTAGTTGCACTGCACTTTTTTCTGCAATCGATTTTAATAAATCGAGAGTGCCGAGGATCATTTTTCGCAAATCGGTCGCGGTCGGCTGGGGTTTACTACGACGAGCAAAGTTGAGCAGTTGCCGAATGATTGCAGACATGCGTTCCGATTCTGCGCGAATGGTCTCTGCACTATTGACGACCTCCTCGGCAGATAGTTTTTCTGAGACGATCAAACTGGCCCGGCCGGAAACCACATTCAGGGGTGTCCCTAACTCGTGTGCCAGACCCGATGCCAAGCGACCCACTGTCCGCAAGCGGTCTGCGTGGCGAAGTTGATTCACAGCAGCCAGTCTCGCTACGGCTTCCTCTTGAATTTTTTCTTGCGAGGCAATTAACTGCTGACACATTACATTGAGGCTACCGGCCAATTCCCCCAATTCATCCCGGGATTGCAACTGCAAGGGACCGTCGAGATCTCCATGGCCGATTCGCCGCGTCTTCTCGATCAACTGTTTGAGTGGTCGACCAACAAAATAAATGCCTCCTAAAGTCACCGCGGCTCCCGACACCAGTACCATAGCTGCAGAAAAACCCAACACTTTAATGATTGCCCATTGTTTATTCTTGTCTAATTCGGCTAGGGGTCGCGACAGCTCTAAGCGTCCAGAACGATCGCCATCGAGAGCGATAGGGCGATAATAGACGAGCTGTCGGTTGCCCTCGGCATCTGTCGTAACGATAGCAGGGCCACGTTGAACGACTTTTGTCTTAATGATTTCGGGCTGAAACCAGGTCCAGCGGACTCGCATTCGCTGTTCCTTGCCACTGTCTTCCTGAATCATGCGAAGCACACCTTCTTCACCATGCTCGCGCCATACAACCTCAATCCTTTCCTCTATCGCAGTGCCAATCTGCTTGGCGAGCGATTCTGTATCACGATGAAACTGTTCTTCAATGCGATTGATTTCAATATAAGCGTACAGCGACGTAACAATGATAATGCCGAGAACAAAAACCAAAATGAGTTTTGCTGTTAGTTTCATCGATTGATTTTACCTGCCGGCACCA
>JASMGX010000242.1 GCA_030751095.1 Pirellulales bacterium | reverse complement strand
TATTCCATTAGAAGAAAATGTACCCACTCATGATGATAAATGTGCCCAGTACAATTATCATGGCGTAATGTTGCAGTTGGCCGGTTTGGATAACCCTCATAGTCTTGCTCCATTTGACAATCATGCTCGCCACACCATTCACCGCCCGATCAATGACCTGAATGTCAAACGCCAAACACAACTGTGCAAATCTAGTGTTTTGTGTGATGAGTATCGTGCGATACGCTTCACTGATCATATTTTCCGTAGCGACGACGGGTGTGTCAGCTATCCAGCTATACAATTTTGCAGCTTTGCGATAGACCCAGTCCGTATCAAGATTGAGCCCGACCTTTTCCGGGGGATAGTGACCATTCACAATCAGATAGATGAACGCGAGGGCAGAGAAAAACAGGAGTTGCAACTGACTGACCACGTGGAAGGCCGTATACGGATGGTATTCCACCGGAAACGGCAGAATGCTGTACAGCAGCCCCGGAGCCGTTCCAATGAGGATACACAAGAACGCAACAAATCCCATGGCCAATAACATATTCAATGGGGGTTCTTTAGCGCGGATGCCGGAATCATGCGCAAAGAAGACAAAATACGGGATCTTGATGCCCGCATGGTGGAAGACTCCGGCAGAGGCAAAGAGCAGCATGAACCAGACGACCGACATGCCGCCTTCTGCGGCGGCAGAAATCACCATGGATTTACTGACAAAGCCGCTAAAGAGTGGAAAGGCAGAAATTGATGCAGCGCCGACGATACAGAAAACCGTCGTGAGCGGCATGGTCTTGTACAGCCCACCGAGATCGGTGCAGAGACTTTTTCCGGTTACGTACATCACGGCTCCCACCGACATCATGAGCAAAGACTTAAACAGAATGTCATTGAACGCATGGGAGACGGCGCCATTCAAGGCGAGCGCAGTGCCAATGCCAATGCCAGTGATCATGAATCCGACCTGATTCACCATGCTATAGGCCAGCACACGCCTAGCGTCATTTTCAATCACCGCATAAAAAATGGGATACACTGTCATAAATGCGCCGAGGTAAATCAATATTTCTTCACCGGGAAAGGCCCGGGCCAGGACGTAGACCGCAGTTTTGGTAGTATAGGCGGTCAAAAACACGGTGCCGGTGATGGTCGACTCCGGATAGGAATCGGTAAGCCAGGCATGCAAAGGGGGAATCGCTGCATTAATGATGAAGGCCAGAAAAATCAGTGCAGAGCCAAGGCCATCGAGGCCGAGATACCCAAATTCAGTTGAACCTGTCTGGGAGGTTTGGATGACGATGCCTGCCAAGAGACAAAATCCACCGAACACATGGACAAGCAGATAGTGCATCCCCGCTTTCCCCGCAGCTTCGGTGTTGCCAGCCCAAATCAACACGGCGGCAGCAAAGGTCATCAGTTCCCAGAACAAGAAGAGGGTAAGATAGTCGCCCGCGAACACGGCGCCAATCGAGCTGCCCGCATACACAAACATCGTCACGTACTGCCGATCATCACGCTCTTGCAAACCAAAGAGCATGCCGGCAAACGCTGCAATGCAAAAGATGTAGCCAAAACAGAGACTCAGCTTGTCAACTTGGGCGAAGATGAGCTGTGTGCCGAGAAAGCTATAAGTCCACGAAGCGCCATCTGGCAGCACCAGGAGATTGAAAAACGCGATGATCGGGGTGCCCAGAAGCAGTCCAACTTTGGCGCGTCCCTTGAGAGCGGGAATCAGGATCGCTCCAAGCAGGAAGATCAAAACTGGAGGAACACCGCTAGTCATAATACTTCATGTCTCGCTTGCATATTTTCCGAAGGACCTTTGCAAACACTACCAGCGCGGTACAGGCCACAAACCCGTACACTGCGCTAAATCCAGGAATCGTCTCGAAAATGAGATGGGTATGCTCATGCGGAATAACAAAATCAATGGCAACCAGGAACACGGAGATTCCAGCGAAGATCTTCCACATTCGCGATAACATTCCTAGTTTCTCAATCCACTGAAAGCTGATTTTCATCCCTTGCCCTATCCCAGTGTGAGTGCGATCAATTGCATGAAATAGTCCGGGTAGATGCCGAACGCGATAGTACCTGCCGCGGTGATCGCAATCGGAACAACTATTGCTGGAGATGCTTCTTGGATATGCTCATCGTCTTTTGTGGCTGGAGCCGTTTCAAAGTACGCCTTGTACACAATGGGAAGAAAATAACTCGCGTTCAACACGGTACTGAGGAGCAGAACACCGACAAAAATAAGTTGCTGAGCCTCAATGGCCCCCAGCGCGATATTCCACTTCGTCACAAACCCGGCGAAAAGCGGTACGCCAATCATACTGAGCGAGCCGATGGTAAAGGCCGCCATGGTATAAGGCATTTTTTTAGCCAAGCCACTGAGTTCACTCACCAATGTTTTATGCGCGGCCACGTAGATTGCCCCAGCACAGAAGAAAAGGGTGATTTTCGAGAAAGCATGGTTGGCCACATGAATTATCCCGCCGGCCATGGCCGCAGGTGTGAGGAGCGCTGCGCCTAAGATCACGTACGAGAGCTGACTGACGGTGGAATACGCAAGTCGGATTTTGAGATTATCCTGGGCCAAGGCATAGGTCGATGCCCACACAAGCGTTACCGATGCAACAATGGCCGTCCCAATCCCGAGATACAATTGTTGCATAAGGTCAACTCCAAAAACATCGAGGATGATGCGCAATATGGAGAAGACCCCCACCTTGACGACGGCAACAGCATGCAAGAGTGCGCTCACCGGGGTGGGCGCAACCATCGCTGCCGGCAACCAACTGTGAAAGGGCATAATTGCAGCTTTGGCTAACCCCGCGATGTAGAGTACATAGATGGCAGTGAGCATCGTTGATGCGTCGATCCCTCCGAACATCCCGCCTCGGGAAAAATCCAGTGTTCCGGTGAGCATGTAGGTCAGAATCATGGCAGCGAGGAAGAAGCTTTTCGACGCTCCGACCAGGTAGATGAGATACATCTTCCCGCCTTTCCAGGCTTCCGCGGTCTGCTTGTGCATGACCAGAGGATAGGTGGAGAGGCTGAGAATTTCGTAGAACAAAAAGAGCGTAAAGAGATTCGAGGCAAACGCAACTCCTATTGTCGAGGAAAGCGCAATAGCGAAACAGGCATAAAATCTCGTCTGTGCATGCTCATTGAGACCGCGCATGTAGCCGATCGAATAGATAGTGGCAAGTATCCATAAAAATGACGCGGTGGTGGCAAAGAGTAGTCCCAACGCATCCGCACGAAAACTGATACTGATCCCGGGAAGCAGTGTTACCAGCGTAAATTCAATAACTCCGCCGGCCAACACCGCAGGTGCCATCGACAGAACAATTAGAAACTTAATGATGCCGGCACCGATAGAGAACGATTCTCGAAGATTAGGGCTATGCCGAGCGTATACAAGAAGCAACGCTGCGATAGCAGAAACTGTGAGGGCAAGATCCGGTTTTATGGAGACAATAGATTCCATGTCGAGTTACCTCTGACCTCT
>JASMGX010000241.1 GCA_030751095.1 Pirellulales bacterium | reverse complement strand
TTCCCGAACCGGCAGCGATTCTTTTAGCCCTCTTGGGTCTGGCGCTGCTACCGCGAAGAAGGCGACGGTAGGCGCTTGAGGATTTCCTTGCGGACTGACTCTGAAAGGCTGGGCCATGCACGGATCAGACTCTGGAGATTGGAGTCGATCGCGCTAAAATCGTCAGCAAGTGCGTTGCATTTTACGTTGCCCTCTACGGCGAGTGCATCGTTTCCCGAGGATATTGGTGATAGTTCGAGTCCAGTGTCGCCCACTCGCTGATTTTGCACCGGATCGTACGAAGTCGAATCCTCTCGCAAAATAGGGGTTTCTTTGGTTCCCGGTAGGGTGGACTGCGAGCCGATTCCACCCGTTGCGGCGGTGTGCTGCGCCCGAGTTTGCGTTGCTTTGGGTTTCATCCCCTATCGCCCGATCAATGTCCTCTTGTGTCACTATGAGATCAGGAAGGCTATCATGTCTCTTTAAGATGTCTCGACAAGATGTCTCGACGCCGAAGACAACATACAAGGACGGCGAAGAAGTAAGCGGCAAAGAGTTCTAACCATCTCGGTGATGCCGGTTCTCGTTCCCTGGTTTATGTTGATTGCCCTTGCTTCAAATATCATTCTTGTTGTAACGCATACCGGCGTGAAAGAACTCTTTGGCTTCCTGCTATTCATTCAGGGCTGTTTTTATCTGCTCGCGGTACTAGGCCTGATGGCCGATCGCTTTAAATGGTATATTGCCCTGACAGCAATCCCATTCTATTTTATGACAGTAAATGTCGGCTCCCTCTGCGGATTTTTGCCTACTTTTTTGGCGCACCGTCAGCTGCATAGCGCAAGGTGGAATAGGTCATTTTGGCTCTTTATTATTTTCACTCGATAGCGCCCGCTCTGTGAAGAAAGACTGGGGAAGAAATTTATTGAGATATCCTGCGCAGGACATCTTGAGACGCATAATACACTGAGACATGACAGCAATTGAAATAAAACAACGTACGAATCTCTTTATTTGAAAAGTATAAAACGTCACCTATGAATATCTCCATTATTGCTGGCGCTCGTCCTAATTTCATGAAAATCGCCCCAGTGGTCCGCGCCTTCGAGCAGCGTGGAGTGCGGCCACGGATTGTACATACGGGCCAGCATTACGATCGTCAGATGAGCGAAACTTTTTTTCAGGAGCTCAATATTCCGGAACCGGATATCAATCTGGAGGTTGGTTCCGGGGGCGCGGTATGGCAGGTTACCGAGGTGATGCGACGTCTGGAGGAGGATTTTAACGAGCATCCGCCCGCAGTGGTGGTGGTGGTAGGTGATGTCAATTCCACTCTGGCCGCGGCTCTCACGGCCGCCAAACTCTCGCTCCCCCTGGCACATGTCGAGGCTGGCCTCCGTAGCTTTGACCGGACCATGCCAGAGGAGAGCAATCGTGTGGTGACCGATACGCTGGCGGACTGGCTTTTTACGAGTGAGCCCTCGGGCGATGCCAACCTTCACAACGAGGGGGTTGCACCCGAAAAAATCCATCTGGTGGGCAATGTGATGATTGATACGCTGCTGGCACATCTCGAGCGGGCGCGGGAACAAAAAGTGTATGAGACGTTCGGAGTACGACCCAAGGAGTTTGCCTTGCTTACGCTACACCGTCCCTCGAACGTGGATGATCCTGAGAGATTCGAACCGATTTTGAAGGCGATTCACGAAATCTCAGAACAGATCCCAGTGATTTTTCCGATCCATCCTCGTAGTCGTTCCCGGATTGCAGAATTCGGATTTGGGGATCGCAAGGAGCTGGGGGGTTTCACGATGGTCGAACCACAAGGCTACCATGTCATGCTCGGGCTGATCGATGCTGCCCGGTTGGTCCTGACCGATTCGGGTGGTATCCAGGAAGAGACCACCGTGCTGCAGGTGCCCTGCCTCACGATCAGAGAAAATACGGAGCGACCGGTAACAATCGATATAGGGAGCAACCAGTTGGTGGGCTGGAAAACGGATGCCATTGTCAAGCCGGCAAAAAAAATCCTCGCGGCCGAAATTGGTCCCCGGGGTGAGGTCCCTGAGAAGTGGGATGGGCGGGCGGCGGAGCGGATTGTAGAGATCCTGCTGCGTGATTTAGCTCCCTGTTAGGGTGCTGCCGCGAGCTTTGCCAAGCTGTGTGCAGCGGTGTTGATTCTGCCTGTAGTCGTCTTTTGGTGGCCTGAGTGTTCGCCCCTCACTGGGTAAAGCCCTGCTCGATATTGACAGTCTGTACCGAACGGCAGCCAGGTTCAAGGACACGGATCTCGACCCGAATTCCCTCAAGTGGTGTTTCAAATGGCGGCGGGATGCGGAGATCTTCCAAGGTATCCACAATGCCTTCAGGCGGTTGCAATTGATTGCCAACGGTCGATGCAATCAGTAGAATAAACCGGTTCGGCAATCCGGTTGTTTTTTGTGGATCTGAAGATGGTGCCCGATTTTGATCCCTACCACCACTGGCTCGGCATCCCACGCGAGGAGCAGCCAGCGAATCACTACCGGCTGCTCGGCGTCACCCTCTTTGAAACCAACCGCGATGTGATCGCCGCTGCGGCCAACCGCCAGATGAGCTACCTGCAGGAGCTCGCTTCGGGGCCCGACGTGGCAGAGGCCCAGAAGCTGCTTTCAGAAATTTCCCAGGCCCGGGTCTGCCTGCTCAACGCGAAGCGAAAAGCCGCCTATGACGAGCAGCTCCGCAGCACGCTGCCGGTGCTCGAGAGCGGAGAGGCTCAGGCCGAGGAAGAAGGTGAGGAAGAAGAAGTAGAAGTCGAGCAGCCCGCAGCGGTACAGCGGCCCGATGTGGCCCGACCGGCCAGTTCGGCCAGAGCGGCCAGACCGGCCAGTTCGCGGAGTGGCACTGCAAGGCGGCCGACTCCGCGAGCGGGCGGCAAGAGCAAGGAGAACAAAAATCTGCCGCTGTTGATTACCGTGGCGGGCGGCACTGCCGTCGCGGTGGCGGTCCTGATCGTGCTGCTGATGGGAGGCTCGGAAAAATCGGGGGGGAAAAAGACCGCTGAGAAACAGACTGGTTCCAATACGTCTTCTGCCACATTTAGAACCAAAACCGCTGGTGAGATTGCCTTAAGCGGCCCGGCAGCGAGCAATATTGATCCACCCGAGCAGACACCCCGGCCACCTCCTCCCGGTCTGGAGAAATCTAAACCAGAATCACAACAAAAACCGGCTCCGGAGGAACCCAAACCAGAGTCAACTCCGACGCCCACTCCTGCCGGAGATGACGATCCCGAAGCGGCCGCGGCCGCACTCCTTCAAAGCAAAGGTCTTGAGGAGGGTTTTAACGGCACGTGGCAGCTTGTTAACGAGCAGACGCGGAAGCTGGAAGCGCTGGAAACATCGGACTCAAGCGGCACCGCAGGAGGCGCGGCGTTTGAAGCGGAGCTGAAGCGACGTGTCGATGCAAAGAAGAAAGAGATCATGGATCGGTGGAAGATTGTAAAAGAAAAGCCGGCGGGGGAAAGCAATGCATTAGATCAGGAATACATGGAACTTCAAGGA
>JASMGX010000240.1 GCA_030751095.1 Pirellulales bacterium | reverse complement strand
AAGGTATTCTTCTGATCCGGTTTAAGCTTCATACGGTATATGAGTACCCTGAGTCATAGCATAGCCCCGACAAGTGTGAACTGGCAGCACCCAACTTTGTCCAATCATCATACCCCACATTCGTGAGTTAATTTTTCAAAAAATACATTTTCTCGAATTGCGAGCCAAGGCATTGGAGGACAATTCGATGTTCCTCGCGGATATTCATCGCCTGTTTCTCGATGGTTTGACCCTTTCTGGTATATAGCAACAGTACATCTTCGAATATCATGAAGACCCAGCGTACCGTCGGCCGATCGGTGCTCTTGTTTTTCTGATCCCATATCGACTGCTTCTGTTCCTTCAGCGCGCTGCGGATCCTCATCTCGGCCAGCGAATACATCAGCAGCGACAGCGTCATCACCATGAGCAGGGCCATGATTCGTTTCGGGGATTTCAGGTACAGGCTCTCGGCATAGAAGAGGGGGTCTTTCAGGAAACGGAATCCCCGTTCCACCGTCACCGCCTGATCCTTGTAGGCCTCGAGAAGCTGCTCGTCGCTCAACACTGATCTGTCCAGTTCGTTCGTGGCCACCACGAACATACCCTTGCGTTTCTTCGTCTCTGCGATGGCCGCTTCATCGTCGCTCAGAGATCCGCCTATATACCATTCAACCCCATCGGGCTCAGAGTCCTTAGCCGGTCGTCCCTTGGCCCCATACCGGTTGCGGGAAACAACGGTATATTCGTAACTTTGGTGCCGTAACTTCCTGCTAAACTGCCTTGCGGCTTTCTCGGCATCGGCCTTACAGGCAAACGCTTCGTTTCGAAGATGCTTGTGGGCTTTCCCGTTACTCTCTCTTTCTTTTGCAAGGTTCTTCTCGAATGTCTTGAGCTCCCGCTTGTAGGCTTGCTCGGAGTGGATAATCAGCCAGCGTTGCTCTATTCCCCCGTACATACTGCACACTCCCTGGTAGCGGTATCCCTCGGCAAGCGACAGCATCTTTTCTTTGTCGAGTTGCCGGTAATGCTCTTTGACCTCCTTGAGCGTTTCCGGAACCCGTGTAACCCAGTGGAACTTGTCTGATTCTGCCAGGTTCTGGTGGGTGTAGAACGCCGAATCCATCACCATGTAGGGCATCGATTGGCTGTCAAACTGCTTCTGAAACTCCTTGACCGTCTCCCTGAAGCTCTTCTGATCACTGCTATTGCCGCTGAGTGCTTCGATCCACAGCGGAATGCTCGATTTATGGGCACATATCAACTGCAGGACCACCTGATTGAGCTCAGGAGCGTTATCGCGCGAATATCCCTTGCTGATGTGGATTACCCCTTCCTCGATCTCATCTTCTTCCTCTTCGCTGTTGTACACGCCGTGCAGACTGAAGGTGGTCGAATCCAGGTGCGAGAACCGGGTCGAGATCCCGTAGCGCATCAGTATTTTCTGTGCTACCGAGTAAAACAGCTCCGTGATGCCGCACTCGTAAATGGCTTCCAGCGCGGTGCCAAGTGAAGAATCGTGCAGATCAGCAGACTGAAGGCCTTCGCCTACCAACACATCTACCGGTCGGCTGGCGTAGAAACGTGGAGTCAGATACAGCGCCCTGCCGGTAAAACCGAGAGCGTTCAGGATCATCGCCTGCACCGCTTGCCCGACCGATACCTTTCTCCGTTTTTGCTCGATATGGCTGTCGATGAGCTCAGCCAAGCAACTCTCGTTACATATGCCGCCAACGATTCCCAAATGCTGGATCAGTTTGCTTTCGTGAACTCCGTTTTTATGTATCGTCCGTATTTTATATGCCATATTGCCCCTCCCTGGAAAAAACTATGGCACAGGAATCTATAAATTAATACTAGACGAGTGTTAAGTAGTTTGGTGAGATAAATGCCTTTTAATGCTGCATTAACTCACGAAGGTGGGCCAAACCTATATTAATTTTTTTAAAACAATGCTACATAATAACAATGGAGCCGAAGAAACGAGAATCGTTTCTCAATTTTACAATCGATCAACTCAATACTATCTATGATAATGGCAAGGAAGTAACGGTTGAGTTCATACAAATACTAATCGATAAAATAAATCATCTTGAAGCCAGAGTGCAGGAATTAGAAGAGCATATTTCCAAAGACAGCCATAATAGCAACAAGCCTCCATCATCTGATAGCCCATATACAAAGCAGGAAAAGAAGACGAAGTCTAGGCGCGAGAGAAGCGACAAAAAGCCTGGAGGCCAAAAAGGTCATAAGGGATATAGTCTTCAGCCGACTACCGATCCGGACCACAAGGTTACAATCAAAGTCGAGGGAATCTGCGACTGCGGCAAATATCTTGAAAACGCTGAAATCATCGATTATGTGAATCGGCAATTGTTTGATATTATACTGCCGCAATTGAGTTCGACAGAGTTTCGTGGAGAAGTAAGAGAATGCACATGCGGGAAAGTTCACAAAGCTAATTTCCCGGATTATCTGAATGCTAAGGTTCAATACGGGCCAACAATAAAGAGCTTGTCAGTCTATCTGAAACATCATGGCATGATCGGCTATGAGCGGCTTCAGGAGTTGTATAAAGAGTTGTTTGGCATCCGGTTAAGTCAAGGAACGCTGGTAAACTTCATTAATGAATGCTCTGGGCGCCTAACGCCGGTGGTCGAGGAAATAAAAGCGGCAATTATTGCATCTGATGTGGTTCACTTTGATGAGTCAGGCTTTCGTATCCTCGGTTCTCTTCACTGGCTGCATTCGGCGAGCACAGAGATGCTTACCTGTTATTTTGCTCACAAAAAGCGTGGGACTGAGGCTATGGCGGCAATGGGGATTTTACCGTATTTCACAGGAACGGCGGTTCATGACCATTGGGAAAGTTATTACACATATGCATGCACGCATGGGCTGTGCAATGCCCATCACCTAAGAGAGCTGATATATTTCGCCGAACATGAGGAAAAGTGGGCCGAAAAGCTTATGGACTGCTTGATTGACGCGAAAGATGAAAAAGATGAATCGTTGATTTTCTCAAGAAAACGGATAACATACTATAAGAATCGAGTGAAACGAATATTGAGGGAAGGGTTGCATCTACACCCGAAATGTTTAAAAACAAATAAGACTCGAGGAAGACCAAAACAAACAAAGCAATACAACTTCCTTTCTCGACTAAGCCAGAAAGTTGACGATGTACTGAGATTCATCATAGATGCTGCGGTTTCCTTTGATAACAATCAAGGTGAAAGAGATATTAGAATGCTGAAAGTTCAGCAAAAGGTTTCCGGCACCTTCCGTTCCTATAGAGGAGCAGAATCATTCTGCAAAATAAGAGGGTATATATCAAGCATCCGGAAAAACAAACAGTCAGTCTTTGATGCCATGCGGAGCGCCTGGTCTTCACAGATTGTTCGTCCGAATGTCCTGGTTTGTACTGAATAGTTACGGATGATTAAAGATTACGGAATCCCTGATTGACGAATAGCAGCGCAGTCAGTCGAAGCAGAGGGTCAGGCAGCGCTTCCCCGGGTTTCGCTTCGTATAGGGGATTGTGATTCAACAAACAGAATCTCCAGTAATCTCCGACTACTATCTATACCGTCTCTCAAACTCTTCATGGTGGATCACATCTTCACCA